>JAVBOZ010000063.1:0-3161 GCA_031549985.1 Oscillospiraceae bacterium | reverse complement strand
CAAAAAATGCAAACAGGAATTGCCCTTTCAAGGATTATCTGATCGTTGACTAAAAAAATCTTGGCTTCTTCGCCTATGGATAGCCCCAGGGCGTCGCGATACGCTTGTGGAACAACAATTCTGCCGAATCCATCCACTTTTCTTGTATATTTAAAGACCATAGCGCTACTCCCTAATTTTTAAGAATGCAATCTATCATTTTGAATATTAGCACAAAAACAATAAGAAAGCAACCCTTTTATTTGCATATGCAAGAAAAGGGGTTGTTCATTCTGTTTTGATTAACAGCTACAATATATAAGAGGTGAATGATTATGATTGAGAAGCATGCTGACAAATTCATCCAGCTAGGTTTGAATGTTGCTTACTACAGGAAATTAAGGGGCTACACGCAGGAAACGCTCGCTGAATTGATCGGCATCAGCAGAACACACCTGAGCAATATTGAGGCGACAAAAGTCGATAAGTCTCTGTCGTTGGAGGTTCTTTTTGATATTGCCGACGCTGTAAATGTGCCGGTTAGCAGGCTTTTTGAATTGAGGTAAATAAAAACGGCTACGCCAGCCGGTTCCCCAGCAGGCAGCGCTCCAAAATCCCTTGCGTCCAGGCGATCACCACGCCATAGTTCGTGAACGGTACGCCCTGCGCTTCGGCGGCGCGGAGCCTTGCCCGGACTGTTTTTTCGTTGAGCATGCAGCCGCCGCAGTGGATCACCAGATCTACGCCGCTCAAATCCTCCGGGAACTCCCCGCCGGAACAGGAGCTGAAGCGGAAATTTCGCCCCAGCGCGCTGCGGATCCAGCGCGGAATCTTTACCGTGCCAATGTCATCACACTGGCGGTGGTGTGTGCAGCCCTCGGCGATGAGGATATGCGCATCGTCGGGCAGGCGCTCGAGCGCGCGCACGCCCCGCACGGCGGCGTCCAAATAGCCTTTATAGCGGGCAAAGAGGATGGAGAACGAGGTCAGCGGCGTCTCCGGCGGCACAATCGCCGCCACTTTGTGAAAGACCTGCGAATCCGTGATCACCAGCGCAGGCGCGCGGCCCAGCGAGGCTAAAATATCCCGCAGCTCGCTCTCCTTGACGACGACCGCCGCCGCGTCGGCCTCTAAAATGTCGCGGATCGCCTGTTGCTGCGGAAGGATCAGCCGCCCTTTGGGCGCGGCCTGGTCGATCGGCGTGACCAGCGCAACAAAGTCGCCCGGTTGGATCAAATCGGCCACCAGGCGTACCCGTTGCGTCTGCGTCGGCGCAAGCCGCGCAATGGCCTCCTTCAGTTCGTGAATATGCCAACCCGTCAGGGCGCAGACCGCCGTGGCAGCGTCTTCATCCGCTGCGTCCGAGCACAGATCAAACTTATTTTTAACAATCAAATAGGGCGTTTCGCGCTCCCGGAACAGGCGCAGCAAGGCGTCCTCCGCCGGGACAAGCGTGCGCCCGGCCTCCGTCACCAGCACGGCGATGTCGCATTGCTCCAGCACCTCCCGGGTCTTGCGCACGCGAAGTGCGCCGAGTTCGCCCTCATCGTCGAAACCGGGGGTATCAATGATCAACACCGGCCCCAGCGGCAGCAGCTCCATCGCTTTGCGCACAGGGTCGGTCGTTGTGCCCGGTTGTGCCGATACTACAGAGAGGTCTTGCCCGGTGACGGCGTTGACCAGGCTGGATTTACCGACGTTGCGCAGGCCAAAAAAACCGATGTGCACCCTTTCACCTGAAGGGGTTTCATTCATGGACATGGGGGTTCCTCCTGTGTGCTGCATAAAAAATGGATCGAATACCATTCCCGACTAAAATAAAGTGTAGTATGGAGCGTGGACGGCCAATGGCCGTCCCTACGTTGGGGGCCATCGTTTTAATCAAGGAAAAGCATAAATGGCTCGAGCCGAAGGTTCAGACAATCATACATACTAAAAAAGAATTCCGGTTTTGCGCAGCAAAATGGCGGGCTGCGCCCGGCAAGGGATTCTTCAAATGGCTCGAGCCGAAGGTTCGAGACTATTATACCCGAAAATCGCGCTCGCCCGCCTGAATCTGTGCCAAATGCCGCTGCACCAGCGCCCGCATCTTCTCCAGCGGGATGTTGCTGATCTCGGCGGCAATCAGCTTTTCGCCCAGCGCGCGTGTGGCCGGGCTGGCGTAGTCCAGCAAATATTCCTCCAGGGTCATCAGGGCGTTCGGGTGGCAGCAGTTATGAATCTGCCCCGATTTCAGCAGCTGCATAAAGCGGTCGCCCGTGCGTCCCTCCCGGTAACAGGCGGTGCAAAAGCTCGGGATATAGCCCAGTTCCATCAGCCAGCGCACGACCTCATCCAGCGTACGGTGGTCACTGACCTCAAATTGCTCGGTATCCCTGGCCGCGCCGCAGCCGCCCATGGCGTCGCCCTCGGCGTATCCGCCAACGCTGGTCTTGCTGCCGCCGCTGATCTGCGAGACACCCAACGCAAGGGCGCGGGCGCGCGTCGCTTCGGCTTCGCGGGTGGAGATGATCATCCCGGTATACGGCACCGCCACGCGGATGCAGGCGATGATCTTGGCGAAAGTTTCGTCGCTGAGGCCGCCCTTGAAGTCCGCCGGATTGACGCCGTCGGCCGGTTTGACCCGCGGTACGCTGACGGTGTGCGGGCCGACGCCGAAGGCCGCCTCCAGGTGTTCGGCGTGCATCAGCAGCGCGGCAAACTCATAGCGGCAGCGCTCCAGCCCAAACAGTACGCCCAGACCCACGTCGTCAATGCCGCCCTGCATCGCGCGATCCATGGCCTCGGTGTGCCAGGCGTAATCGCTCTTTGGCCCCGAGGGATGCAGCGCCTCATAGCTCTGCTTATGATACGTCTCTTGAAACAGGATATACGTGCCGATGCCTGCCTCGTGCAGCTTTCGGTAATCCTCCACCGTGGTAGCGGCAATATTGACGTTCGCGCGGCGGATCGCGCCGTTCCTGTGCCGCACGGAATAGATGGTCTGAATGGACTCCAGAATATATTCAATCGGGTTGTTCAGGGGGTCTTCGCCCGTCTCCACCGCCAGGCGCTTATGCCCCATATCCTGCAGCGCGGCCACTTCGCGGGCGATCTCCGCCTGGTTGAGCTTGCGGCGGGGGATGCGCGTGTTCTGCGCGTGATAGGGGCAATAGACGCAGCCGTTAATGCAGTAGTTGGAG
>JAVBOZ010000117.1:0-13819 GCA_031549985.1 Oscillospiraceae bacterium | reverse complement strand
TTCATTGATGGTTCCTTCCTCTTGCGCGAAGGCAGGCGGCGGATGGTCACGTTCGGTGTGCGGAACATCCCCGGAAAAATCGATTGGGAGCTGAGCGAAGGCTGGCTGCCCTGCCCGCGCAGCGCGTATGAGAATCGCGGCGTGCGCTATACCGTTGAAAGCTTTTGTGGCGCGGTGGGGGAGGGGAGCGACGCTCCAGCAGTGGTCTTTTCGCGCTTGAGGATTGAGAATAAAACGAGCGTACCATGCAGGGTGCCTGCGGTATCGAAGCATTTGGTGCTCCTGAACGCGGTGCCAAAACACATTGCGCCCGGCGAAACCGCTGTGCTGGAGTACGCCGTCGCCGTCACGCCGCGCGCCGTTAGCAGGGAAGACCTGCTTTCCTGCGGCGGCTGGAATGCCCAGTACGCCCGCATGAAGGCGTATTGGGAGCGGCGGTTGGAACCGCTGCTGACCATAGAGGAACTTCCCGCGCCCGAACTGATCGACGCCGTACGCGCGGGCTTTGTGTTCACGATGATCCTGCGCAAGGGCGGCGAACTGCGCACCGGCGGTAATGGCTACGAGCGCGTGTTTGACCACGACGCCATCGGCATACTGGCGGGCCTGCTGACACTGGGTGAGACCGAGAACTTCCGGGTATACGCCGGGCAAATCCTGCGCACACTGCAATACCCCGACGCGCGCTGGAAGCTCCCCTGGGTCTATGCGCTCTATTATTTGAAGACTGGCGATCTCGCGCCCGCGCGCGAAGCCTGGGCCGAACTGGCCGCGAGGCATGCGGAGCTTTTGAGTGAGATGGAACCCGGCGGGGTGATGCGTAAGACCGCCGCGATCGACAGCTATGGCCACTGGCTTTGCGACAACTGGTCGGCGCTGCTGGGGCTGGGGGCCTACGCATTTTTAGCCGAAGAGCTGGGGCGCGAAGCGGCCGCTGCCGCCGCCCGGGAACAGTATTACCGGTTGGCGAAGGGCCTGAGCCAGACCCTTGAGAGCACGATGCGCCGCTATGGCCTGCGCTATTTGCCCATTGACATCGACCGGCCCAACGAGTTGGGCGCGCGCAAAAACCCGCTGGACGCCAATTGGGCGTCGATGTTCCTCTTTGGCCGCTGGGCCTGGGATGGCTGGCTGCTGAACCTGCCGCAGGGCGGCGCGATGCTTGCCGCCATCGACGCGACCTATGCCCATGGCTTTGGCCGCAGGGCAGGCGCGGGCGAGACCGGCCTAGAGACCGCCAATTTTGGCGGGTATCCGCACGGGATTTTTTCCTCGGCCTATAACGCGGGATACGGTGCGGCCGCGCTGCGTGGCGAGGACCACCGCGATCTGGGGATACAGGCCTTTCTTTTCATGATTCACAACAGCCAGAGCGGCCCCTTCAGCTGGTGGGAGGGCATACGCCCACCCAACCCGAAAAGCCCCTGGAGCCGTGTCCACGCATCCGGCGGCGGCGGTTCATGCCCGCACATGTGGGGGCAGGCTGTGGCCACGAAGGTGTTGGTTGAGAGCCTCTGCGCCCAGCGGGCGGACGGCGTGCTCGTGCTTGGCCGTGGTGTGCCGGTGGAATGGACCACCGATGGCCGGGTGATTGCCTTGCGCAACATCCCGGTCATGGGGCAGCGCTTCGCTTTTCGCATGGAGACCCGCGGCAACCGGGTGACACTGGAGTTAACCGGCCTGCCGGAGGATATGCGCATCTGGTGGGAACTGCCGATTTTTCGCGCGCGCGGCGTGCTGGCGGCGGCGGGTGGGGCTTGGGATTCTGACGCGGGTCGGGTCACGCTGGAACCGGGCGTTGGCGAGGCTTACGTGGAGCTGCTTTGAAAGGGGGAGCGCCTTAATGGATGAACATAACAATTGGGTTTTGGATGCTCTGAAAGACAGGAACATGGCGTTGGTTGGTTTTGCGGATTTATTTGAAATTGACAGCGGTAGCCGTATGAGCTTTCGTTATGGGGTTTCGATCGCGATTGCGTTGAGACCGGAAATTGTAGCCAACATACCGAACGGGCCTTCCATGGAATACTATAACGAATATCGAAAAGTAAGTGGTGAGCTAAGGGAGACCTGCGATTTTCTCACGGAAAAAATCATTGAATATGGCTTTCAGGCGAAATCACTCTTTTGTTATAAACAGGATGAAGAATATAAGACGCCGCTGCCCTTTAAAACGCTTGCGACGAGGGCGGGGCTTGGGTGGATCGGGAAATCGGCTGCCCTGATAACAAAGCGGTTTGGAAACGCGATACGTCTGGGCGGTGTGTTGACGGATATGCCGTTTGCGGTTGGCGAGCCGGTCAACGTCTCTTTTTGCGGGGAATGCATGGAATGCGTCAGACATTGCCCCGGCGGCGCGATCACAGGGAAGCAATGGGCATTGCGTGCGGTCAGAGATGAATTGCTGGATGCCTATAAATGCAAAGAAGCCGTTGTGGAGCGCGGGCGGGCTCTGAATATTGCTGATGGAAGCTGCGGCATCTGTCTGGCGGTCTGCCCCTGGACGCAAAGATATATTAAAACAAAAGCATTATGAAAAACATCAACAATACATACATATCCAAAGCGAATCAAGGAGGATCCCTATGCTCAAGCTCTGGCAATTTACCGACACGCATTTTTACCAACGCGACCCCATGCCCGCCGAACTGCCCCGTTCCGGCCAGAAGTGCATGGCGGAAAGTCCGGCAATCCTGGACGCCGCCCTGGCGGAATTCCTGGCCGAGCCGGACTGCGACATCCTGCTGCTGAGCGGCGACCTGACCTGCGACGGCCACGCCGACGAACACAGGGGCCTGCTCGAACGACTGCATAAGGTGCAGGCCGCCGGTAAGCGCATTCTTGCTATCACCGCCACGCACGACTATGACCAGGCGAAGCAAGAACGCAACGAGACTGGCCTGCCGCCTCTGGAGCACCCGGAGGGCAAGGTATTCCGCGAGGAGCTGCGGGAGCTTTACTATGCCTTCGGCCCCCAAGACGCCATCGCCCGCTGCGAAGCGGACGGGTTTTCTTACGTCGCGCAGCTGGCACCGGGCTATCGACTGCTCTGCCTCAACGATGACGGCAACGGGCGCAGCTTTTGCGGTTTCGATGAAAACGTGATGGCGTGGATTCTCGCGCAGATCGCCGAGGCGCAGGCGGCGGGGGAATATATCTTCGGGATGACGCACCACCCCTCCCAGCCGCCGACGCCACTGTACCCCGTCGTCTCGAAGCGCGATATGCTGGGCAACTGGGAGGAATGCACCCGCACACTGGCCAACGCCGGGCTGCGCTGCCTCTTTACCGGGCACTCCCATATGCTTAACATTGAACCCATCGTCACCCCGGAGGGCAACCCCTATTGGGACATCAACACCTCCGCGCTGGTGGGTTACCCCGGCGTGTTCCGCGTGCTGGAACTGGAAGGCAGCCTGCTGAAGGTCTCGACCCGCGCCATCAAGGATTTTCAATGGGAAAAGGGCGGCCTTTCGGCTGGGGAGTATTTCAAAACGTATTTCGATTCCCTGTTACGTGAGATCATCGAAAGCGCGGCCAATGACATCCATCGCCTTTCGCAGCTTTCCGGCGGCTTCAGTGTGGACGCGAAGACAGTTCTGAAGAACAGGCTCCCTATCACCCTCGCCGGAAAATTTTTCAACAAGGTGACGGTGGGTGGCCTGGGTACGTTGCTGTGGTGCCGGTGCAAGATACCAAAGCCTGCCCGCCCGCTTTCGGTGAAGGAATTGTTCCTTGAAATCATCCGTAACATTTTTGCCGGGGAAGAGCATTACGGTCCCGATACGCCGGTGGGAAAATCGGTGCTGGCGGTTGCGCACAGGCTGGAGCCGCTGCTTCGAAAGCCTCTCGGCAAGCTGGGCGTGACCGATGTGCCCGCCTTCCTGCTCTCGCTGGTATATGACGAATCCCCGGACGACGCTGTAGAAATTGACCTTGCATAGGGCCTTTTGCGAAAGGAGGTTTGCCCGTGCCGCGTATTGTAGATTTTGCAAAAAGAAAAATCCCCGAAAACGCACAGCAGGAAATCAGGCAGTTGGCGCACCACCCGATCCAATGGATGAAGGGGGAAGACGCGCCTGAAGGGCATTTGCAGCCCTGGGAAAAGCTGTTGTTTGCCATCCATGGTTTATTCAGCACCGCTGCCGAAGGCTTCAACGGTCAGGATCGCTTGTTCCGCTATACATTCCGCGTGAATCCGAATCACTTGACGATCAGCGGCATTATCAGTTCTTTTTGGGACGCCTTCAATGACCCGATCGTGGGCCAGTGGATGGACCGCAACCCGATGACGGATCAGACCTACCGTCGACTCTCACGCATAAACACGTTGATTGGCTGCATCTTCAATGTTTTGGTGCTCTTCGACCTTGGGCTTACACCCTTGGGGCACGTAGTTTTAATGACAGCCATCAGAATGTGCAACGACATTCTTGGCACTTTTGCCGGCGTCGCTTACACAAAATATTTTGTTGGCATCACGCCCTATTCAAAGGAGCGCGGCAAAACCATGGTTTGGGGCAGCGTGGGCACACAGATAGGCTACCCCATTGCCAACCTGCCCAATATCATCATGGGTTTCGCACGGGATCGGCTTAAGTTCAGCGACTACAGAATATACGTTTATGGCGCACTGATCATGTTTCCCTTTGCGGTGATTGCCGGATGCATGAGAACCTACGCCCGCAACCGCGTCACCATCAACGCTGCAGCCGGGGAAGCGAATGGCGCACAGGGGCAAAAACGGACGCTGCGCGAGACTGTTTCCGTTCTCAGGCACAACAAGTATTTGCTTCTCAATGCGGCGGCCAAGTTTATTACCGTGTTTACGCCTTCTTCTGACGATCTGCCGGTTTACCGTTACATTATGCCGAAATACAACATTGGCGGTACAGAGATGCGCGGCGAGGCTTTGATATGGTTTAAGAAGCAGTTTGCAGGTCTGCCGGTGACAATTCTTTATCCGTTTTTGGGCGTTATAGTCAATCGCATCGGAGGCCCGAAGCGAATGCATATCATCAACCACTCAGTGTCGATCATCAATTACGGTGCCCGTTATCTTTTGGATCCGCGAAAATACAAGCGTAAGATGCCGCCCCTTATAGGAATTATAATTACGGACACTTTGATTGAAACGCTTGCGCCCCTCAACGGTTATGCAGAAAATATCCTTAACTACGAGATGCTGGATTACGTGGAATACAAAACCGGCGTACGCAGCGAGGGTATGACCACCGCTTTTAATGCCTTTTTCGAAAAAATGGTGACCGGCAACATCAATAGCGCCACCTACAATGCCTTCCAAAAGTGGAGTGGTATCAATACGGTGGATCAAAGCAAGAACGAACTGCCGCCTGCTCGCTATCTAAAATGGGCGTGGACGTTGTATACGCTTGCGCCCATGCTTGACCAAATTGTTTGGTTGGTCGCCCGCCTTTTGTTCAAGTATGACCCCAAGCAGCGCGACATGGTTGAGGCTGAACTGGCCGAACGCCGCAGGGTACAGAAGGAATTGGAGGAGGCGGAAGGCTTTGACGAAGCATGACGTGGTATCCATCCGTGCTGGCGATGACCCCGCAGGCCGCGCGGCGGAGCTTCGCGAAACCCTGCGCTATCACAGCCACAAATACCATGTGGAGGACGCGCCGGAGATTGACGACTTCCAATATGACGAGCTGCTGCGCACGCTGGAGACACTGGAAGCCGAACACCCCGAATTGGTGACGCCGGATTCGCCGACGCAGCGGGTTGGCTCCGAAATTTCCAGCCTGTTTGCTCCGGTGGAGCATGCAGTGCCGCTGCAAAGTTTGCAGGACGTGTTCAGCAAGGAGGAGCTGTTTGGGTTCCTTTCGTCTGTACTTGAAAAACTGCACGACGCGGAATTCATCGTTGAACCCAAGATCGACGGGCTTTCGGTAGCGCTGGAATATGAGAACGGCCAATTTGTGCGCGGTTCAACGCGCGGCGACGGTAGGGTGGGGGAGGACGTCACGGCGAACCTGCGCACCGTGCGGGCGATCCCACTGCGGCTGACCGAGCCCGTGCCGCAACTGGAGGTGCGCGGCGAGGTCTATCTGCCGCGCGCGGCCTTCGAAAAGCTAATTGACCAGCAGGCCGGGGCGGGCGCGGAGCCATTCAAAAACCCGAGGAACGCCGCCGCCGGTTCGCTGCGGCAAAAAAATCCCGCCGTGACGGCGGAGCGGGGCCTGAGCATCTTCTGTTTCAGCGTGCTGCGGGCGCAGGGGCTGAAAAGCGCCGCCGACAGTGAAAACCTGGAACGTCTGCGCTCGTTGGGGCTGCGGGTGATTCCTGGCTGCGCGGTCTGCCGCACGGCGGAAGAGGTCTGGGCGCAGATCGCGCGCATCGGTGAAGAACGCGGCGGGCTGCCCTATGATATTGATGGCGCGGTGGTAAGTGTCAACAACCTTGCCCAGCGCAAAATGCTTGGCAGCACCTCGAAGTTTCCCAAGTGGGCGGCGGCATTCAAATACCCGCCGGAGGAGCGGGAGACGACGCTTCTGGACGTTGAGGTTACCGTGGGCAGAACGGGCGCGCTGACGCCCACGGCGGTGCTTGAACCGGTCTTGCTTGCCGGTAGCACGGTCAGCCGTGCAACGCTGCATAACCAGGACATGATCGACAAAAAGGGTGTGCACATCGGCGACCGGGTGTTGGTGCGCAAGGCCGGGGACGTCATTCCCGAGGTATTGCGCTCGCTGCGCCACGCTGAAGGCAGCGCGCCCTATCGGATGCCGGAGCGCTGTCCCTCCTGCGGGGAACCGGTGGCGGCGGAAGGCGTCGTGTTGCGCTGCGAAAACCCGGACTGCCCGGCGCAGTTGCATCGGCGGCTGACGCATTTTTGCTCCCGCGCTGCGATGGATATCGAAGGCTTGAGCGAGGCCATCCTGGAACAGTTGATCCGCGCAGGTCTTGTCACAGGCCCGGCAGATCTATATCGCCTGCGGCCGGAGCAGCTGGCAGCGCTGGAGGGCCTGGGCGAAAAATCCGCCGCCAAGCTCTGCGCTGCCATCGAAGCATCCAAACGGCGCGAGCCCGCGCGGCTGCTCTTTGCCTTGGGCGTGCGCCATGTGGGCGAGGATATTGCAAAGCTCATTTTCGGTCAATACCGCTCCATGGATGAAGTGCTTGACACTGCGCTGCTGGCGGAGGAAGAGACACTGCGCACCGGCAGGGTGCGCATGAAATACCGCCTGGCCGAGATCAAGGGCATCGGCGAGGCGGCGGCGAAAAGTTTTTTTGATTATTTGAATAAGCCCGCGCATCGGGAATTGCTGGACGATCTGCGTGGCCTGGGGTTGCAATGGGCGAGCAGCGCCGCGCCTGTTGCAAGCGGCATCTTCACGGGCAAGACCTTTGTGCTGACCGGCATACTGCCCAGCCTGGGCCGAAAGGAAGCGACCGAGCGCATTGAGGCATTGGGCGGCAAAGTCAGCGGCAGTGTCTCGGCAAAAACGGATTACGTGCTGGCGGGCGAGGAGGCCGGGAGCAAGCTGGCAAAGGCGCAGGCGCTGGGCGTGGCGGTGATTGACGAAGCGACTTTTTTGGGGATGTGCGAGGGGTAAGGGTGAGCGTCAGGTGTTTGCCGGTGCGACAAACAGCCAGTTCCCCCGCACATCAACATAACCGCGTTTGCCCTGAGAATCATCGATCCAATAATATTCCGGCCCCTGTTCGCCGGCGGTCAGGCGCAGGTTCATGCCCTCTTTATCAAAGAACTTTTCAAGCGGGCAATTATTATAAGGGTTGCCTTCCCAATTGATGGCGAAGGTGTGCGCGTCGCCGCTCTTGCCGTTCCAGCCGTTGAGAACGAGGTAATCTTCGCAGGCAGCAAAAACTGCCGCTCTAAAGCGCGGGCCCTCACTGATTTCGTGAAGCGAGTCCGGATTCCAAAATTTTGAGGATTTCAGCACCGTCCAGGTTCCGTTGACATATTTGCAGTAATAATCAATCTGGTCTTCATTGGCATAGAAGTCCCCTATGAGGGGAGTCTCTGATCCGGTAACCAAAATGCCTTTTGCGTCAAACAGCATTTTGGGTGTCAGATTCTTGTCTAGCACCAAAGTTCCGAGATTGTCAGAACTATCGTTATACCCGAGCCTGCTAATCCGCATGAAAGCAGAAAAAGTGCGGAACTGTTCGCCGTTGCCGAGCTTATACTGCGATTGGTCTGTCTGCGGTTCAGGAGGCTCTTTCGGCTTTGCGACGCGCTCCCACTGCTGATCGTAATAGAACCAAACAAAATTTTCTACGGTCTCGAAGACCTTATCCCGCATATGGTAATTGTTCAGGCGGCCGAACGTCATCGGAACCTCTTTTTTAACCTCCGTTGCGCAAACAAAGAACCATTGCGCAACCGTTTTTTCGCTTTCGCCGTTGGCGCCATAATCGTAGCCGAATACCATGCCGCTGTCTTTATATTGGGATTGGATCATCTGCCCGGCCCTTGGCTCGACCACATATACATTTTTTTCGAGGTCAAACAGTCCGTCGTGGTAGTCCTGCGCACGGCCGTCCTCCGCCAGCCCAACGACCGCGTATTTCCCGCCTTGAAAAACCTCGATGCTGAGGCCTTCGCAGGCGAGCTTCTTGCTTTTCCCATCCAACGTATAGTAAGTAAAGGACTTATCCCGCCGAGCGATCAGCCCGATGACGCACGTTTTGCTGTCGTCCGCATACACATAATCTGTCCGTTCATATTTCGGCGGGACCACAACGTCGCCATTCTGATTGACCAGTCCTTCATAGTATAGGATGAGGGTGTAGCTGCCGTCTTCATCCTTGACCTCTTCCACTTTATACGGTTCACTGGCTTCAAAGCTATAGAGCATCGGGCCGCCCTGCAACGGCGGCATAACCGCTTTGGGGTGGTTGGGGGCGGACGCGGAGGGTTCTTCGGTTGAAGCGAGACTGGTGGTTTTGTCCTTTTCGCTTACAGGACTGGAGCCCTGTGTGCTCTGCGCGGGCGCATTTTGCCTTCCACAGGCAAAAAGAAACGCAAGCGCAAGGCAAAGAAATGCGGCAGATGTTCTTTTCATCCAGATTCCTCCTTTCTTTTCTAACCCCAGCATAGCATACTCCAATACAAATAGCAAGAAAAACCAACCCGCAGGCCAAACTACGATGGCCTGCGGGTGAGCTATAAATGGCGGCTGTATTAGACAACGGTCTTGCGCTACCCTTTTTTCACCTTAAACAAATTTTCAACCAGGAACCAATTCTGTGGGAAGGGGTAATTGACCGTCCAATACGCGATGCCCCCCAGCCCATATTCATGCACCAGCGCCAGCTTCGCGAAAATGCTGCGCGCGTCCTCAAACCAGACCTCGTGCTGCTTGCCGTCGTTGTCGGTATAGCGGAACCACGGGGTCTGTGCCGTCTCATCAAAGTTGATGTCTGCGCCGTGGGCGGCGGCAATGTTGATCGCCTCGGGGTTGCTGACAACCTTAGCCCTGGAGCCGGGCGCATAGGGCAGCGTCCAGTCGTAGCCGTAGTTAGGGATGCCCATCAAAATCTTTAGGGGCGGAATGCGGCTGACGGCGTAATCGAGCACCTTGCGCACCTCATTGACCGGCGCGACCGCCATCGGCGGCCCGCCCTGATAGCCCCATTCGTAGGTCATCAGGATCACTTTATCGGCGTAGCGGCCATGGCTGGCGTAATCGATGCCCGCGACGAGCGGGCCGCTTTCGTCGTCACTGGTTTTGGCCGGTACGGCGGTGCTGAGGTTATATCCGGCGGCGTGCAGCCACGCGCGGGCCTTGGCAAGAAAGGTATTGTAGTCCTCCTTTGACTCCGCCGGAACAAATTCGAAGTCGACATCCAGCCCCGCGTAGCCTTGGGATTCCAGACGGGCGATCACGCTGCGCAACAGGGTCTCCTGCTTTTGCGGATCCGCCAACACCTCACGCACAAGATCCGGCTGAAATCCGCCCTCTTCCTTCAGATTGACGATTACCAGCCGGGGCTGTACATTCGCCTGCTTTGCCGCCCCGATGACGCGCTGGTCGTTCATTGGGGGATCCAGTGTGCCGTCGGGCTGAATGCGGTTGGCAAAGACGTTGAGGAAGGATAGATGGCGGAGCGACGTCTCCAGCGCAGCCGGGCGAATGTCCGGGTAGGCATAGCCGCCGACGGTGATGCTGCCCCAGTGGCCCTGCGGCAGGCGCAGCCGCATTCCAGGCCGGATATAGTTCGGCGTCGGGATCTGTGGATTGGCCTTGATCAGTGCCTTCAGATCAATCCCATATTTTTGCGCGATTTTATAGAGGCTTTCACCGGAGACGATCGTGTGAATCTGGCGTACCGTCGGCAGAATCAACGCCTGACCCACCAGCAGGCGGTCCGGGTTTTCAAGGCCGTTGGCTTTGATGACGGCGGCAGGCTGGAGGCTGTGCTGCCGGGCGATTTTATAGACGGTGTCACCTGCTTTGACGGGATAAATCAACATAACGTGATGTCCCTCCTTGCATCGTTGTTTTTTACGGTATACTAAAGGTATGCCGCCGCAGCGGGGAAAAGACCTCGCCCAACGCACGAAACGAATAGGATGTTTCAACGAAATTGTTCAGAAAAAAGAGGCGCTGTAAAGAAATACACTTTACGGAAAAAGTTTCCAGTAAAACTGGAAAAGTCTTACACATCAAGGATTTGGCAAACTAAAGCGTTAGATGAAAAGGAGTTATCCCTTTCATCCACAGGGTTATCAACAGGCGTTGGCAAGGCTTATGACTTTACGCGCACAACAACGAAAATGTAGGCATTTAGCACGAAAGAAATAATTGCTTTCTTTGCTTTTTTATGCTATGATATTTTAGGAACATAAAAGCAGGGAGGGCGGCACTATGGATACCATCCGCGTCAGCGGTAAGACCTTTGTCGATTCCAGCGGTCGGACACGCATCTTCAACGGAATGAACTTTGACCACAAGCAGGGCGGTGCCGACGCGTTCCGGTACCGGATGGACGACGCTTTCCTTGCTGCCTATGCTGCCCTGGGTTTTACGGTGCTGCGCCTTGGCGTCACCTGGGAGAATCTTGAGCCGGAACCAGGGCAATATAACGAGAGCTACCTGCGTTCGATCGACGCTATTTTTGACGCCGCAGCTTGCCATGGGGTGTATATTTTTTTGGATATGCACCAGGATCTTTACTCCGGTTTTGAGACGCGCGTGGGCGACGGCGCGCCTGCCTGGGCGACGCTCAGCGACGGCTATCGCCAGCGCCAGCCGTTTTACGTCTGGGGTGAAGGCTATTTTTGGGGCAAGGCTGTGCACCGTTCGTTTGACCATTTCTGGGCGAACGATGAGGTTCATGGCCGGGGGTTGCAGGATCATTTTGCCGCGCTCTGGGCGATGCTGGCCCGTCGTTATGGCGAAAGACCGGCGCTGCTTGGGTTCGATCTGCTGAATGAACCCTTCCCGGGCAGCCTGGGCGGCGCGATGTTCCGTAAGCTGGGCGCACAGGCGGCCAGGGGCTTGCTTTGCAGCCGGGCGCTGCAGCGCGGGAAGCTGGTGGATGGCCTGTTGCATAAAAACCGCCGGAATCAAATGATGGATCAGCTCAGCCCGGAATTCATGGCGGAGTTGGTCGGCGCGTTGGAGCCGCTGGGCCGTCGCTTTGAGCAGGAGATGTACGCTCCCTTTCTAGATAAAGTCGCAGCAGCGATTCGCTGCGAGACGCCGAACGGCATCATCATGATGGAGCAGAGCATTCTGGGCAACGTGGGCGCGAAGCAGACGACACCGGCCATCCGGGTGGACGGCCGCCGCGAACCCAACCAATGTTTTGCGCCGCACGCTTATGACTTTACCGTGGACACGCCGCTGTATCAATACGCCAACAACGCGCGCGTCGGTTCCTTCTTTTCCGCCGCCGCGCGGAATCAGGAGCGGCTCGACGTGCCGGTCATCGTGGGCGAATGGGGCGCGGGCGGCTCCGACCCCGGCTGGTTTCCGCACGCGCAATTTCTGCTGGATTTCTTCGATCGCCATCAGTGGAGTCAGACCTATTGGGCCTACGGCGAGGGCGATTTGGAAAAAAAGCTGATGGAGGTGCTCAGCCGCACCTGCCCGCAGGCGGTGGCGGGGCGCATCGACTACTACCTGACCGACCGCTTCAACAACGTCTTCAGCCTCGGTTTCACACAGGAAGAGACCTGCGTTGCGCCGACGGTGCTCTATATTCACAAGCCCTGCCGCGCGGTTGAGACGGATTGCAGTTATCGCCTGACCCCTTTGTCCGGCGGCGCATCGGTGCTGGAATTGCAGGGCGAGCCGGGCGAACACCGGGTGCAGGTGTTTTTTTAGCAAAGGAATGTCGGCGATATTCATTGGACAAAAACCAGAAGGGACGGGAGGGGCGCAATGGCCAGGCGCAACCGCATAACCACGAAACAGAGGAGTATTATGCGCGGCGGCGGGAAGATCGTCAACTCCATCTTTGCGGGGACTGACTGGATTACACTGCTGCTGTGCCTGGCGGCGTCGGCGTTCGGGCTTCTGCTGGTTCATTCGGCTACGCTTGCCCTGGCTGAGGCAAAGCAGGTAACGTTTTCACGCGACACCATCATCATGGCGGCTGCGATCGGTCTCGGGGTCGTGCTTTCGCTCGTTATGAGCTTTATCGATTATGAGCTGCTGCTGCGCTTCTGGTATGTTTTTGCAGGGGTATGCATGGTGCTCATGCTGCTGCTGTTTCGCTTCGGCACCAGTCCTACGGGCCGCGATGACGCTATCTCGTGGCTCGAATTCCCGATCTTCGGCGGCATCAATTTTCAGCCCTCTGAACTGCTGAAAATCGGCTTTATCCTTTCATTCACCTGGCATCTGCACATGGTTCGCGCGGATGTCAATAAACTCAAGAACATTTTCCTGCTGGGCGCGCACGCGCTGCTTCCCTTTGCGCTCGTGGTGCGAACGGGCGACCTTGGCAGCGCGCTGGTGTTCCTTTCGATTACGGCCGGGATGCTCTTTCTCGCCGGGCTGAAGCTGCGATGGTTCGCCGCCCTGTTTGCCCTGGTCGCGGCGGCCGCACCCGTGGTGTGGCTTTACTTTATGAACAATTTTCAGCGCCAGCGCATTTACGCCGTCTATGCCCCCGACATGCTGACGGAGCAGGAGTACAAGACTGTGAGTTACCAGCAGCAGCAGGCTCGTTATGCCATGGGTTCGGCGCTGTTGAAGGGAAAGGGACTTTTCAAAGGCAGTTATGTCCAGTCCGGCTCTGTGCCTGAAAGCCAAAACGACATGATTCTTGCCGTGGCCGGCGAGGAGCTGGGCTTTTTCGGGGCGCTGGCTGTGATGTTGGTGCTGGCGCTTCTGGTGATCCGCCTGGCGCGGGTCGGCAGCCGCACGCGCAACATCAAGGCTCGGCTGCTCTGTGGCGGTGTCGCGCTGATGATCGGTGCGCAGGCAATTATCAACATCGGCATGTGCATCAGCCTCCTGCCGGTGATCGGCATAACACTGCCGTTTTTCAGCGCGGGCGGCTCCTCCAATCTCTGTGTCTATCTTGCCATCGGCCTGGTGATGACCGTATATCGTCACCAAAATGAACATGAGGACACGCGATCCTATTTCGACTACCTATATTCGTATTAATACCAGGAGGGATTCGGCCTATGCCGTCCGCAACCCCATCCATATCCGTTGTTGTTCCTGCCTATAACGCGCAGAAGGATATTCGACGCTGCCTCGATTCGCTGCTCGCTCAGACGCTGCGGGCAGAGGATAGGCATGCCATCGAGATTCTCGTTATTGACGACGGCTCGAGCGACCGCACCCACGCCATCGCCCTGGAA
>JAVBOZ010000017.1:0-8741 GCA_031549985.1 Oscillospiraceae bacterium | reverse complement strand
TTTCGTTAGAAGAGATGACAAAAAGAGAGATACACATCCTCGTTTCGTTGCCTGCGGGCGGCCTGACGCCGCCCCTACACCGGGCGCGCTTGTAGGGTGCGCGACCCCGAGCGCAATAACGTGCCCCACGCACACGCCCTTGCGGCGGTTAGATCAGCATTGTAGGGGCGGCGTCGGGCCGCCCGCAAGTAAGCTGGTGCCTTTGTTCACTCGTCTATTGTTTTACCGAGGAAGAGTATAACACAAAAAAGAAGGCTCGGGCTTTCCCAAACCTTCTTCAGCATATATCAACCTTATTGCTATTGCGCCGCAGGGACTAGCCCACCGCAGGTGTCCGCAGGCACCGGGCCACGCCGGAATCGACCGCTGCCTTGGCCACAGCTTCGGCTACTGTGGAACCCACGCGGGGGTCAAAGGCCTTGGGCAGAATATATTCCGCCGTCAGTTCGTCATCGGCGATCAGGCCGGCAAGGGCCTCGGCGGCGGCGATCTTCATCGTCTCATTGATGTCGCTGGCGCGGACATCTAGCGCGCCGCGGAAGATGCCCGGGAACGCCAGCACGTTATTAATCTGATTGGGGAAATCGCTGCGCCCGGTGCCGACCACCGCCGCGCCCGCCGCCGTGGCAAGGTCGGGCATGATTTCCGGTACGGGGTTTGACATCGCCAGCACGACGGCGCCGGGGTTCATGGCCTGCACCATCTCCGGCGAAACAATGCCCGGCGCACTCACGCCGATGAAGACATCCGCCCCACGCAAGGCGTCGGCCAGGGTGCCGCAGCGCTGTTCTTTGTTTGTGAAATCAGCGATGGCTTTCTTATCGGGCGTCAGGCTTTCGTCGCAGGCGCAGATGATGCCTTTGCGGTCGCACATCAGAATGTCTTTTACGCCGACTCCGTTCAGCAGGCGGGCAACCGCGACGCCCGCCGCGCCCGCACCGGAGAACGCGATCACGCAATCCGCCAGCTTTTTGCCGACGAGCTTGAGGGCGTTGAGCACCGCCGCCAGGGTCACCACGGCGGTGCCGTGCTGATCATCGTGGAAGATGGGGATGTCGCAAACTTCCTTGAGCCTGCGCTCAATTTCAAAGCAGCGCGGCGCGGAGATATCCTCCAGGTTGACGCCGCCGAAGGAACCGGCCAACAGCGTCACCGTGCGGACGATGTCGTCCACTTCTTTTGAGCGCACACAGAGCGGGATCGCGTCGACGCCGCCGAAGGCCTTGAACAATACGCACTTGCCTTCCATGACCGGCATACCCGCTTCGGGGCCGATGTCGCCAAGGCCCAACACGGCGGTGCCGTCGGTCACCACGGCCACGGTGTTCCAACGGCGGGTGAGTTCATAGGATTTGTCGACGTCCTTCTGGATTTCAAGGCAGGGCTGCGCCACGCCGGGGGTATAGGCCAAAGAAAGCGCCTCTTTGTTATCGACTGAAGCGCGGGGCGTCACTTCCAGCTTGCCCTTCCATTCGTAATGCAGGCGCAGGGATTCGGTTGCATAGTCCATATGGTGATCTCCTTTTAGAAATAGAATTATTGGTTTATATGAACTTCGACAATGTATGGAAGTTCCCAACCGTACCAATAGATTGTATGTGCGTCAATAAACGCAACACCGTCTAAGTGTGGCCATCCCTCGCTGGGGTGCTGCGTATTTTCTGGATATGGAATCTGCCAGAAACTTACGTCGGCGCAGTCTATTTTGTAGAGCAGCAGCCCCTCTGTTGTGCTGGCGACAAACCAGCGAAAGTCGGGCGAAAGCGCATAACCAGCTAACCATTCGCCGTCATGATTTATTTCTGGCGTCGCTTCCAGCAAATCAATGGGCACCGGTGTTTTGGCGCGTTCCACGCTTCGCCAATCAACGCAAAGCAATTGCAGGGGACAGTCACCCCAGTTGTTAATGTCGTAGCCAAAATAAAGATCGTCGCCATCTTGTGCTATAAGCTTATGGATCGGCGGTGAAATTGGATAATATTCCTGCAGCTCCTGCGTGTCGTAGATCCCATATCCTCGTATCCACTCCCCGCCAATCCAATAGAATAGAATGTAACGGTCATCAAGCACTGCGTCAAGAATCGGTTCAGCTATACCCTGATCGTTAAATCGATCGCCGCTTCCTCTAAGCAAAATGATTTCTTTGCCGTCCCGTTCGCGCAAAACAATTTCTTGCATGGTTGACGGGCTATCCTCATCATACCAAAACTCTTTTGCGGGACGGCGGGAAAACACCACTTTTCCATTAGCCAAAGGAAACTCGTCCGACTTGGGTCTAAACGTTGATTCTGGCTCATAAGTCTCGCGCTTTAGCTGCCAGGACACACCACCGCGCAAGTCATGTCTTCGCGTATCAAGAGTTGGCGGCGCGGTGATTGCGGCGGCTGATTCGGTCGTTGATGTCTTTTCGCTTTTCGTTGAAGGGTGTTTCGGCTCCGGCTTAGTGCCACAGCTCGCCAATGCAAACAGCAGCACAGTAAAAAGGAGAACTGCAAAAAACCTTTGCATAGCGGTGGCAACTCCTTCCGATTGGAGGGCCTACTAGTCTTCCCAGGGGAACACATATTGCGTCAGCCCAAGCCAGTCGCGGATCGCGCAGATCTCCTTTTGCACTGCGTCGTTGATCGGCACGCCGGAATCCTTGCGCTCCTGCCAGATCAGCCACTCTTTTTCGCCCGCCGTGAAGATGTGGTCGTGCCCGGGGGCTTTTTGCGAAGCGCGCAGCTCGCGCATGATGTCGCCCGCCGTCTTTTTGAAAGCATCCAGGCCCATGAATGCCTCGGTATCAATGGCGATGAAGAAATGACCCAGGTGGAAGGGCACCTTCTTGCCGTCGGCCATGCCGGTCAGGCTTTTGAGGAACTGGCCCTGCTGCAGCGCGGCGGAAAGCACCTCAATGATCGTCGCGTAGCCGTAGCCCTTATAGCCCGCCAGTTCTTCGCCGATGCCGCCCAGGGGCGCGAGCGCAGCCTCGCCCGTGTTGAGCTGCTTCAAAATCGCCTCTGTATCGGTTTTGGCTTCACCGTCGTTGCCGATGACCTGGCCCGCCGGGGTGGCCTTGCCGATGCGGGCGTAATATTCCAATTTGCCGCGCTGGGTGATGGAGGTTGCGCAGTCTAACACGAAGTCAAACTCTTCATCCGTGGGGAAACCGACGGTCAGCGGGTTGGTACCCAGCATATTTTCCACCCCGAAGGTGGGGGCGATGGAGGGGCGCGCGTTGGTGCCGGTGATGCCGATCATGCCCGCCTTTGAAGCCATCGTGGCGTAATAGCCAGCGATGCCGTAATGGCAGGAATTGCGCACGGCGACCATGCCCATGCCGTATTCCTTGGCTTTGTCAATCGCCATTTGCATGGCTTTATAGCCGATGACCTGGCCCATGCCGTCGTGGCCGTCGACTACGGCGGTCGTCTTGGTCTCGCGGACGACCTCGAATTCGGTGACGGGGTTTTGGATGCCGTCGGCGATTCGATCCATATAAATGGGCTTGAAGCGGTTCACGCCGTGAGATTCAATGCCCCGGCGGTCCGATTCCAGCAGTACGTCCGCGCAGATCGCGGCGTCCTCACGGGGTACGCCTACGCCCGCGAAAGCGTCGGTTACGAACGCGGTGATGGTCTCCCAGGGTACAACGTTGTTTTTTGCCATGAATGATCCTCCCTTTTGATTGACTGGTTATTCTATACAACGGCAACCCATGGTGTTGATAACTCCATGGGTTGCCGCTCGTTCGGCCCTTTAGCGCTATTTCATCTTGTTCTTCTTGCGCTTGCGCAAGGCAAGGCGCAGCAGCAGCACAACCGCCGTAACGATGGCGGCGATCAGCAACAGCACGGGCAGGAAGCCGAGGAACCACCCGGCAAAACTCTTCGCGCCCTCGCCGATGTTGGCGGTGTTGTCCTTGATATCGCTCCAGACCGTCGCCCAAAATCCCTTGGGCGCGTCGTATTTACGCGGCGCAAGCTCCGTCACTGTCAGAGTCACTTCGCTCAGCTCAATCTGGCTATTCAAAACGCGGATGCGGGATTCAAGGGAATCCAGCTGGTAGTTAACGTTGGTCAGCCGGTCCTGCACGGCCAGAACGTCGGTCAGGTTTTCCGCTGTTTTCAGGATGCCCAGCAGGGTCTCGCGTTCGGTTTGCAGGGCCTTGATGTGCGCCTGTATGTCGGTGTATTCCATGGTGACGTCGCTGACCGATTCGCCCAGTTCGGTCACCTTGCCCTGCTTGCCCAGCGCCGCCTTATATTCCTCCAGGCGGGCGGCGGGAATGCGCAGGCAGAGCGTCGCAGTATGCAGCGGCTCTTCAAAATAGCCGTATTCCGTGGACTTGAAGGACTCTACGTATCCACCGACGGCCTTGGCCTTGACCTCCAGCTGCTTGACGCAGGCGTCAAACTTTTCGGTCTCAATGGTCGCGTTGACGTTTTTGATCAGCTTGCGCCCGGCGGCGGCATCGGTGGCTTCGCCAGCCGCCCGAGTCGGGTCTTCGGGCGCGCCCGGCGTGGGCGCTGCAGGCGCTTTTACGCCGCCGTTCTCGTCATACTCAGCCTTTTGGTCTTCCGCGATGTCCCTGCCGATCGCGCCGTCGTCAGCGCCTGAGACCACGGCCTGCAGGTCATAGTCGCTGAGTTCCTTCGCCGCCCCGCAGGCGGGTAACAGCAACGCAAGGCCCAACAGGATTGCCAGAAGGAGGGTCGCAATACGTGCGCGTTTCATAGAACAATTCATCCCTTTCTGAATTTCGAAGAAATTCCATGCGTGAAACGGAATCAGGCACAACAGGGCATGAAACTATATCTTTCACGCTAGTTCTTCCTTCGTCTGGTGCGTGTGATTGCCAAATCCGACGATTCTGCGGATATTTTGACACCCCTTAGTCGCTTACGCAAGGGCGATTCCTTATGCCGAAAAAAGGATGCGCGGCAGGGATGAAAACGGCACAGCGCCAAAAATTACGCCTCCGGGAAAAACGCGCGGTGCACCGCCGCTACGGCTCGGTCCGCTGCGGCTTCTTCAATCAATACGGAAATCTTGATTTCGGAAGTGGAGATCATCTGGATGTTGATATCCGCCGCGAAGAGCGCCTCAAACATCTGAGATGCCGTGCCGGGGTGGGTCTCCATCCCCGCGCCGACAACGGAGACCTTGGCCACTGCCGTGTCGCAGATCACCCGCAGGCCGTTCAGAATATCCAGGGCCTGCAAGAGCGCCACAGCCTCGTCGGCATGGGCGCGGCTGACGGTGAAAGAAATATCCTTGGTGCCGTCGCGGCCAACCGATTGCAGAATGATATCGACATTGATGCTCTTGGCCGCCAGCTTGCTGAAAATTTTGAAGGCGATGCCGGGGATATCCGGCACGGCGATGACGGAAATTCTGGCGGTATCGCAATCTTTCGTGACGCCGCGAACGAGCATTTTTTCCATGGTGACTACCTCCTTGACGATGGTTCCGGGCCGATTGGTCAGGCTGGAGCGCACTTCCAGCTCCACGTGATATTTCTTCGCCATTTCGACGGAGCGGTTGTTCAGCACCTGCGCACCCAGCGTGGCCAGCTCCAGCATCTCGTCGTAGGTAATTTCGTTCAGCTTCTTTGCTCCGGGGATTTTGCGCGGGTCTGCGGTATAAACGCCCTCAACGTCGGTAAAGATCTGGCAGCGGTCGGCCCGCAGGGCGGCGGCGAGCGCCACGGCGCTGGTGTCCGAGCCACCCCGCCCGAAGGTTGTGATGTCGTCATATTTACAGAGACCCTGAAAGCCCGCCACGATGACGATGTTTTTGCGCCCGATTTCGGCCAGCAGACGTTCGGTGCGGATGTTCTTGATCCGCGCCGCGCCGTAGCGGGAATCGGTCTGAAAACCTGCCTGCCAGCCCAGGAGCGAGACGGCGGGGCAGCCGAGTTCGTTGCAGGCCATCGCCAGCAGTGAAATGGAGATCTGTTCGCCCGCGCTCAGCAGCTGATCCATTTCGCGTTTGGGGGCGCCGGCAGTGATCTCCGCCGCCTTGGCGATCAGGTCGTCGGTCGTGTCACCCTGAGCGGAGACGACGACGACAACGTCGCTGCCCGCGCGGTAGGTCTCGGTGACGATGCGCGCCACGTTGCGCAGCCGCTCCGCGTTGGCCACGGAACTGCCGCCGAATTTCTGTACAATCAAGGGCATATGCTGTGATCCCTCCTCATTCAATAAGGATTCTTACAATGGCTCGACGCCGCAAGGCGGCGAGACTACCAGCAGAACTTTCGATCAACCGAAAGAATCCTGGTTTCGCGCAGCGAAATGGCGGGCCCTGCCCGGCAAAGGATACTTACAATGGCTCGACGCCGCAAGGCGGCGAGACTACCAGCGGAACTTTCGATCAACCGAAAGAATCCTGGTTTCGCGCAGCGAAATGGCGGGCTCTGCCCGGCAAAGGATTCTTACAATGGCTCGACGCCGCAAGGCGGCGAGACTATTATAGCATATAGGCTGGACTTTTGCAACCCGGCACGGCGTATTTTTCGCCGACACATGTTGCGGAGCGAATCCTTGACATTATGTTTCGTCGCAAGCTATAATAGCGTCAAACGATCGTTTGCCGCATTGGGAAAAACCGTGCCGGTTTTTCAGAATCGCGCCTTGATCTATGACGCAATAGCGTCAAGCGGGTCGTTTGCCGCATTGGGAAACCACATCAAAGAATTGAGGCCTCTGTGATGCATCAAAAACCAAATATTTTGCTGATCACCTCTGACCAGCAGCATTACTCCATGCTTGGTTCTGTCAACCCCAGGATTCAAACACCAAACCTGGATAGACTTGCGGGGCAGGGTATACGCTTTGACCGCGCCTATTGCCCTAACCCCACCTGCACGCCCTCGCGCGCAAGTATCATCACGGGAATGTACCCCTCGCAGCACGGCGCATGGTCATTGGGAACAAAACTGCGGGAAGATATCCCCACGCTGCCGGGGATTCTGGGTCAAAACGGATATCGCACCGCATTGGTTGGCAAGGCGCATCTGCAGCCGACCGAAGGAACGGTCGAATTCCCTTCCATTGAGACCAAAGAGCTGTTTCAGGACTTTGCGTTTTGGAAGAATTACCGCGAAGCTTTTTATGGCTTTGAACATATTGAGCTGCAGCGCGGGCACACGGCGGAGCCCTGGGTCGGTTCCCATTACGCAATGTGGATGGAAGAAAAGGGGCTGAAAAACTGGCGCGATTTTTTCTTCGCGCCCGGCGGTAACCGGCATTGGCAGGAGATGGGGTCATGGGAGATCCCGGAGGAATTCCACTATAACACCTGGATCACCGAGCGCTCCAACGCGCTGCTGGAAGAATACAAAGAGCGGGAGCAGCCATTTTTTCTGTGGGCCAGTTTTTTGGACCCCCATTACCCGCAGCTGGTGCCCGCGCCCTGGGATCGCATGTATCACCCCGACGACATGGAAATCCCCGCGTTTGATATGGCGGAACATAAAAAAAGCCCTCCCTACTTCGAAGAGCTGTTTGAGAGGGGCCATGATTTTTCCGCGTACCGCGAAACGGGCTTTGGCATTCACGGCTTACACCATCACGACTACAACTTGCCGGAATTGAAGCAGCAGCTGGCGTATGCCTATGGCATGGTTTCGTTTATGGATCACGCCATCGGCAAAATTCTTGACCGTTTGGAGGCGTTGGGGCTCGCCGAAAACACGGTTGTGGTCTTCACTACTGATCATGGGGATTTATTCGGCCAGCACGGGATGCGCCACAAATGCATCGCCCACTATGAGGATTTGCTGAAGATACCGATGATTGTGCGCTATCCGGGCCATGTGGCGCGGGGAAGCGTCAGCCAGGCGCTGCAATCGCTGGTGGATTTTGCGCCGACGGTCTTATCCTGCTGCGGCGTAGATGCTCCGCGCGTGATGACCGGCGTTGATCAATCGGCGGTTTGGTCTGGCGCCGCCGCGTGGGCGAGGAAGCATGTTATCATCGAAAACCGGCACGAACCCACCACCATGAATATGCGCACTTATGTGGACGAGCGGTATAAGCTCACCGTTCATTGCGGCAGGGAATACGGCGAAATCTATGACCTGCAAGCCGACCCGCAAGAGCATCACAATCTTTGGGATGAGCCTGAATGTGCGGCTCTTAAGTCAGAGCTTTTGCTGCGCTACGCTACCGCAGAGCTTTTGAAGGAGCCCATGTGGATGCCGCGCGTGGCGGGCGCGTAGTTCGTGTCTGCCATTCATGCTGTCGCTCCTTTCGGGTTTGTTGAGCTCATTATAGTGGGCAAAGGTGAAGCCTGTTTGATTGCCGTCTGAACTTTGGCTGAACTTTCTTGGGTGAAAATACGGCTCTCACGACACAAAACGATTGACACGCCGGAAGGGTTGTGTTAAAATTTATTTAGTTTCAACCAAAGGCTCGCTTGAACGATGGTGTTGATAGGGGGCATTTCCGCAGGGGCGCGTCTGACCGCCCGCAACAAAAAACATTCAATGCGTCGTCAAAAGGGCCAGACAAAAAAAGGAGGCTATTACATGGAAGTTGTTGCGCAGCGCGTGTTCGAACCATTTTATATGTGGCTCGACATCGGTTTTCTGGTGCTCTTTGCGGCCCTTCTTTTGTTCAAAAAGAAGTACATGACTCTCATCGTCGGGTTTCTGGCCGGCATCCTGTACCAAGTCGTGGATTTTGGCATTTTTCATCTGCTTACCCACTCAAGAAGCATATCCGAAGGGTACAGTCTGTTCTGGGTGCTTT
>JAVBOZ010000038.1:0-24689 GCA_031549985.1 Oscillospiraceae bacterium | reverse complement strand
TGTTTTTGCCCTGTGCCGTTATGATTTCGGCCACTTGTTCAGCCTTGATTTCCCTGCGTTGATTCATTGTTATCACCCTGCTTATTATACCACTTCTTCAAACATTGCGCAAGGATTATTATCGGGGATTAGTATGAGAAGGAGCGCATGAATGCTCCGGCTGCAGCTTAGCGAGCGGCCAGCGATCAGGCAAACCAAAAAACGGACCGGCGGATGCACTCCGCCGGCCTTTTATTTGAGACCTATGTATTAAGCGTCTTCATCCTTCTTGATTTTGAACAGAATCCGCAGCAAGCCCCGCAGGGCCTTGGGGCTGCGTAGCACGACGACCTTCATGGATTTTGTTCCCTCCCTTTCCCCGACCGCGCCATTCAATGGCACAGTTGGTTGATCAGCAGCAACACCGCCAGAAGGATCGCCGTAACCAGCAGCGCAATCGCGACGCACGGCATCACCATGGCCAGCGCAATCCCAACCAGAAAGGCGACGACCAGGGCACCCGCGCCAAAACGTCCCCAAACTCTGCGCAAAGCGCATCACCTCCCAGCGTTACCGCTTACTCCATCTTATTCCGGTCAAAGGCATTTGGTGCGCGTCTTCGATTCGCCCGCGCAAATTCTAAATAACATCTTGCATTCGAGCCTGTCAAAAGTTATAATGATAAGGAATTACCTGGCCTGCATTTTGTCGGCGTTCCATTCTATGCGCGGGAACGCGTATTTGATGTCACCGAGAGCGCCGCGAACAAAGGGGGATTTGAAATGGAACTGTTCACAAAGGCCTGCGCCTGGCTGCTTGCGCTGCTACAGATGCTGTTCCTGAACGTGGGTTTGGGCCCCTGGGGGTCCCCCGCATTGCCGGAGCCGCCGCCCGGCCCGCCAGCGCATGATATCAGCGGTGACACCGCGCTTTCGCCCTCGGTGCTCCATGCCGCGCGGATGCAGAATGCCGCGCAGGGGCGATACGCTGACGCCAACCGTGACCGCTACATTATGTCAAACAGCGCAGTGACGCTCACGCACGCGCTGCGTTCAGCCTGCAAGCGCGCGACTTTGCGGGGTGCCGATGGCGTTTATTTCCAGGATACGATGGACGTGTTCTATGTCGCCAAGGGGAAGACCTGGTACGCGGCGGGTTCCGCGCAGCCGGGGCGGGTCAACGCCATTCGCCTCGGCACGTATTATCTGGAGGCGCATGTGCGTGACCTGAATTTTCCCCTCCTTTCCGGCGGTGCGTTTTGGGCCGACAAGACCTATCACGTCTATGGCGACCGACTCTATCAGGAACTGGTACTGTTCGCCGCCGAACCTACCGAGGCGCTGGAAAAATTTGGGCTGGAAGTGAAGATTCCCATTGACCGCGTGGCTGCGCTTGAACTGCGCGACGCGGCGGGTGCGCACAGCGATTTGACCGGCTACGACCCGGCCACTGTTGAATACGCGGCCTTTGACATCAAGGGTGTGGGCGTGGTCGGCTTTATCATCCCGTCCGACGGCACAACCGGGGCGGTGCGGCTTGAGGCCAAAAAGGGCTGCTACGTCCTTACCCAGACGGCAAATTATGCGCCCGGCACGGGCATCAACGCCAACGATGAAAGCGGCGGCTATGCCCTGAACAGCGTACGCTTCGGCAATCGGATTTACACCGACACGACGCACGATTTCACCGGCGTCGCCTCCGCCGCGCGGGAGGAGCGCAATCCGCTGACCGATATTTCCGTCGAGGGCGGCAACGGCAACGCCCGCTACGTCGGCTATGAGGCGCTGCGGGGCTGTTATCTTTTCAAAATTGACGGAACTGATTTTAGCACCGCATACGAAAACCCTGATCTGCGTTATGAAGCGCCCCTGCGCCTTGTCAGCGGCGACGACCGGGATGTCTATGTGCGCGTCAACGGCGCATCCGGCTGCCTGGAGGCGGGAGCCATCTTGGATGACGCGGGTCAGCTCGCACCGATCCCGGTGCAGGTCTGTAAGAACTTTCAGGGCGACGGCGGCGAGCCTTTTTATGGGGTGAAGGACTATATGTACGGCGATTCCTTCTTTCCGCTGCGCCTGCGTGCGGATGAGGAACTGCGCCTGACGCTGCTCAACCTCTATCAGAACTGGGGGCGGACGCCGCTCAAGCAATTGTCATCTATCGAGTTCCACGTGTCGTATTATCATCTTTCCACCGGCGCGACGGAATCCAACTGCATTGCGCCCTACTTTGTATATGAACGCGACGGCTGGGTTTTGCCCGATTTTCGTGGGCGCTCCGGTGTGATGTGGTCGACTCAGCCGCAGTTCAACTCCGTGGGGCAGCTCTATTTCCCGACCTATCAGCGCTCCCTGCTGAAGAACCTCAAAAGCGAATACAGGGGTTCGCGCATCGATTCCGCCGGGCCAAGTTATGCCGATATAACGATGTTCTATCGCTCCGACTGCGGCTCTTATGATTACAGCCTGCGCCATCTGGAGTTCCCGCAGACGGACGAAAACCGTACGTACTATACCCTGGATCTCACCTTCCGACGGGATATGACCTTCGAAAACGCGCGGCGCGATTTTTCGCTGTTCACGTTTGACGGGCGCATGGTGCGCTTTGGCAAGGCGGGCTATCTCGACGCCGGAAACCAGCCGCGGCAAAAGACGCTTGACCTTTCGAAAAAGTTTACCGAATACCTGCCGCTGGGTGGCGATCACCCCTATTTCGGCTATTTTGGCATCGAAGGCGAAGCACCTGATAACTTCGGTGCGAGCTTTGCGTTGATCGTCAAAGACAGCGCGATCACCCTCGGCGGCCAGCCCTATGCGGGCGGCTTCACATTCAAAAACAGTTACGACGGCGAGCTGAACATTGGCACGCTGGCCCTCGACGCCGGACGGTTGAATTTCAAGGCGGGCGATCGCATTCGAATCGACTTCATTCTGCTGCCCTGGGGCGCGGGGGACGAGAACGACGACGCAAACGTGCTGCGTGTGCGCGAAGACAGTGCGCTGCGCCCCTGGTCGGTTACGGCGACGCAGGGCAGCGTGGCGCCTGACGCTTATCTGCCGATCATCCAGAGCGAAGGCGGCCGCGCGCAATTTACTCTGACGGGCGGGCGCAACAACAACGCAGTGAGGGTCAGCGGATTCGAAAGCCCCGTGGGCCCCGCGCTGGAGCGCAACAGCGCCGGCGTTTGGGAGCCCGTCGCTTTGGCGGGCGGCAACGGCGACGACGGCTATTCCGTGTTTTATAACCCGGTAACCGGGCTATATGATTTCGCCTTTGTGCTGCAAGCGCAGGAGGGCGCGACGGAATACCGCTGCGGCTGAATCATACTGCTCGCAATGTTTTTTATCAAGGGCTGGCATAAGGGGAGGGAAAGGCTAATGCGGCGAAGAGGAATCGCATGGCTTGTGGCGCTGCTGCTGACGTGCGCGGCGCTGCCAATTGCGGCTCAGGGGGAGGGAACGACGATACGCTTGCTTGAAATTTATGGCAATGACATGCTGTTTCAGCAGGGGAAGCCGGTGCGCCTGGCGGGCACCGCGCCCGGTGGGGCTGCGCTGCGGGCAGCGCTGCTGGAGGGCGAGACGCAGTTGATGCAGACCGACGGCACGGCGGACGCGCAGGGCCGCTTTGAGCTGACACTTCCTGCGCAGCCCGCTTCTTTTACGGAATACAGTATTGTGCTCAGCAGCGGGGGCCAGACGGTTGTCGTTTTGGAACGGGTTGTGTTCGGCGAGCTGTGGCTGGCCGGCGGGCAGTCCAACATGGATTGGCAGTATAGCATCACCCCCGAAGGCTACGCAGCGCGTCGGGCCGGTACGTTGCCCGATCAACCCTATGTGCGTATGTTGCATACGCCTACCTTCCCGGAATATCAGGGCGACGAGAATAAACTACCCCTGCTTCCGCAGGAGGATATTCATGGCGCGCGGTGGCTGCGGGGCGATACGAAGGACGCCTATGATTTTAGCGCTGTGGCTTGGTATTTTGCCTGCGAATTGCAGCAGGCGCTGGGTGTGCCGGTCGGCGTGATCGGCGCGAGTCTGGGCGGCTCGTCGATTTATACCTGGCTTGCGCGGGAGGAAATCGAAGCCCACGTGAAGGCGGATGTCGAGGCGCTTTGGCGCTATCTGCCCGCCGAGGGCTGGGAAACCCACAGCGACCCCAACCACTTTCAGGACATGACCGTGAATTACAACAAGCGCATCTATCCGCTGCGTTATTTCAGTCCGGCGGGGGTGATCTGGTATCAGGGGGAGACCGAACTGATCGGCTACCTCAACCGAGGCGTACCGTGGGACGGCGGCAATGCCTATAAGCGGGCGCTGACCCTGCTGCAAGAAAGCTGGGGCGCTCTTTTCGGTGAACCGAAGATCCCCTTGGTCTGCGCGAATCTGGCGGGCTTTGCCTATGACGCGAAGCGGCGCCCCGAGCAGCCGGGCCTGTTTAACGCGATGTTGGGCGAGCTGGACGCCGCCAACGAAAACCTCGCAACCGTCGCCATCTATGATGTGCCGCTCAATTGGGACGCGTCCGGGGAGATCGACCCTTCCCTGGGGAACCCCGGCGCGATTCACCCATACCAAAAGCGGCCTATAGGTGAGAAGATGGCCCTTGCGGGGCTGGGGCTGCGCTATGGCGCGGATTACGCCACGCCGGTGCTGCAAAAGGCGGAGGCGAAGGATGGCGCGGTGCTGCTGACGTTCGCGCAGGCAGGGCAGGGCTTGAGCGCCAAGGGTGGCGTACCCTTGCGCGGGTTCACCATCGCGGGGGCGGACGGCTATTACCACGAGGCCAGCGCTGAGATCGTCGCGCCGAACCAGCTGCGCGTATGGAACACGGATATCACACAGCCCATCAGCGCGGCCTATGCGATCGGGCATTACGGCTGCAACGCGAATCTCATCGGCGTCTTCGCGGACGGGAGTACGCTGGCCGCAGCGCCCTTTGTCGCCGCGCAGGTGCCCGGGGCGGTGTATCCGCGCGATCTTGACTGGCGTAGCTGCGATTTTGCGCAGACCTGGCAGAAAATTGCGGAGCCTTTGTTTGCACCTGCATTTTCGACAACCGGGCGCGGCGCGCAGGTCGGCTTTTTGGCCGAGGGCGGCACTGCGGGCGGCTATGTGCGTCTGGAGCGGGCAAAAGGCGGTTCACTTTATTTTGGACTGACGCCGGAGGGCGCGCAGGGTGACTATTCCCGTGAAAAGAGCGTGTCTTTCTTTATCCGCAACCCCGGCGACGCCTCCGTGAAACTCACAGGCCTGCGGTTCTATACCTCCGATATGACCTGGTACAGCCCCGCCGCGCGCACAGAAATCCCGGCGAACAGCGGCTGGCAGCGTGTGACGCTCGACCTTGAACAGCTCTATCTTTACGGAAAAGCGTTTGCTCCGCTTTTGCCGGGCGACGGCGTACTTCTGGAAAACACCACGCGCCTTGAGCTGCGCTTTGAAGCGGCCGTTGGCAAAGATTGCGTGGTGGAGGTCGATGAATTCAGCTTCGCGCCCCGGCAGGCCGAAGACCGCTTCGCCTACGATGTGGGGCAGATTTTTCTGGGCCTATTGCACCCGCTGCGCACCATTTGGGCGCTGTTTATGACGCTGGTATAATGTTGCACCATAAAAATGAAAGAGGTTTTTCCATGTCCTTCAAAGTCACCTTCATCGGCGCGGGCAGCATCGGTTTCACGCGTAACCTGCTGCGCGATCTTCTCTGCGTACCCGAGTTCCACGGCATCGAAGTTGCGTTCACGGATATCAGCCGGCGCAACCTCGACATGGTCACCCAGCTCTGCCAGCTCGACATTGAAGAAAACGGGCTTGACATCAAGATTGAGGCAACCACAGACCGTCGCCAGGCGCTGCGGGATGCGAAATATGTGATCAACTGCGCCCGCGTGGGCGGCCTGGAGGCCTTCGAGACCGACGTCAATATTCCGCTGAAATACGGCGTGGATCAATGCGTGGGCGATACGATCTGTGCCGGGGGCATTATGTACGGTCAGCGCGGGATTGCGGTATTCCTTGACTTCTGCAAAGACATCCGCGAAGTGGCCGCGCCCGGCTGCCTGCTGCTCAATTATTCGAACCCCAACGCCATGGTCACCTGGGCCTGCAACAAATATGGCGGCGTGAACACCATCGGACTTTGCCACGGCGTTCAGGGGGGGATCCATAGTATCGCCCAGGCCCTGGGAATTCCGACCAAGGAGCTGGACTTCATCTGCGCGGGCATCAACCATCAGACCTGGTATATCAGCGTGAAACATAAGGGGAAGGATATGCTGCCGCTGTTGCTCGATGCGTTTGAACGGCATGAGCGCTACAGCAGGACCGAAAAGGTGCGCATCGACGTGCTGCGCCGGTTTGGCTATTTCAGCACCGAATCCAATGGGCACCTTTCGGAATACCTGCCCTGGTACCGCAAGCGCACCGATGAGATTGAGAAGTGGATCGAGCCTTCCGACTGGAGCTTCGGCGAAACGGGCGGATATCTTCGCGCCTGCACCGAGAGCCGCAACTGGTTTGAGGCGGATTTCCCCAACTGGCTGGCCGCGTCCAAGCGCAAATTCGTTGCCGAAGAGCGCGGCGGCGAACACGGTTCTTATATTATTGAGGGGCTCGAGACCGGGCGAATCTATCGCGGGCATTTCAACGTGGTCAACAATGGCTGCATAACGAACCTGCCCAACGACGCGATTATTGAAGTGCCCGGCTACGTTGACGCCAACGGCGTGAACATCCCGAAGGTGGGCGAACTTCCGCTGGGTCCGGCGGCCATCTGCAACGCAAGTATCAGCGTACAGCGCCTGGCGGTGGAGGCCGCTGTGCACGGCGACGCCTTCCTGCTCAAGCAGGCGATGATGCTCGACCCGCTGGTCAGCGCGGCTTGCAACACGGCCGAGGCCTGCCAAATGACCGATGAAATGCTGATCGCGGGTGAACAGTGGCTCCCGCAATATAAGGAGGCGATTGCCGAGGCGAAACGATATTTCGCGGGCGGCGATGTGCTCCCGACCAAGCAGACGCGCGGCGCTGTGCGGCTGCACGTGAAGACGGTGGAAGAGATGGCCGAGAACGCCGAAAAGGCGCGCAAGACCGCCGCAGCCTCGAAGAAGGACGATGTATAATCCGGAAGGACGCAGCCGACTTGACGCGCGGGCCTTTGAACCCGCAGGGGGAGTACCAATGAATTTTCAGCAGGCGGCGGCCCAATACGCGGCAAATCCGGGGCAGGGCACCTTGGAACAAGTGACGGCGCAGCTTTTGCGGGAACTCACCCCGCGCGAGAAGATGCGCCTGCTCTCAGGCCACGCGATGGGTGCGACGGTGCGCAACGTCTTGCTTTACCGCCGCAAATACAACGCGACCCCTTACGCAGCGGGCGGTTGCAAGCGTCTGGGCATCCCCGAATTGCGGTTTTCGGACGGGCCGCGCGGCGTGGTGCTGCGGCGAAGCACTTGCTTTCCCGTCCCCATGCTGCGCGGCGCGAGCTTTGACGACGAGCTGGAATACCGCATCGGTCAAGCGATTGCACGCGAGGCAATCGCAGGCGGAGCGAACTATTTTGCGGGCATTTGCATCAACCTGCTGCGCCACCCCGCCTGGGGCCGGGCGCAGGAAAGTTACGGCGAAGATACCCACCTGTTGGGCCGCATGGGCGCGGCGCTGACCCACGCGGTGCAAGGCTACGGCATGATGGCCTGCCCTAAGCACTTTGCCTGCAACAGCATTGAGGATTTACGCTTTTCAGTGGATGTGCGCGCCGACGCCCGCGCCCTGCGGGAGGTCTATCTGCCGCACTTCGGGAAATGTTTTGACGCGGGCGCCCTTTCGGTGATGGGGGCTTATAATCAGCTCAACGGTGACTACTGCTGCGAAAGCCAGGCGCTTCTGACGCATACGCTGCGCGAAGAGATGGGCTTTGACGGCGTGGTCACCTCCGATTTTTTCTATGCGATTCGTGACGCGGCCAAGGCGCTCAAGGCGGGCTGCGACGTCGAGATGCCCTATACCTTCCGCTACCTTGCCCTGCCGCGCCTTTTACGCAGGGGCAGAATCGCCCTTGCCGATCTGGACGCGGCGGCGGGGCACCTGCTGGGCGCTCTGCTGCGCTCGGTTCCCAACCTCCGAGCGCAGGAGCGCAAAGTAATTCTCAGCAATGAACACACCGCGCTGGCGCGTGAAGCAGCCCAAAAAGGCATGGTATTGCTGAAAAACGACGCGGTTCTGCCCATTACGGAGCGGGCGCCGCGCATCGCCGTGCTCGGGCGCTACGCCAACCGAAAAAACTGGGGCGACCATGGCAGCAGCAACGTGTTCAGCCCATACTGCGTCACGCCGTATCAAGGGATTCATGCGGGGTTTGCCAGCGGCAAGGTTGTGTATTATAATGGCTGCGACCCGCGCAGGGCCTGTAAGGCGGCGGCGGGAAGCGACTATCTCGTGGTCTGCGTCGGCAGCGACCACAGGCAGGAGGGCGAATTCCTGTTCAACCTGGGCAACCGCAAGCGCAAGCCGAAGGGCGTGGGCGGTGACCGCGCGTCGCTGCGCCTGCCGCCCGAGGATATCGCTCTGGTGCGTGCGCTTTGCAAGACCGGGAAGAAGGTCGTCGTCTATGTGATGGGCGGCAGCGCGTACCTGATGGAAGAGCTGATCGAGGCCGGGCCGCAGGCGATACTCATGGGATTTTACGCAGGCCTGGAAGGCGGCAACGCCTTGGCGGATATTCTAAGCGGGCGGCAGAACCCGAGCGGACATCTGCCTTTCACCATCGCCAGGCACGCGGAGGACTACCCGCCTTTTTTGCGCGTTGAAGATGACACGCGCACCATCGATTACGGCTATTACCACGGCTATATGCTCCTGGAAAAAGAGGGGAAGTCAGCACGATTTCCCTTCGGGTTTGGCCTTTCTTATACCGATTTTTCTTTCGAGAACCTGCGGGCCGAAGCGACGGATGAGGGAATTCTGGCTTGCTTGACGGCGCAAAACACCGGCGGCCGGGCGGGCGCGGCAGTGGCGCAGTTCTATGTAGGTTCGGCCGGCGCGGCGGCGGATCGCCCCGTGAAGCAGCTGAAGGGCTTTTGCCGTGTCGAGCTTGCGGCGGGCGAAGCGAAGCAGCTGCGCGAGCTTTTGCCCTGGGCCGACCTGCGCTTTTATGACCCCGAAACAAAGCAATGGGTGTTGGACGCGGCATATACCGTCTACGCTGGGGCGGACGCGGAACGAGCGATGGCTTTGGCGGCGCGCGTCGATGCCCCTGCCTTTTTTGGGGGCGGCCGATGAAAAAAGACGCCCCCTTTGCCCCGGATGCCTATCTGGCCGCCAGCCATGCGCATTCTTACGCGAACCCCTTTGCGCGGGCAAACAGCGCTGAGGAGGCTCGGGCCGCTGCTGCTGCGGTACGTGAATCCCTGCGGGCATTGCTGGCGCTGGATTCCATCTATGGTCGCTGCGACACACTGCGGCCCGCTTTGCTCGCCACCGCGCGGCATTCTGGCTATGACCAGGCGCGGCTGTCTGTTGAAATCGGCGCAGGCTGGCAAATGCTCGTCTACTTGCTCAAACCCCATGCGCCGAACGGAGCGGGCGTCGTCGCGCTCTGCGGGCACGGCTACGGCGCGCGGCAAATCCTGCGGCTGAGCGGTCATGGGCAGCGTAGGGCGGTCAATTTTTTTGACAACTACCAAAAGAACTTTGCCGTTGAACTGGCGCGGCGCGGCTGCATCGTCGCCGTACCTGAATTGATTGCCTTCGGGGAGGCACGGCTGCAAAGAGATCGGCGTAAGCCCTTTTATGCCAGTTCCTGTTACGCCGTCACTTCCGCGCTGCATCTCTGCGGTACCTCTACGGCGGCGCTGCGGGTGTATCAGGCGACCCGCTGTCTCGATCTTTTGCTGGCGCAGGGGGTTGACCCGGCCCGTCTCGGCTGCATGGGGATTTCCGGCGGCGGGCTTGTCGCGCTGCTCACGGCCTGTGTTGATGAGCGCGTCAGTCGCGCTGTTGTCAGCGGCTACGTCAACACCCTCCAAGGGGGCGTGCTCTCTCGCTGGCACTGTGCGGATAACTACATCCATGGCCTGCTTGGGGTAGGGGAGCCTTACGACCTGGCGGCGGCCATCGCGCCGCGCAGGCTCTGCGTTGAATCCGGGCGGCGTGATCAGCTGTTCCCCATTGCTGGTGCTAAGGAGGCGCATGCGAAAATACAGCGCGTCTACGCTCTGATGGGGGTGGAGGAAAATTTGAACATCGACATTTTCGACGGCGGGCACCGGGTCAGCGGAAAGAAGTCGTTCGATTTCTTTTCGGCATAGCAGTAGTAAATTTTGCGGCGCAAAAAAATTGAAAAGGATGGATCATAACCATGCAGTTCATATCATCCTTTCTCGCGGTTCTGTTGACCGTGCTCAACGTAATCGGCTACGCCCCGCGCATGCTGGTCGATACGGCGGCGGTCGGGTTGGATTATCTGGCTCTTTCGCATGATCTGCCAAAGATACCGAAAAAGCAGATGGAAGCCGACCTCGCTGCCGCAGTTGAAGGGGTACAGCACCCCTTCATTTTAGCCAACGCCGCGCAATTTGGCCGCGCCCGCGCGCAGGCCGCGACGCCGGACGGCGACCCCTTCATCAGAGAAGCCCACGCCTACGCGCTGGCGCAGGCGGAGGATCTGCTGGATACGCCGCCCTGTCAATATTTCTTCTCCGACGGCGAACGGCTGCTGGAGGTCTCGCGCGAGGTGCTCAACCGCATCATAACATTGGGATTTGCCTGGCAGATGACAGGGGAGGAAAAGTACGTTCTGCGGGGCTGGGCGGAGCTGGAACAGGTTTGCGGCTTTGCCGACTGGCACCCCGCGCACTTTCTTGATACGGCGGAGATGGTGCTGGCCGTGGCCATTGGCTACGACTGGTTTTTCCAGGCACTGACGGATGCACAGAAAGACCTGTTGGCCCAAAAGGCGTATGACTACGCGCTGGTGCCAGGCGACGCGACGAACGCGCTCAAGCTGATCGATAACTGGTGGTCCTGGTCAAAGACCAACTGGAACAGCGTCTGCTACGGCGCGCTGGGCTGCGCCAGCATGGCTTTCGCTGACCGCTATCCTGCATATGCCGCAAAGTTCCTGCGCGAGGCTTATTACGACGTGCCCGTCGCCACAACAGCCTTCCGCCCCGACGGCGTCTATGTGGAGGGCAACAGCTATTGGGAATACGGAACGTCATATCTTATTTATTTCATCACGACTTCGCGCAATTTTTTTGGCACTGACTACGGGCTTTCCGAACTGCCCGGCTTTGATAAGCTGGGGCATTTCCCCCTCTATATCAGTACCCCCACCGGCGCGTTCAACACCGGCGATAATCGCAGCTTCCCGCCCTTCGCGCCCGCGATCTTCTGGTTCGCCACGGAAACGAGCGAACCGATGCTCGCGGCGTATCAGAGGCAGTTCTATAGCCCCGGCATGCTGCGCCCCGGCGATATGCCCGCCACGGGGACATCGCAGACCCCTGTTTCGGCACAGGCAAAGGAGTTTGCGCTCGGCGCGCTCTGGTGTGATCCCGCGCTGAACGGCGACCCGGCGGAGCTTGACCTTGAGACCTCCGTGCGCCTGCGCTCCGACGAAAGCCAGGAGTTTGTGCTGATGCGCAGCGCCTATTGCGATCCGCAGGCGACCTTTGCGGGCATCAAGAGCGGTTATAATTACACCAATCACGGCGATCTTGACATCGGTTCCTTCGTCTTTGAAAGCCAGGGAATCTGCTGGTTTGAGGATCTGGGCAAGTCGGACTACAACAGCGCCGGGTACTTCGTTGGCCTTGTGTTTGGCGGACGCTGGAAGAACTATCGCAAGCGCGCCGAGGGTCACAACACCCTGGTGATCAACCCAGGCAGGGCGGCGGAGGATCAATACCCCTACGCGCGGGCGGAGTTCACCTCCTTTGAGAACGATACCGCGCTGCTGGATATGACCGAAGCCTATTTGCGCAATGGCGTCAAGTCCGTGAACAGGGAGTTCCAGATGCTGCCGGGCTGCGCCGGAATCCGTGTGACAGATAGAGTTGCGTGCAAATATCCCGGCGATATCTATTGGTTTGCGCATACCCGGGCGGAAATTCAGCTCGCCGAAGACGGCAGGAGCGCGACGCTGCGCAGGGACGGTAAGACGATCACTGCCCGGTTGAACGAGGGGAGCGACGGTGTGTTCAGCGTGATGGATGCCCTGCCGCTGCCGGAATCCCCCGCGCGGCGGGATGAAGTGGAGAGCAGGGACTACAGAAAATTGACGGTGCATCTGACGAACGCGAAGGATGCGGTTATTTCGGTCACGGTCACGGCACAATAAACAAAGGAGATGAAAATGCCTACGAAACGAATTGACCCCAAGCAGGCGACGACGCGGGAGATGATGGCGTTCTCCTTGCTGCCGCTGGGCATGTATTTTGTCAGCACGACGGTGAGCACCGCGCTGAATCTTTATATGACCGACATTCTTGGCTTCAGCATGTTGTATGTGTCTTTCATCGTGCTGGGGACAAAGGTCTGGGACGCAGTCAACGACCCGCTGATGGGGATGATTGTCGAGCGAACCCGCACCAAGTGGGGCAAATGCCGCCCCTATCTGCTTTGGATATCCCCCTTTTTATGCGTCATGACGGCGCTGTTGTTTTACCCCTTCCCGTTCAGCGCCAAATACGACGGCCCAAACGGGAACCGCGCCCACTTTGCGGTGATGCTGATCATCTATATGATCTATATCGCCGCCTATACCGCCATCGAGATTCCCTATAACAGCATGACTCCGCTGGTGTTTCCGGAACAGAAGAGCCGTGTCAAGGCGGTTTCGGTCTCCAACATCGTTGGTTCATTGGGAACAATTTTGCCCGCCATGTTGATCTTTACGCTGGGCGACGCGTTCGGCAACGGGCGCAACGACCCCAGCAACAAGGGGTTTTTCTGGGCGGCGCTGCTGTTTGCCCTGATCGGCTGCGCGGTCATTATGGGCAGTTTCTTTGGCATCCGCGAAAAAGTATATATCCCGCCCAAAAAACAGCCCTACTTCAAGGGGCTGAAAATCGTGTTCTCTGACCGGCGCATGACCATCCTGATCCTCTGCGCATTCTTTTCGGGGTTCATCAACGTGGGCGCAATCTTCTTGCCGTATTTTGCCAAGTGGAACACCATCGGCATTTTGCCCATGGATGAAATCAACGGCTATGTCAACGGCCTGCTGGGTACGCAGCTGCGCCTGACCTCCACAGGGCTGATGACCCCGATCCTGCAAATTGGCAGCGGGATTTCCTATATCATTTCTATGGCGCTGATCCCTCCACTGCTGAAAAAAATGAGCAAGAAACAGCTTTGGATCTGGACCTCGCTCATTGGCGCGGTGGCAAACGTTGGCGTATACCTCGTTGGCGTATACCTTTTGCCGTATACGAGCGCCGCAGGCTGCGTGGTCTATACAGGGCTGCGGTTCCTGACGAACTTTCCCGTTGGCGCGAGTCTGGTGCTGCTCATCGCCATGATGGCGGACCTAACGGATGAAATTGAGTTGGCAAGCCACGAACGGCTGGAAGCAACAGTGTTTTCCTTCAAGAGCCTGTTGTTCCAGCTGGCGTGGGCGATCATGAACATGGCCTCCCTCGCGCTGGTGGGCGCCGTGGGTTACCATGCTGATACGATGGATCGCATCACGAACGGCGGCACGGCACCGCTGATAGAAAGCACCCTATTGCCCAGCATCGTTGACGGTGTCGATTATACGCGGGTGCTGAACACGATCTTCTTCATGCTGACCGCCTTCGGTTCGTTGGGCCTGTTGCTGCAGGCGATCCCCATGTTCTTCTTCAAGGAGAGCGGCCCGGAGGTTCTGGAACGCCTGGCGGCATACCGCGACGAGCGGGATCGTGAACGACAGGTCGCCCTGGAGCAGGCGACGGTTGCCCCGAAAGGATAATATCCATATGAACATAGCCCTGCTTGGCGAAAGCAAGATGCGTTTTTCCTATGTGTTTGGCGAGGTGGCCCTGCGCCGTCTGGCCTCTATGGGGACGTGTTCGCCCGTGCTGGCGAAAGCCGATTTTGCGGCACACAGCGAATTTCTGCGCACCTGTGAGGTCGCTTTCTCGACCTGGGGTATGCCCGCGCTTTCGGAGGAGGAGTTGGCTTGCTGGCTGCCGAACCTGCGGGCCTGCTTTTATGCGGCGGGTTCGGTGCAGGCCTTCGCCCGGCCCCTGTTGGCCCGGGGCGTCCGCCTGTGCTGCGCCGCAGCAGCCAATGCGATTCCTGTAGCCGAATTTACGTTTGCGCAAATTTGCCTGGCAGGCAAGAGTGCCTTCGTGGCGCAGAAATATTACCGACGCGCCCTGCCGCTGGCCTTTTGGCGCGCAAGCCGCGCCCCGGGCAATTACGGGCTGAAGGTCGGCCTGCTGGGCGTCGGCGTGATCGGCGCGCTGGTGGCCGAACGCCTGAAGTCCATTGACGCCGAAGTGCTTGCATTTGACCCCTTCCTCCCACCGGAGCGTGCGGCGGAACTGGGCATAAAGCTTGTGGATATTGAAGATGTTTTTTCGGAGTGCGACGTAATCAGCAACCATTTGGCGAACAAACCGGAGCTGCGCGGGATGCTCAACGGCCCGCTGTTCCGGCGCATGAAACCACGGGCGGTGTTCATCAACACCGGGCGCGGGGCCCAGGTGCGCGAGGGCGCACTGGCGCTTGCGCTGCTGCGGCACCCGGGCCGCACGGCGCTGCTGGATGTGCTGCGGCGTGAGGCAACGCCATTCCTCAGCCCGCTTTGGTGGTGCCCAAACGCCTATTTCACGCCCCATATCGCGGGTAGCATGGGCGGCGAATGCGCTCGCATGGCTGATTGGATGCTCGACGAATTGGAACGGTATGCAGCAGGGCAGCCGCTGCGGCATGAAATCACGGCGGACCGGCTGGAAAGGATGGCTTGACCCCATCATTTGATTGGAGAACAAGAGATATGCAAATCGGTTTTACGAGCACTACCTTCAAACTGCTTCAACCCGATGAAATTTGCGCTCTGGGCGCAAAGGCGGGCGCTGACTGCATTGAATGGAGCGAGCCGCACATCCCCGACCCGGCGCGGGCGCGAGCGATCGCCGTGCGCTGCGCCGACGCAGGCATAGCCTGCAATTCCCTCGGGAGCTATTACCGCGTGGGCGAAGACGATGCCGCCCATTGGGAAACCCTCTGCCAGACCGCCGCAGCGATGGGCGCGGTGCGCATCCGCGTGTGGCTGGGGAAAAAGGGAAGCGAAAAAACCAGTGAGGCGGAATACGCCGCCCTGCTCGCGGACGCCGAACGCATGCTGCGTGTGGCTGTGGGCTTCGGGCTGGTCGTTGCGGCTGAGGCGCACCAAAACACCTATAACGACAGCTGCGAAAGCTCGTTGCGCTTTTTAAGGGAACTCAACAATCCAGCCTTTGGCACCTATTTTCAATCGCTTTACCTTGATTTGCCCGCCGATCTGGAGCGCCTGGCACAGACCTTTGCGCATATCTTTGCGGCGCATGTCTCTTTTTCCGAGGTACGGCGCAACCGCCTGATGCATCTGCTGCCCCCGGAAAGGGACTGCGTAGACCGCATCGTACGTGCGCTTTGCGAAAGAGATTTCCGGCAGCCGCTCCTGCTGGAATATTGTCAATGCTGCGGCCAACGCGCGTTTTTTGAAGATATGGCGCGGCTGAGGGAGCTCGTGAAAGACGGGGAGGCGGCGCATGGCTAAGATTGACGAGCCGCTGCGGGCGGGGAAATGGACACTGCCCAACCGTGTGGTGCTTCAGCCCATGGAGGGCTGCGACGGCACTGCGGCGGGCGGCATCGGCGAACTGACGCGGCGGCGCTATCTCCGTTTGGCCGAGTCGGACGCGGGCTTACTTTGGTTTGAAGCGATCTCTGTCTGCCCTGAAGGGCGGGCGAACCCACGCCAGCTCTTTTTGCATGAGGGAACGGCGGAGAGCTATCAACGCCTGCTGGCGGAGATACGCGAACGCGCACTGGCGGCGACGGGGCGCGCACCGAAGATCGTTGCGCAATTGACGCACTCGGGGCGTTTCGCCAAGCCCATGGGTATTCCCGCGCCGCTGGTCGCCTACCGCAACGCTCTTTGGGAGGAGGGCAAGGAGGCCTGGCCTTACGAAATCGTTACGGATAAATACTGCGCGAAGGTTGCTGATGACTACGAGAAGGCGGCCCGGCTTGCTATGGCGGTCGGGTTTGACGGCGTAGACGTCAAATGCTGTCACGGTTATCTGCTGGGAGAATTTTTATCAGCCTATGACCGCGCCGGGCCTTACGGCGGTTCATTCGAAAACCGTACGCGGCTCTTCTTCGAATGCCTGGAGGCCGTTCGGCGAGCGATGCCAGCCGATATGGTTCTCACAACACGGCTCAACGCCTGCGACGGCTTTGCGCATCCGCATGGCTACGGAACCTCCGCGCGGGCGGAATATGATCTGGGCGAATGCAAGGAAATCCTGCGCGTTCTGCGGGATCGGTTTGGCTGCGCCGTCGTGAACATCACGCTGGGCAATCCCTATTTGATCCCGCACATCAACCGCCCGGCCCGCAATGAGGCGGAGCCGCCCGAGGCCGGCATGCGGCGAATCCGCGCCGTCACACGGGAATTGCAGATGGAGTTCCCCGAACTGGCGCTGGTCGCCTCCGGCCTGAGTTACCCCGGCGCGAACGCCGTGGCCTACGCCGATCAACTGCTTGAGGAGGGCACGGCGGCGCTGACGGGCTTTGGACGCATGATTTTTGCCTACCCCCAATTTTACAGGGATTACAGGTGCTGCGGGCAGTTGGATAAGCGCAAAACCTGCACCGCCTGCGGCAAGTGTACGCAGCTCATGCGCGCCGGGAGCGTCACCGGCTGTGTCGTGCGGGACGGGGAGACGTATATGCCGTATTATCAACAATACGTCCTGGAAAAGGGGGCATAAAAATGCGTGCTCTGGTGACCGGCGGAAGCCGGGGAATCGGTCTGGCAATTGTGGAAGCCCTGTTGATTGACGGCTTTCAGGTGCTGGCAACAGCGCGGCGCCAAAATGATAATACAGCCCGCCTGGAAACGACCTTTGGCGGGGCATTTACGTTCTGCGCCTGCGACAACGCCCGCCCGGCGGATCGGGAACGACTTCTGCAAACGGCTATGCGCACCTTGGGCGGCATCGACCTGCTGGTGAACAACGCGGGCGTTGCGCCGAAGACGCGTCGGGATATGCTGGAAATTGGCCCGGAGGAATACCATCACTGCATGGACATCAACCAGGAAGGGCCTTTTTTCCTCACGCAGGCGGTTGCCCGGCAGATGATTGACCAGGGGAGCGGGCGCATCGTAAACATCAGTTCGGTGTCGTCCTACGCCGCTTCGGTGAACCGCGCGGAATATTGCCTTTCAAAGGCGGGCATCTCGATGATGACGCAGTTGTTTGCCGTGCGCCTGGCCGGTGATGGGATTTCTGTATTCGAGGTCAGCCCCGGCATCATTGAGACCGATATGACCGCCGCCGTGCGCGAGCAATACGCCGCCCGCATTGCCGACGGACTGACGCCAATGCCCCGCATGGGCAGCCCGGGCGACGTTGCTGCCTGCGTCATGGCGGTGGCGCGGGGACGGATGGATTTTTGCACCGGTACGGTGCTGCGGCCGGACGGCGGATTTTCCGTGCGGCGGCTTTAGGTGACCTCAAAAAACCTCGGTGTAGGGGGCGGCGTCCTCGACGCACCGGGAAACAATAAGCGTAAAGCCTTTGATTTTAGCGGATGCGGGGCGTCGAGGACGCCGCCCCCTACGGGCAACCGCAGTTGTGGTTAGGTTTTTTGAGGTGCCGAATTGGTCCAATAACAGTATAACAAGCTTTTGCGTTTATTTCAAGTTGATTGTCATTTTTGCGCCGTGCGCTTTTTCTTGACAAGCCGCTGCCCATATGATACCTTAGTATCATACAAATTTTGACACGGGGGTCGCGGCTTATGCCATTCGCGCACCTGCATTTACATACCGAATTCAGCCTTCTCGACGGTGCCTGCCGCCTTGGCCCGCTGCTGGATAGAGCCAAGGAGCTGGGGCAGGAATCCGTCGCCATCACCGACCATGGGAACATGTTCGGCGTCATTGATTTTTACCGCGCGGCAAGGGAGCGGGGCCTGCACCCGGTGATTGGCTGCGAGGTCTACGTCGCCGCGCGTTCGCGTTTTGATAAAGATAAAAACTTTGACGCCCGCCGCGCTCACCTCATCCTGCTCTGCGAGAATGAGACCGGCTACAAAAACCTGATCGCCATGGTCTCCGAAGCCTGGGTCAACGGGTTTTATACCAAGCCCCGCATCGACCACGCCCTTTTGGAGCAATACCATGAGGGGCTCATCTGCCTTTCAGCCTGCCTGGCAGGTGAGATTCCCCAAGCGCTGCTGGAGGGCGATTATGAAGAAGCCAAGCGCCTGGCGCGGTGGTATGAAAGCGTCTTCGGCAAGGGTAATTTCTTCATCGAGCTGCAAAATCACGGGCTGGAAGAACAGAAGCGCATCCTGCCGATGCTCTGCCGCCTGGCCGAAGAGACCGGCATCGCCCCGGTGGCGACCAATGACGTGCATTACGTTCGCAAAGAGGACGCGCAGCTCCAGCAGGTGCTGCTTTGCATTCAGACCAACCACGTGCTGGGGGAAGACACCGGCATTGAATTTGGCGCGCAGGAATTTTACCTCAAAGACGAGGCGGAGATGCGCACGGCCTTCCCGGAATCCCCGCAGGCTGTTGACAACGCAGCGGCCATCGCGGCGCGCTGCCAAATGGAATTCGAGTTCGGCGTCACCAAGCTTCCGCATTTTCATCTGCCGGAGGGGCAGGATCATTTTGTATGGTTCCGGCAGCTCTGTGAGGAGGGCTTGCGGGCGCGGTGCGGTGAGAACCCGCCGCAGATCTATCGCGAACGCCTGCAATATGAGCTGGACGTGATCGGCGGCATGGGCTATGTCGATTATTTTTTGATCGTCCACGACTTCATCGCCCATGCCAAGCGCAAGGGCATCCCCGTGGGCCCGGGGCGCGGCTCCGGCGCGGGGAGCCTGGCGGCCTATTGTATCGGCATTACGGGCGTTGACCCGATTCAATATGATTTGCTGTTCGAGCGTTTTCTCAACCCCGAGCGGGTCAGCATGCCCGATTTTGACATCGATTTTTGCTACGAACGCCGGGGCGAGGTGATCGACTACGTCATCGAAAAATACGGTGCGGATCACGTGGCGCAGATCGTCACCTTCGGCACCATGGCCGCGCGCGGAGCGCTGCGGGATGTGGGCCGCGCGATGGGCATGGCCTACGGCACAGTGGACCAGATCGCCAAATTGGTGCCCAATGAGCTGAAAATGAGCCTGGAGCGGGCGCTGAAGGAGTCCTCCGCACTCCGGGCGGCCTATGATGGCGACCCGATGGTCAAAGACTTAATCGACACCGCGCGCAAGGTGGAGGGCATGCCCCGCCACGCGGGCACCCACGCGGCGGGCGTGGTCATCACACGCGACCCTGTGGCTGATTATGTTCCGCTGGCGCGCAACGACGAGGTCATTGTCACCCAGTTCCCCATGACCACTTTGGAGGAACTGGGGCTGCTCAAGATGGACTTCCTTGGCCTTCGCACACTGACGGTCATCCACGACGCGGCCGAAATGGCCGGGGTTGATATCCCCGGTTTTGATATGGAGCAAATCCCGCACAATGACCCGGCGGTCTTTGATATGTTTTCGCGGGGCGACACGACGGGCATCTTCCAGTTTGAAGCCGGGTGGGTGCGCAATGTGCTGATCGACCTGCGCCCGGAAAGCATCGAAGACCTTTCCACCGTGACTTCCCTTTGCCGCCCCGGGCCGATGGATTTCATTCCCACCTGTATCGAAAACCGCAGGCATCCGGAGAAGACGAAATACCTGACGCCGCAGCTGGAGTCGATTCTGCGCGTTACCTATGGCTGCCTGATTTATCAGGAACAGGTGATGCAGGTCTTCCGCGAATTGGCGGGGTATTCGCTGGGCCGCGCGGATATTGTGCGCCGGATCATGAGCAAGAAGAAGCATAAGGAGATGGAGCAGGAGCGGACGGTGTTCATCGAAGGCTGCGGCCGCAACGGCATCAGCGCCGAAATCGCCAACAAACTGTTCAATGAGATGTCGTCCTTTGCCAGCTATGCCTTCAACAAATCCCACGCGGCGGCCTACGCCTTCGTTGCCTACCAGACGGCCTACCTCAAATGCCACGCGCCCCGGGCCTTTATGGCCGCCCTGCTCAGCAGCGTGATCGACAGCAGCGGTAAGGTGGCCGAATACGCCGCCGAATGCGCCCGCCTTTCCATCCCTCTGTTGCCTCCCAGCGTCAACGCGGGGGCCGAGCGCTTTACCGTGGAGCCGGACGGAATTCGCTTCGGCTTACTGGCTGTCAAAAACCTGGGTTCTTCGCTGATACGCGGCATTCTTGCCGAGCGGGAGAAGGGCGGCAGGTTCACTTCGTTTTACTCCTTTCTTAAGCGGATGCAGGGGCGGGATTGTAACCGCCGCGCTGTTGAGGCGCTGGTCCGCTGCGGTGCGCTGGACGGCCTGGGCGGCAATCGGCGCGAGATGGTGATGGCCCTTGACATGTTCGTCTCCGAACTGGAGAACGACGCCCGCCGCAACGTTGAGGGGCAGATTGGTCTTTTTGATCTGCTGAACAAGGGGGAGGCGGGTTCCGTGGCGGAGCCTCCGCTGCCGAAGCAGAAGGAGTTCACCACCGAAGACCTTTTGGCGGGCGAAAAAGAGACCATGGGCTTTTACATCTCCGGGCATCCTCTTGCCGCTTTGGCGGAGCAGGCCGTTCGGCTGGGCGCGGCTACGGTGGCTGCGCTGCTCGACCCCTCCAACGAGACCGGCCACGGGCAGCACCGCGACAACGAGGACGTGCGTCTGCTCTGCGTGATCACCGGTGTGAAGAAGAAGGTGGTAAAGAACAACGCCACCATGGCCTTCTTGACGGTGGAAGACATGACCGGGCAGATGGAGGCGCTGTGTTTCCCCGTCACGCTGGAACGCTTCGCCAACCTGGCGCAGGAGGGCCGCACCGTGTTGTTAGCCGGGCGGCTGAGCTTGCAGGAAAACAAGGAAGCCAAGGTCATCTGCAATACATTGGAAGATATTTCGCAGGCGCCTGCGGCGAGCTCATCGGCGCCTGCGGCGGGCTCGTCGGCGCCTGCGGCGAGCTCGTCGGCTGTGCCGCAAAGATATGAACAATATAGAAGGACAACAGATCCGCCCAAGGCGGTGTTCCTTAAGTTCAGCGGGCAGAGCGACCCGCTGCTGGCAAAGGCTGAACGCTATCTCGCCATCTTTGACGGCACGGTGCCGCTGCGGTATTATTTTGCTGAGACCGGGAGCTATACGCCCCCCGGCGCACTACCGGGCGTGGATTGGAATCCCCGGCTGGAACAATTGCTGCGCGAACTGTTGGGAACGGAAAATGTACATCTGCGGCAGTGATTGCCGGAGAACAAATAATACTTTTTTTCGTTAGAAAAGTAGATGAAAAGCAGCGACACACATCATCGTTTCGTTGCCTGCGGGCGGCCTGACGCCGCCCCTACACAGGGCGCGCTTGTAGGGCGCGCGACCCCGGGCGCAATAACGCACCCCACGCACACTCCCCTGCGGCGGGGTTAGATAAGCATTGTAGGGGCGGCGTCGGGCCGCCCGCAAGTAAGCTGGTGCCTTTGTTCACTCGTCTATTGTTTTACCGAGGAAGAGTATAATTCACAGGCATATGTTCCCTGCCGCGCCGCATATATCTCTATCACCTATAATTGTGTGCGGGGGAATGTGCGTATGGTGATTCGGTTCACGAAGGCGACGAAATTTTTATGTCTCTGTGCGCTTTTGCTGGTCAGTGTTTTGATCAGCCTCGGCACCCGGAGCATCACCGTCAGCACACCTTACGCCGGGGAGCAAACGCCGTTGCCGATGCTGGTCTATAACAACCTTGGCCGGGAAGGGACCGCGCTGGATCGAAATGATCTGCGGCGGGATTTTGCCTATCTGCTGCAAAACGGCTACACCGCAATTTCTGAGCAGGAACTGACAGCCGCTCTGCGGCGAAAAACCCAACTGCCCGAACAACCGGTGCTGCTGCTCTTTGACGAAACCAACGATGCCTTTGCAAAAGAAGTGCGCCCTTTGCTGGAAGAGGCAGGGCTGCCCTGGCTGCCCCTGAGTAAGGCGGTCGTCCTTTCAAAGGAGCTACGCATAGCGGGATATCCCGTCACGCGCATGGAGCGCACGGCGGGCGTTGATATAAAGACGTACGATTTTTAGCGGCTGTGCCGCAGCCCTGCGCCTGGCTAAAGCGCCGGAGCGAATTTGCGAAAATACCAATCATCGTCATGTTTGCGGGCTGCGCGATAGGCTTCCCGCTTTGCTTTTATGTTATCCGCCGTGAATACCTCACGCTTTGCGCTCTCGAATTCAGGGTGCCTGCGCATAGTGTCCAGAAGTCGCTCCGTTCGCTCGTCGCTCATGTGGCACAGCGCCGCGTACATTCGATTGAACATCATATCTTCGCTGGTGATCGGGTAGGGGGCGGCAGGGCGGAACTTGTGCCTGATGACCACCTTCGGCGCGGTCATCAGGCGATAGCCGAACAGCCATAGTTTGAGGGAAATTTCTTCCTCGTCATAGCCGTATCCGCGAAAGGCATCCTCGTACCCCCCGATATGCCGCCATACATCGCGCCGTACTGCGAAACAACCGCCGCTCAGTATGGGGCATTCCATGGGGCTATTGTGTATGGGTAGCCAAGTGTTGTCGATCAGCGTACGAAATACTCGCCCGCATCCAACCGCGTTCAGCGGCGCGGAAGAGACAAGCTGGTGTAATGAGATAAACTTTCCTGGCTCCAACGCGCCGATCCCCGGCGTGACAGCGTCGCACCGCTCTTCTTCCAATGCGCGCGCCAACGCATCCAACCAGCCGTCGCATACAGAAATATGGGCGTCACAAAACACCAACATGTCACCGGTGGCCAGCCGTGCGCCGGCATTGCGCGCAGGCGCTACGCCAAGCCCCGGTGTGCGAATTATGCGCACCGGGGCCCCGGGAACAAGAGGAGCGGATGAAATGCTTCCATCGATAGAACCGTCGTCCACCACGATGATCTCGCATGGCGTTTTACAGGAAGCGCCTAAGATTGAACTCAGTGTTTGCGAAAGCAAAGCGCCTTCGTTACGGCTGGCAAGGATGACCGAAGCCGACGCAAGCATAGCATTTCTCCTTTTTTGTTATATTGTAATCTCAGCGGTGGGTGCCGGGCGGAGCGTATTGCAAACGGAGACCGGCACATCGCCGCATTCCACCGCATCGGTAGTCAGCACGTCAATTTTATCATCAATCGCGGAAATACTGCCTGTGAGCATGACACTGTAAACCATAAGTGCCGGCGGGGTTACGGTGCTGGGCAGTATGACATTAGAGATTGACAGATCCGCGATGATTCGTGTGTATGGAACGTTGGCCACATCGGATATTAGCAGGGACATAAACAAAAAAGTCGATTGCCGCTGCACCTGGCCGCTGCCGTCTGTATAGCTCAAAAGAACGGGAAAGGCCAAATCGATCAGCGTAACATTGACGGCCTGCGAAACGACGCGCAACACATAGGGCTGACCGCCTTGGGAGACAACGCTGGGGTTGCTGTAAGGCGTTGGCCCCAGAGGCGCAAAAGGAATTGACTGCAACGGAGAACCGGACACGACACTTGATTGCCTGCAGTAACTTTCCAATGGATACAACTCTCTGCATTGCGCTTGCACGGGCGGCGCCTGCGAACAGGTATAGTCCTGCAACACACCAAAATTATGCGGTAGACTGGGAATCGCGATGACGTCGATGGCTGCGGCGGCGGTAAAGCGCAACGTTGTACCCGAAAGCAAAGGGTTGCTGATGCTGCCGCTTTCCATGAACGCCCACCAGATTACGTTGCTTGGGGCAACCGGCGAAGTTACGGTACCGGTCAGTTGCATGGTCGCTTGCACAATTTTGGCGCGCTGGCTGCCATTGCCGTCGCGATAAGCCACTTGCACCATTGGAGCGATTGTGGAGAATAAGGCATAATCGTTTCCTCCGAGCGGCGTAAATGTAGTCCCTTGCAGCGGAAGCTGCAAGTCCATAAATGCAGCTGACAGCACCGTATAGGGAGCGGGGCCGTCGTTGCTATTGAATGCGTTTGGAATAACAACTGCGGTGTCGGGAACCTGTAGCAGTTGATCTGAAAAAGATTCAAAAGCAGGTGTGCAAACAACGGTGGGAAATTCCGGGACAGGATTGCAGTTACGGCAGCAGCAATTGATTGGCTGGCATGAGCAAAAAAATGCGGGCGCTGGGCAGGGATTATAACAAGAAGATTTTCTCATAAGCGCACTCCTTAATGATATTTTGAAAGAGATTGAAGCTCATTCATTACAAAATATGCGCTTTGCACAACAAGTGTTAACCTAACGTTCGGTCAGCGCATTATGAAAAAGGTATCTGATTATCCCATTAGCCGCTCCAAACCAAGCGGCGTGGAATTCGTGACAGCAGCCAGCAAATGATCAAACAAAACAGGCTGCATGAAACGGCGGTTGAAGCGGTAAGCAATTTCGTCGAGATAGCGCTGGAGGTATT
>JAVBOZ010000093.1:0-6339 GCA_031549985.1 Oscillospiraceae bacterium | reverse complement strand
GAAATGAGCGAAAAAGGCCTGCGAAATTGCGCGGGGTTTGTGGATATCGCGAGCAATCTGGTGGAGGCGGCGCCGAAATACCGACAGATTCTGTTGGCGCAGCTGGGCCGCACCGCCGTGGCGGAAGACATGGAAAGCGCCATCGCAATCGCCCGGAGCTACGGGCAGCGCTTCCGCATCGTCACCCTGGATGGGCAGGTCATCAACGCGGGCGGATCAATGAGCGGCGGCTCCCGCGCTCAGGGCACGGGGATGCTCAGCCGGGGCGCGGAAATCACGCGCCTCAAAGAGGAGTGCCGCGCGTTACAGGGCAAGCTGGAGGAACAGCAGAAGCGTGCCAAGCAATTGACGGAGGAGGCCGCCGCCGCCGAGGCCGCAGCGGCGGGTTTGCAGGGCGATCTCGCCCGTGCCCTGGAAGAATCCATTCGGCAGGAGGGGCTGGCGACTGCCCTTGAACAGCGGGTCTCCGACGCCGTGGCGTCCCAAGCCGAGCTGGAGCGCGAAAAGGCGGCGGCCGCGCAGCGCATCCAGATCTTGGAGGAGGGGCGCACGGAGGCGGCGAGCGAGGCAGGCAGGCTGGAAGCGGCGCTGAAAGAAAACGAAGAGGCGCAGGCGACGCAGCGAAAGGCCTTCGCGGCGCTGGACGAAGAACAGAGGCAACTGGCGGATGCGGAATCCGCCCAGCGCATGACGCTGCTGGCCACCGAAAAAGATATCGAAGCCCGCGAGGAGGCAGCCGCCCTTTTGCGCACGCGCATGGAAGGCCACGCCGGGCGGGATCAGGATCGGCAAGCCGAGCAGGAGGCGCTGCGCCAAAATAATCAGGAAATTGAGAGCACGATCCAGGGCCTGCGCGAGGGCGTCGCGGCGCTGCGGGCGCAGGCGGAGGAAGGTCAGGGGGGCATGGAAGCGGCCCTGGCCCGGCGTGAGGAGACGCTCGGCAGAACCGAGACGCTGCGCCGGGAGGAACGAATCCTGGCCGAGCGCAAGGAAAAACTGGGCGGCGAGCTTGCCCGGCAGGAGGAACGCCGCTCCGTCACCCGGCAGGAGCTGGACGCAGCGGGGGCGAAACTCTTTCACGAATATCAGCTGACACCCCGGGAGGCCGAGGAACAGGGCTTCCGGCTTGAGAACCCCACCGGGGCGCAGATCGAACTGACGGAGGTCAGCGGTAAAATCCGCGCACTGGGCAACATCAACGTCGACGCCATTGAGGAATACCGAGAAGTATCGGAGCGTTTCGCCTTCATGCGGGATCAGGTGGAAGACGTTGAGCGCAGCCGTGAGGAATTGCTCCGGCTGATCGGTGAGTTGACCGAGCAGATGAGCGGGCGTTTCGCGGAGCAGTTCGCGCGGATCAACCGCTATTTTGGTGAAACCTTCGCCGAGCTTTTCAGCGGCGGGCTGGCCGCGCTGGAACTGGAGAATCCGGACGATTTGCTGGAAAGCGCAATTGAGATCCGTGTGCAGCCGCCGGGCAAAAACGTGCAGAACATCGACTTACTCTCCGGCGGTGAGAAAGGGCTAGCGGCCATCGCGCTTCTTTTCGCGATATTGAAGGCCACCCCCGCGCCCTTCTGCATCTTTGACGAGGTGGAGGCCGCGCTGGACGACGTCAACGTCAGCCGCTTTGCCCGCTATGTGCGCCGGATGACGCGCAACACCCAGTTCATCCTGATCAGCCACCGGCGCGGTACGATGGAGGAGGCCGATGTGCTTTACGGCGTCACGATGCAGGAGGAAGGTGTTTCCAAGCTGCTGGAGATGAAGACCAAAGAAATGGCTGGGAAACTGGGACTGACTTGATTTTTGTTCATCAATCGAAATATCAATCTTGAAATAAATCGAAAGGGGCGTTTACCCATGACCGAACGCGAACGCTTTCGCAAGACGCTGCTGCGCGAACCCGTGCCCGGCCTCGTGCCAACCTTTGAGCTGGAGTTTTACCTGACGATGGAGGCACTGGGCCGGGTGCATCCGGGCCACCGGCGCTATGGCCAATGGAAGCAGATGAGCGCAAGGGAGCGTGACCTGCATTTGCGTGACATCGCGGAGGTCTTTGTGGCGTTTGCGCGCAAATATCATCACAGCGCCATCCATGTCAACGGCACCCACGGCGGCGTGGAGGGAAAAATCCGTGTGCTGGAATATATCCGTGAGATCGCGGGAGATGAATTTGCCCTGCTGGTCTATTGCGATCCTACCTTCAGCATTCCCGACGGCGGCCATATGCTGGAATTCACCGAGCGGCTCTATGAGGATCAGAAGACATTGCACGGGCAGGCGCAGCTTACTACGGCGGTCGTGCTGGCCGAGACCGAGCAAATCGCGGCAACCGGGCTGGTCGACGCGGTGTGTATGTGCTCCGACTACTGCTTCAACACCAATCCTTTTTTCAGCCGCGATATGTTCGCTGAATTCATCGCGCCCTACCTGAAACAGAGCATCGACGCCTGCCACGATATGGGCCTGCTCTGCATCAAACATACCGACGGCAATATCATGCCGATCATCGACATGATGGTCGAATGCGGCGCCGACGCCCTGCACTCGCTGGATCCCCAAGGCGGGGTCGACCTGGCGCAGGTGAACCGGGATTGGGGCGACAAGGTCGCTCTCTGCGGCAACGTCAACTGCGCACTGCTGCAGACCGGTACCGATGAGGAATGCGCCGCCGACGTTCGCCGTGCCCTGCGGGACGGCATGGCACGCGGACGGGGGTTCGTCTTCTGCACCTCCAACTGCGCTTACACCGGCCTGCCCCTGGAGCGCTACGAATTTATGAACCGCATCTGGCGGGAAGAAGGGAGCTATCCGGTATGACCAACCGCGAACGCGTCAACGCGATCCTGCATTATCAGCCTTATGACAGGATGCCGATCGTGCATTTCGGCTACTGGCGCGAGACGCTGGAAAAGTGGGCCGAGGAAGGGCACCTATCACAGGCCGAGGCGCGGTACTGGGGCGACGGCAACGAGGTTGATAAGATCATCGCTGAAAAGCTGGGCTTTGATATGGGCTGGTCGTCCTCCGTTGGCATCGGCGCAGGCCTGCGACCGGGATTCCCCCGCGAAGTGGTGCGCGAGCTGGGCAGCGGCCTGCGGCACGTGCGCAACAGCGACGGCGTAGTGGAACTGGAAAAGGAGGGCGTTGCCTCCATCCAGCAGGAGATTGAGCACCTTTTGGTCGACCGCACGTCCTGGGAGGAGCACTATCGGCCCCGGCTGCAATATGACCCCGCGCGGGTACCACAGGAAAAGATCCTGCGGCTGCGCGAGGTCTGGGAGCGGGGCGAACGCCCCGAAAATCCCTGCGGCATTTCGGTTGGCAGCCTGTTTGGGGTGATCCGCAACTGGCTGGGCGTCGTGGGCACAAGCTACCTGCTGGCCGACGATGAGGAGCTCTATACCGAGATCATCGACACCGTCGGCGGTCTTGCTTATAAGACACTGGAAGAGACGCTGAAGCGCAGCCTGCCCGGTATGTTCGATTATGCCCACTACTGGGAGGACATCTGCTTCCGTTCAGGGCCGCTGGTGATCCCCGCTGTCTTTGAGGAAAAGGTCGGCCAGCATTATAAACGCATGACCGACCTGCTGCGCGCCTATGGCACAGATATTGTTTCGCTGGATTGCGACGGCTGCATCGACGCGCTGCTGCCCATCTGGCTCAAGAACGGCGTCAATACGATGTTCCCCATCGAGGTGGGCGTCTGGGACGCCAGCATCGCCCCCTGGCGGGCGCAATACGGCCCGGAGCTGCGCGGCGTCGGCGGAATGAACAAGACTGTCTTCTCGCGGGATTTCGACGCAGTCGACGCTGAAATCGCCCGAATGAAGGAACTGGTGAAACTGGGCGGCTTCATCCCCTGCCCCGACCACCGCATCGCCCCCGACGCAAAGTGGGAGAACGTATTGTATTATACCCGGCGCATGCGCGAAGGGATGTAGGACGCAAGGGCGTGCACAGATCAAAGGGCAGGCCTTGAAGGCAATAGGCAAGATACATCTGCACCTTGGGTCGTGGCGGTCCCTGCGTGCGCCAATGCAATACCCTGTCTCTGCCTTATAGTCATACTCGGCAGTTATCATCACACCCACCGAGCCAAGCTCCTAAATTAGTATTTCGCCAATTGAATAACAGATGGCTTTACCACCTATTTTCACACGCTCATCACAGTCTTCGCAATCAACCACACCGCCGCGTTTAGATAGCTGACGAGCATATAGTTTGTTTTTTTCAAGTTTATTGCTCCAAAACGGAATTAATGAGCAATGCGCACTACCCGTTACAGGATCCTCCGGTATTCCCGCGTTAGGAGCGAAAAAGCGGGATACAAAATCGCAGCTATGTCCTTTAGCGGTAACGATAACAGCAAAAGCGTCAACCTCCGATAAAAGCGTCAAGTCAGGCTTTAGCCTTTGGACGGCTTCTTCATTTTCCACAACCACCAATAAATCTCTCGATAAATGTGTTTCTAACACTTTAGTTCCCAACGCATTTTCTAAAAAATCCGGAATAGCGCACGGTAATGGATTTCTTGACGGAAAGTCCATAACAAACATTTCATTGCCTCTTACAACAGACAGCACTCCGCTTTTCGTATGAAAATCGATTGATGTCATAGCGATGTCAACATAGGTCATTAATACAAAAGCTGTTGCAAGTGTGGCGTGGCCGCAAAGATCAATTTCAACTTGCGGGGTAAACCATCGTAACGAATACCCATGATCGCTTTTAAGTAAAAAAGCGGTTTCAGCCAAATTGTTCTGCATTGCAATATTTTGCATTGTATTGTTATCTAAGGGTTTATCAAGAAGGCAAACTCCGGCTGGATTACCGCCGAACATCGTATCTGTGAACGCGTTAACAACGTAGTATTTCATTATTCAGCCCTCCATTCGCCCGGTGATCCTTTTGACGGTTTTGCGGGACATTAACGGTTCAAGACAGCGGTAAGCGAGGGGAGCATGATGTCGGCGGCATCAATGCATTCTCGAGCGCCCAGGTGGGGGGCGGATTAGTCACCTGTCGGTCACCAGCTTTGAAAAAAGAAAAAGCCTTGATGTCACAATCTCTTGTGCGTCAAGGCTTTCTGCTGGTACACCCTCGGGGGCTCGAACCCCGGACACCCTGATTAAGAGTCAGGTGCTCTACCAACTGAGCTAAGGGTGCATATGCGCGCAAAAAGCCGCGCCAAACCAACTTGGATCATTATACACCGTTCTTTTGCGCTTGTCAAGATGAAAAAAGGGGGCATCGAAATTTTCTTGCCACTTTTGAACGATTACATTTTTTTCGCGCGTCCCAATTATTATTTGCATTTTGCTTGTCGGTGTGTTAAAATATACCTGCTCTACTGTAATTTTACGAATTGGAATGGAAGCACTGAAGAAATGAAAAATGTAAAGAGCTTTTTTCTTGGCAAAGCCCTCTCGAACGAGCAGTTGAAGGGCGAAAAGCTTTCCCGCATCTGGGGCCTGCCCATCATGGCCAGCGACGCCGTCTCTTCGGTCGCTTACGCGGCGGAAGAAATCCTGCTGGCGCTGGTGCCCCTGCTCGGCATGATGGCGGTGCATTACGTTGGCCTGGTCAGTCTGCCAATCATCCTCCTGCTGATCATGCTGATTTTTTCTTATTCGCAAATCATCAACCATTACCCGGGGGGCGGCGGCTCCTATGAGGTCTCAAAGCAGGTCTTTGGCCGAAGGCCCTCCTTGTTGGCGGCGGCCTGCCTGATTGTTGACTATATCATGACGGTCGCGGTCAGTATCTCCTCCTCTACCGCCGCAATCGTAGCCGCCTTCCCGACGCTGGAACCTTACCGCGCCGTCATTGCCTTGATCTCCGTCGCGCTCATAACGCTGATCAATTTGCGCGGCATCAGCGAATCTTCCAAGATTTTCGGCGTGCCAACCTATCTTTTCATCGTCGTCATGGCCATTTTGATCATCACAGGGTTCGTTCGCTTTCTTTCCGGTTCGCTGCATCCCATCGACTATTCCAACACTGAATTGGTGATGCCAAAAGAGACGCTTTCCGGCATCACCCTGCTCCTGTTCTTGCGGGCGTTTTCTTCCGGCTGTTCGGCGCTGACGGGCGTTGAGGCTGTGAGCAACGCCGTGCCCAGTTTTCGCGACCCCTCAACAAAGACGGCGCGGCACGTGCTTTATATGCTCGGCGGAATCATCGTCTTCATCTTCGGTGGCACAAGCCTCCTGGCCAGCGAACTCAAGGTGGTTCCCGTTGAAGGGTTCACGGTGATGTCGCAAATCGCCGACGCCGTGTTTGGCAACGGCATCATGTTCTATCTGATCCAGTTCACCACCTCGCTGATCC
>JAVBOZ010000125.1:0-20871 GCA_031549985.1 Oscillospiraceae bacterium | reverse complement strand
TCGGCAGCTATCGGGGCGTCCGCCACCGCAGGGGCCTGCCGGTTCGCGGGCAGCGCTCCAAGACCAACGCCCGCACCCGCAAGGGGCCGAAGAAGACCATCGCCAATAAGAAGAAGTAATTCTATTGTTCAACCAGAAGCGAGGCTTCTAATACTATTTTTCGTTAGAAGAGTAGACAAAAAACTTCGCAAAGCTCATAATATCAAAGGCTTATGCTCGATTTTTTGTACTCTGCTTTTGCGAAAATTAGTATAAGTTCAGAACAGAGACAGGAGGGATTCCATGGCAAGCAAAGCCGCCGGAAAGAAAACGACCGGTACTCGCAGGCGCCGCGAGCGCAAGAACATCGAACGCGGGGCGGCCCATATCCAATCGACCTTCAACAACACCATTGTAACCATTACCGATACGGCGGGGAACGCGCTTTCCTGGGCCAGCGCGGGCGAAATGGGCTTCCGCGGCTCCAAGAAATCCACCCCCTTTGCCGCGCAGACGGCCGCTGAGACCGCCGCGCGCGCCGCGATGGAGCATGGGCTGAAGTTTGTTGAGGTGTTCGTCAAGGGGCCTGGTTCCGGGCGCGAGGCCGCAATCCGCGCGCTGCAGACCGCAGGGCTGGAGGTCAGCATGATCAAAGATGTGACCCCGATCCCCCACAACGGCTGCCGTCCGCCAAAGCGTCGCCGCGTGTAGGCACAATCGTGTGAGCACGATACTGAGATAGAAAGGTCTGGATTTATACATGGCAAGATACACGGGCGCGGTGTGCAAGCTTTGCCGCCGCGAAGGGCAGAAGCTCCACCTCAAGGGCGAGCGCTGCTATACCGGCAAATGCGCCATTGAGCGCCGGTCCTATGCCCCCGGCCAGCACGGCCAGGGCCGCAAAAAGAATTCGGAATACAGCATCCAGCTGCGCGCCAAGCAGTTGGCACGCCGTTATTACGGCCTGGCGGAAGGCCAGTTCCACAAGTATTTTCTTATGGCAGAGCGCAAGGACGGTGTGACGGGCGAAAACCTGCTGCGCATCTGCGAAAGCCGCCTTGACAACGTGGTCTATTTGCTGGGGTGGGGCGCTTCCCGCGCGGAAAGCCGTCAGCTGGTTACCCACGGGCATTTCACGGTCAACGGCAAAAAGGTGGATATCCCCTCGTACCTGCTAACCCCTGGGGAAGTTGTTTCCATCAAGGGAAAAAGCCGCGAGAGCGACAAGATCAAGGCGGTGCTTGAGAGCAGCGCCGCGCGCCCCGCACCCGCATGGCTCGATCTTGACCGCGAAGCCCTCGAAGGCAAGGTTCTTGACCTGCCTACCCGCGAGCAAATCGCCGCCCCGGTTGAAGAGCACCTGATCGTCGAGTTCTATTCAAAATAGACATTAGATATTAGATAATAGACTTTTAGACGAGGGGACGTGCGGGCACGCAAAGATTGATGTTGCTTCAGTCAGGTGTGCCTGATGTCTAAGATCTAACATCTAGATCTAGGAAGGGGACCTTTCTATGATAGGAATCGAGAAGCCAAAGATCGAAACATTCGAAGTCAAAGCGGACGGCACCTTTGGCAAATTCGTTATCGAGCCGCTGGAGCGAGGGTTTGGCACAACGCTGGGGAATTCCCTGCGCAGGGTGCTGCTTTCCTCCCTGCCCGGCTATGCGATCACCACCGCGAAAATTGACGGCATCCTCCACGAGTTTTCCACGATCCCCGGCGTGAAGGAAGACGTCACCGAAATCATCCTGAACCTCAAAAGCGTGATATTGAAAATCCAGGGCGACGAAGAAAAAAGGCTTTACGTCGACGTGGAGACCCCGGGTGAGGTCACAGCGGCGGATATCCAGACGGATTCCGAAGTGGTGATCATCAATCCCGGCCAGCGCATCGCGACGCTTGAAAAAGGCGCGCAGCTCAGCATGGAGTTGACCTGTGACTGCGGGCGCGGCTATGTCTCCGCCGAACGAAACAAAGAACTGATCAAGCCGCCCATCGGCGTAATCGCCGTGGATTCCATCTATTCCCCGGTGGTGAAGGTCAATTACGCCGTGGAGAACACACGCGTGGGCCAGATAACCGACTACGACAAGCTGACCCTTGAGGTCTGGACTGACGGCACGACCTCCGCGCAGGAAGCGGTGTCGCTTGCCGCCAAGATCCTCAATGAACACCTCACTCTGTTCGCCGATCTCTCCGACGAGATCTACGACACGGAGATCATGGTCGTGAAGAACGACAGCCGCAAGGAAAAGGTTCTGGAGATGATCATTGATGACCTTGACCTTTCCGTCCGTTCCTATAACTGCCTGAAGCGGGCGGGCATCAACACGGTGGAGGATCTGACCTCCAAATCCGGCGAAGACATGATGAAGGTGCGCAACCTTGGGCGCAAATCGCTGGATGAAGTGATCGCCAAACTCAGTTCCCTGGGCCTTGAACTGCGCAAGGACGACGAGTAAGGCGACCCTATTTTGAACGAACTGCCGCAGGACGATGCTTGCCTGCGGGCGTAAAAGGAGTGTGAATCACATGCCTGGCAGCAGAAAACTCGGGCGCACCAGCGATCACCGCATGGCTATGCTGCGCGGTCTGGTGACCTACCTTTTGGAGAACGGGCGCATAGAGACCACCGTCACCCGGGCCAAAGAAGTACGTTCCCTGGCCGAAAAGATGATCACCATCGCCAAGGAACCCAGCCTGGCCGCGAAGCGTCGCGTGTTGGCGTTTGTGACCAAGGAAGATGTCGTCAAGAAGCTCTTTGATGAGATCGCCCCCGAATACAAGAGCCGCAACGGCGGCTACACGAGGATTGTCCGCATCGGCGCGCGCCGTGGAGACGCAGCTGAAATGTGCATCCTGGAGCTTGTGAAGGACGACAAGAAGAACGATAAAGGCAGGCGGGCCGCCGTCAAAAATGGCGGTAGGGCTCCCCGCGCCGGAAGAGCTTCCCGTGCCAAGAAGGCCGATGAACCGACCGTGACCCCGGCAGCGGAAGAAGTACCGGCGGCCCCCCCTGTTGAGGAGAGCGCCCCGGCGGAAGAAGCTGTGGCGGCATCGGTTGAATAAGCGAAGCGACCTATACATCTGCCTCACGGCAGGGGGGCGGTATTTTCCCGCCCCCCTGCTTATTGTTTATGGGAGGAGAATATTTTGCTTGGGAAGACTGACCATCCCCCTGCACTTGAAAGCATGGGAAGCGCGCTTTCCAACAGGGTATGGTATTTCGATAACGTCAAGGCACTGCTGATTTTCCTGGTTGTGCTGGGGCACGTTGTCGAGGCCGGTCTCAAGACGGGGCGGCCCGGAGCCATGGTAACGTATCTTTTTATCTATACGTTTCATATGCCGCTGTTTATTTTTCTGGCCGGTTATTTCAGCAAGCGGGCGCTGCGTCCGGGGGAACCCTTCCCAAAGCAGCGCGCCCTTGGCTTTTTCCTATTATACGCTCTGTTGGAGTGGATCAACTTCGGAGCTGATCAGTTCCTTACCAGGCCGATCACGCCCGGTTCCCGCCCGCCCGCAATGCAATTCCTGACCGCCAGCGGCCCGCCTTGGTATCTGCTGGCGATGATTTGGTGGATGCTATTCACCTTCCTCTTGCACACAGTGCGGCCAGGGCTGAAGCGCTGGTTGGTGCTGGCGCTGGCCGTTTTGGCCGGTGTCGCAATTGGATATGACCAGCACCAGCCCGATTTTCTCGCCTTTCCCCGCGCGGTGGTGATGTATCCGTTCTTTTTGGCGGGTCTTTATTGTAAGCCGGAATGGCTAGAGGCCCTGCGGCGCAGAATCTGGGCGCGGGGCCTGGCGGCGCTGATCTTGGGCGCGACGGCGGTCATTCTCTATTCGCAGCGCGAAGAAGCTTTTCCGCTGCGCGGCCTGCTTTCAGGCAGAAATACCTACATTAAAATTACGCCAATTCCCGATGGGTTCGGCGGTGTCTACCGGTTGGCCTGTTATGCGCTGGCGGCGCTGCTATGTTGCTGTGTATTGTCCGCCATGCCCAACATCCGAGTTCCGGTATTGACGGATGTCGGCAAGCACACGCTGCAAATTTACTTTTGGCAGAGCATCCTGATCCCGATTCTCATACAGGGCGGATGGCTGCTGGAATTTTTCCGGGAGACCAAGATGATATGGGTCGCCGCAGCCACGGTCGCGGCGGTTATGCTGCTGGCGCAAAAGCCCTTTGGTTGGCCGCTGGATTACCTGATGAAGCCGAAAATCCCCGCTTCTATGAGGAGAAAAGTCGATGAAGACAATATTTGAGCGGCTGGCTGCCGCCGCTATCGTGCCCGTAATCGCGATTGATGATGCGGAAAAAGCGCCCGGACTCGCGCGGGCTTTGCTGGCCGGCGGGTTCAGTTGCGCTGAAATCACCTTCCGCACGGCGGCGGGGGAAGAGGCGATCCGCCGCGTGGCCGCAGAGGTGCCGGAAATTTTGCTTGGCGCGGGTACTGTGCTCAGCGTGGAGCAGGCAGAGCGGGCAATCAGCGCAGGCGCGGCATTCATCGTCTCGCCGGGCTTCAACCCTGAGGTGGTGCGGTATTGCCTGGAAAATGATATCCCCATTCTGCCCGGCTGCGTCACGCCAACGGAGATGGAGCAGGCGATGGCCTGCGGACTGACGCACCTGAAATTCTTTCCGGCGGAGCAGGCGGGCGGTCTGGCGTACATCAAAGCCGTCAGCGCGCCCTACCCCGCGCTGCGGTTCGTGCCCACCGGCGGTGTCAGCGCACGGAACCTGCGCGAATACCTCGATTGCCCGAAGGTGCTGGCCTGCGGCGGAAGCTGGATGGTGCCGCAGGCACTGATTCAGGCGGGCGATTTTGCGCAAATCACCGCGCTTTGCAGAGAGGCGATGGACATCGCGCGAGGCACGGCACCTCCCCCACCGCCGATTTCGGCCACCCCCGCCGCCAATGGCAAGGTCGTCACCTTCGGCGAACTGCTGCTGCGGCTTGCGCCGGAGAGCTACCGACGCTTTGCGCAGGCGGACCGCTTTGAAGCGAGCTTCGGCGGCGCGGAGGCCAACGTGGCGGTGAGCCTTTGCGGCCTGGGCCAACCGGCAGCCTTTGTCAGCAAGCTGCCGGAGCATGAGATCGGCCAGATGGCTGTCAACGCCCTGCGGCGGTATGGCGTCGATATGGGGCACGTCCTGCGCGGTGGCAGCCGCGTAGGCGTCTATTTCATGGAACACGGCGCGTCCCAGCGCGCCTCGAAGGTGATCTATGACCGCGCGGGTTCCGCCATCGCGGAGGCAAAGCCCGGCGAATTTGACTGGGACGCGATTCTGCGCGGCGCGCGGTGGTTCCACTTCACCGGCATCACGCCCGCGCTGAGCGGGAGCGCCGCTTCGCTCTGCGAAGAGGCCTGCCAGGCAGCCGGGCGGCTGGGCGTACCGGTCAGCTGCGACCTGAACTACCGCAAAAACCTTTGGAACCGTGAACGCGCCGGTCAGGTTCTGGGGAAATTACTGCCCTATGTTACGCTCTGCATCGCCAACGAAGAAGATGCCGCCGACGTCTTTGATATTCACGCTGCGGGCAGCAACGTCGAGGGCGGAAGGCTGAGCCGCGAGGGCTATGCCGATGTAGCCCGCCAGCTGGCGGAACGCTTCGGTCTGGCGGAGGTCGCAATCACGCTGCGCCAGTCCATTTCCGCCTCCGACAATATTTGGGGCGGGATGCTCTATGCCGGCGGGCAGTGTTATTTTTCCCGGGAATACCCGGTGCATATCGTTGACCGCGTGGGCGGCGGCGATTCCTTCGGCGCGGGGCTGATCTTCGCGGCGCTTGAAGGGAAGGGGCCGCAGGCGCGGCTGGAATTCGCCGCTGCGGCCAGCTGCCTTAAGCATGCCATCGAGGGAGATTACAACCTCGTCAGCGCGGCGGAGGTTCGCGCCCTCGCGGCGGGGAACGCCAGCGGACGCGTACAAAGGTAGGGGCCTCCCCGCAAAACTCTGCTTCAAAAGTCGGGCATTCGCCTGAATGGTCTGATACAATGGATGCGGAAAGGAGGCGAAGAGATGGATGTGCTTACCGAGCTGAACCGGGTAATGGCCTACATTGAAACGCACATTGACAAGGACGTCACACTTACCGACGCGGCAAGTGTGACGTCGTATTCGCCCTATCATTTTGGGCGGCTGTTCTATTACATTGCCGAGCTGCCGCTGTCAGAATACATCCGCAGGCGTAAGCTTTCGCTGGCAGCAATGCAATTACAGGGCAGTGGCGCAAAAGTGATTGATTTAGCGGTGCAATACGGCTACGACAGCGCCGACAGTTTCACCCGCGCGTTTGTGAAGCAGCACGGGGTTACGCCGTCAGCAGCGCGCCAGCCCGGGGTAAGCCTGACTATTTATCCGCCGCTCCTTTTCCAAATTAAAATCAAAGGAGCGCAGGCGATGAACTGGAGAATTGAAGAACGCGTAGCATTTGAGGTGTTCGGCATTGAGCGGGTTTTCGGGAACGATGAAACGGGGAAGGTCCCCGGTTTTTGGACGGAAATCTATCGCAGAGGGCAGTATCGCAAGCTATTCCGCGATGCGGGCGGCGTTGGCGATCCGGACAGCGAAACCCCGGGAGTGAGCATTGTCAACGCGGTTTGTGGGTATGAAGAGCTGGACGGTGACCGCTTTATGTACATGATCTGCGCGTTTGTGCGGGAGGGATGCCGGACGCGAGGCTACAAGGTTGTGCAAATCCCACAGGCGACATGGGCGGTTTTCCGGGGGGAGGCGGCCGAGCACCCCGGCCCACAAATCGGAGAGCTTTTCAATCGCGCCTACAGCGAATGGCTGCCATCGTCTGGTTACGAGAGAGTCCCGGGCCCGGATATGGAGATTTATAACATCACCGAAAGCGGAAAATTCTGCGACGAGGTCTGGATTCCCGTGAAGAAAATGTAAGGCCCTTCATTGCACCTTCAGTCCGGCTTCGCGAAAAATCTCCCTCGCCCACACGGCTTCGTCCGGCGTGACGGCGGGGGTCTTTTGCAGCGTATATGGCCTGCCCAGCGCCTCCCACTTGGGTTCACCGAGCTTATGAAAGGGCAGCAGTTCCACCAGCTGAATGCAGGTATAGGGGCGCAGCATCGCCGACAGTTGTTGCAGCTGCGCTGCGTCTAGCGTCCAGCCGGGCAGCAACACATGGCGCAGCCAGACCGGCTTGCCCGTGTGTTCGCAGTAGTCCAGCGTCGCCAGCGCGGCTTCGTTGCCCTGCCCGGTCAGGCGCTTGGCCATCGCCGAATTCGCCGCCTTGATGTCAAGCAAAAGCAGTTCGGCGGCGTCGATGGCCGGCTTGGCAGCCTCAAGGTCGGGCGCGCCCGCCGTGTCGATCGCCGAGGCAATGCCCGCCTCACGCAGCAGCAGCGCCGTCGCGGTCACGAATGCCGGTTGGCAGAGCGGTTCCCCGCCCGAGAAAGTCGCGCCCTGAATGAAGTTGCCCAGGCCGGTCGCCTTCTTCGCCGCTTCGCCCGCCGTTATGCGCGTACCCCCGCTCAATTCCAAAGCGTCGGGATTGTGACAATAGAGGCAGCGCAAAGGGCATCCCTGTAAGAAAAAAACATACCGAACCCCCGGCCCGTCGACGGTGCCGAAGCTTTCGGTATGGTGCAGGATTCCGCCGGTCTGTTCCAATCGGCGGCGAACGACAGGTAACATGGCTTACCTCGTATGAAACAGAATCCCTCGGCGCGCCATGGCCCGCCGGGGGATCGCTTGATTTTCAAACAGACAGAGCGCTATTGATTCCTGTTCTCGGTCTTGGTCTGGGTTTCGCCCGTCAGCAGGTTGATATAGCGCACGAAGAGCGCGACGCGGTTGTCCGGATCCAGCGCCGCCCAGAGCGTACGGGTGAAGGAATCGATGCTGCCGCTGATGGCCACGCGCACCGGCTCGCCCACGAAGGACGGGATCACCGGGTTGCCGTCATGTTTATAGGTGTGAATCAGGTGGCCTTCGCCAATCACAGGGGTTTCGTATTCATAAAAGAAACGCTGGCAGGTCTTTTGGGCGCTCTCGCTGGCCTTGAGGATGCTTAGCTGATAGGAAAAACTGTTGCTGTATTTGGTAAGCAAGCCGCTGATGCGCGGGGTGAAGGTGGGGGAATCCGGTTCGTATTCCCGTGTGCGCAGGGCTTCTGTGAAGCTCTTGCCGTCACGCAGGTATTCGTAAATCGTATCGGTCTGGTCACCGTTGCCAACGATGGTCTGGTTGCCGAAAACGCGCACCGGCGAATAGATGACCAACGAAGGATCAATCTTTTTGCTCATGTCGTAGGGTCGTGTGCGCATGCCGCTTCCATCTTTGATGAGGGTGCGGTTGCGGCTGTTTTCGCTGCGGCCCATAATGAAATAGGCGGCGACGGCGTTTTGCCCGTCGCAATGGAATCCGATAAGAAGGCCTCGCCCGGGGTATGGATTGCCGCTGAGGTACGTCTGCGCGGTTTTCATGCGAATAGTATCCTTTCCCTAATTGACTTCATACATTTCAAGTATACAATAAAAAAATGCGGAAGTCAATTTCCTTTTGTAAAATAATGCGGAAAAACAAAAATTCCCAGTTACCGGAAGACTTTCGTTTGCAAAAAAGTGCGTTTCCGGAAGCATATAGGGGTTTATTTCGATTTTACAACAAAGCGCACAAAACTTCAACACTTTGACTTGTAAATACAACGCTATATGGCAATGAAAAAAGGTAGATTCCACTTGCTGGGAGGAAAATCGGCGTTATGCTGCCAGAAATTGTGTCGCACATGCCTCAGCCCCAACCCCGAACTTGTTCCGTGCGGCATAATCTACCTCCGGCGGGCAATAATAACAGAAGCGGAAATATCAACACAAAGGAAGGTCTGGTGGCATGCGCGTAACTGCGGCGGAACAGGGGGCGCGTAAATACCGCAAAAGGCTCGCGCAGGGGCTGCGAGACCTGCGGCGGCGGTATCGCAATGCACTGCGGGGGGAATCACGCCCCAGGGCGGCGCAGGGCGACGCCTACGCGGAATGGCTGCGCGACAATTACTATATGCTGGAGCGGGAGACCCGCTCCGTTTTGCGTGAGTTGCGCACGCTGGGCAGACGAAGCCGCCGGGCGGGCCCCGGCACGGCAAACCCGGCAAAGGTAAGCGAATTGTGCCGAGGGCTTTGCGCGGGGGGTGCACTGCCCTGCGCCGAACGCCTGACAGAAGCCCTGCTGCGGGCAAAACTGAGCGGCGCGGAGGCGGACTTGGTGCCTCTTGCGCTGCGCTGCGCGTTGGCCGAGGCTGCTCTCACCAGCTGCAACGCCACTCCCGCTGATGCGGCTGTCCTGCTCAGTGGTGCGGTCAAATCCTTCCGCGCCCTGCCCGACCTGGATTTTGAGAGCATTTTGGAGCAATGCAATCCGCTGGAACAAAAGCTGCGCAAAGATCCGACCGGGGCATACCCCCGCATGGAGGAGGGCAGCCGGGCGCTCTACCGCCATTTGCTGACCGCTCGCGCCGCTCGTAAGGGTGTCAGCGCGGAAGAGGAAGCCCGCCGCCTGCTGGCGGACGCCGCCGGGCGACAGGTGGGCGACCCGGCGCGGCATTTCGGCGTACCGTTGCTGCGGGGGGCTAAGCACCCCCGGCGAGGCAAGGCGCTGCTCTGGCTGGAGACCCTGCTGCCTCTTCTGCTGGCCGTTGGAACCGCGCTTATCTTGCGCGCGTGGTACGCCGTGCCGCTGTTGATTTGGCCGTTTTGGTCGATCTGCCGGGCACTGTTGGAACCGCTGCTGCTGCGCGGCGTGGAGTCCGTACCGCTCCCGCGCCTTGAACTGGGCGGCAAAATCCCCGCCGAGGGGCGCACGTTGATCACGGTCTCGACGCTTTTGCCGGAGGCCGCCAAGGCAAAGGAACTGGGGCGGCGCATGGAGGAACTGCGTGGCTCCAACGGCGGTGAGAACGTGGCAGTCTGTGTTTTAGTCGATATGAAAGCGGCGGCGTTGCCTGTGCTGCCGCAGGATTCGGCGGATATCGCCGCCGCCTGTCGTGAGGTCAATCGGCTCAACAAAAAATATGGCGGCGGTTTTCTGCTGGCGCTGCGCCCGCGCGTCTATTCGCCCACAATGGGGCAATATAGCGGCTGGGAACGCAAACGCGGCGCGATTTTACAGCTGGCAAGGTACTGCCGGGGCGAGGACGGAGCGGGGGAAAGCTTCCTTACAATGTGCGGGGATCAGCAGTTTTTGCGGGACTGCCGCTACATCCTGGCGCTGGACGCTGATACACAGCTCCCGCTGGAGACGGCGACGGAGTTGGTCGCGGCGGCGCTGCACCCGACCAACCAACCCCATTTTGACCCCGCGCTGGGACGCGTCACCGCCGGTTACGGTATTCTCGCGCCCCATGTGGGGCTTGACCTTGAGAGCACGTTGGCCACCCCCTTCGCCCACGCCATGGCCGGGGAGGGCGGCCTGAGCCCCTATGCCAACCCGGTGTCTGAGCGCTATCAGGATCTGTTTGGCAGCGGCATCTTCGCGGGCAAGGGGCTGATCGACATCGACGCCTTTCTGGCCGTATCGGCGGCGCGGCCCTTCCCCGCCGAACAAGTGCTGAGTCACGATATTTTGGAGGGCGGCTACCTGCGCACGGGGTTTTTGGCCGACGTGCAGCTGGCGGATGGTTTCCCCGGCAGTCAGCGCAGTTATTTTACCCGGCTGGAGCGATGGGTGCGCGGAGACTGGCAGAACCTGCCCTTCCTCCGCAATAAGCGCGGCCTGCCCGCCCTGAGCCGCTATCAGATCTTTGACAATCTGCGGCGCTCCCTCCTCGCCCCCGCCTGCCTGCTGGCGATGCTCTGCTCCCTTTGGATGCCGCCGCAGGCCGCCGGAATCGTCTGCCTGGCGGCAGTGCTGGGCGTCGGTGGCCCCTGCCTGCTCTCGGCCCTGCGTTCGTTGGGCAGCGGGGGTATGGCGATGCTCTCGCGCCTCTATTACGCCGGCGGCTTGCCCGCCGCGCTGGGCGATCTTGTGCGGGGATTCCTTCAGCTGATGACGCTGGCGCAGGCGGCCTGGGTCAGCGTCTCGGCGGCGGCGCGCGGGGTCTGGCGGAGCTACGTCACCGGGAAAAAGCGCCTGGAATGGACGACCGCGGCGCAGGGCGAAAGCAAGCGCGGCGGCGGCAGGCACTGGCTGACATTATTGCCGAGCCTGCTGGCGGGTGGGTTGCTGCTGGTCTTCGGCGGCGCGGGGCAGCGCTTGCTGGGGCTCATCCTTTTGGCCGACCTGCTTTTTGCCCCGCTTTCGGCGCGCAAACGGGAGCAGGCGCAGGCAAAGCTTGACCCCGAGGAAGGCGAGCGCTTGACGGGTTATTGCGCCGCCATGTGGAATTACTTCGAGACTTATTGTACGGAAGATCACAACTACCTCCCGCCGGATAATGTGCAGGAGACGCCGGTCTTCCGCGTCGCGCCGCGCACTTCGCCCACCAACCTGGGGCTGTATCTGTGCTGCGTTCTCGCGGCGCGCGACCTTGATTTCATTGATACGGCGCAAATGGCGTCGCGGCTGGAACGTACCCTGGCCAGCGTTGAAAAGCTGGAACGCTGGCACGGCAACCTGCTCAACTGGTATGATACGCGTACCCTGCTGCCGTTGGAGCCGCGCTATGTCTCCACGGTTGACAGCGGCAATTTGCTCTGCTGCCTGCGGACACTGCGTGTTGGGTTGGGGGAATACCTGCCCGAAGACCCGCGCCTTGAGCCTCTGCGTGAACGCCTGCGGATGCTGGAGGAGGGCTGCGACCTGCGCCCGCTTTATCACGCCCGGCGGCGATTGTTTCATATTGGCATTGACCTGACCGAGGAAAATCCCTCCGCCTCTTACTATGACCTGCTGATGAGCGAGGCGCGCATGACCGGCTATTATGCCATCGCCCGGCGGATCATCCCCAAAAAGCATTGGGGAGCGCTGGGGCGCACCCTGGCCAGCGCCGGACGCTTTACCGGCCCCGTCAGTTGGACAGGCACCATGTTCGAATATTTCATGCCCTATCTTTTCCTGCCCGCCCCAAGGGGGACGTTGGGCTATGAGGCCCTTCGCTTCAGCCTGAGCTGCCAGCAGCGGCGGGTGCAAGGCCGGGGAGGACAGTGTCTGCCCTGGGGCAATTCCGAAAGCGGATTTTACGCCTTTGACGCCGGTCTAAATTACCAGTATAAGGCACACGGTGTGCAAAAGCTCGGCCTGCGTCGGGGGCTGGATGAAGAATTGGTCCTGGCCCCTTACGCCAGCTTTTTGGCGATGCAGCTTGCGCCGCGTTCAGCGATGGCGAATCTGCGCCGCTTTGAGCGCATGGAGCTTTGGGGCAAGTGCGGCTTTTATGAGGCGGCGGACGCAACTCCCGGGCGGGTCGGCGCGCCCGCGCACGCCGGCGGGCAGGACTACGCCGTGGTGCGCAGCTATATGGCGCACCACGTGGGCATGAGCCTGCTGGCGGCGCTGAACACACTGCGCGGCGGTATTTTGCGGCAGCGCTTTATGGCCGACGAGGAGATGGCCGGGGCAAAGAGCCTGCTGATGGAACACATCCCGGATCGTGCGTCGGTATTCCGCGACGTTGAAATCCGCGAGACGCGCCGTCCGCAGGAGCGCTTCGGCGCAGCGAAGTCGGTTTTTGCCGAGACCGACCCGGCGGCCCCCAGGGCACGCCTGCTGACCAACGGGGAGTGGAGCTGCGTCGTCACCGATGCGGGGGCCAGCGTCTCCTTTTACCGAGGCGCAAGCGTACTGCGGCACAGCGCAGACCTTCTGCGCCGCCCTTCGGGGGTATTGGCGTATTTGCGCGAAGACGGCGAACCGGCGCAATCAATTGCACCTGCGCCGCTCTATGGCCGCGAACGCGGGCGTACGGTAGAATTCGGAGCGGGCGAGGTCACCCATATGCTCGAGGGCGCACAGGTGCAGGCGGCGATGCGCAGCGCCGTGCACCCACGCCTCCCGGCGGAGGAGCGGCGTGTCACGCTGAAGAACACGAGCAAGCACCCCGCAAAGGGGACGCTGACGCTCTATTTTGAGCCAAGCCTGGCCCCTTTGGAGGAAGAGGCCGCGCACCCCGCGTTCTCCAAGCTTTTTTTGGAAGACGGCTGCGTCTTCGGGGCGCAGGCCGTGCTGACCTTTACCCGCGCCCGGCCGGATGGCGAGACGCTCTGCCTGGCGGCAGGGCTGAGTTTGGGCGCGAATATCCGGGATGGCCAGGTGCTCTGTGAGCGTTCGCGGATCCGCGCCTTCGCCGAGGGCGAGGGCATCCCCCGCGCGGCGGAGGACGCAGACGGCAGACGGCGGGGCAGCCCCGATTGCTGCGGGCTGTTTGCGGTGCCCTATCTGTTGCAGCCGGGGGAAAGCCGGGAGCTCTGCCTTTTTCTCTGCGCCGGTTCGGAGCCTGAGGAGGCTGCGGGGCGGCTGCACCGTCTGCGGGCGGAGGAGGAGAACCGGCGCGGTCTGCGGCGGCGGGGTGCCCCCAGTCCTTTCCGCGAAGGGGAGATCGCGGCAGCGCTGGCCGAAAGCGTGTTGCCACGGCTGTTCTATTACGCCCCGGCCTCTCAAAAGGAACTGGAGGCGCGGGCACAAAATACGGCCCGCAGGCGGGCGCTCTGGCCTCTGGGCGTCTCCGGCGATGAGCCCTATCTTTATTGCGCTTTGGGTGGGGAAGAAGACGCTTCGGCGGCGCTGCCCTACCTCAGCCTCTTCCGTCGACTGCGGGAGGCGGGGTTGCCCTGCGAACTGGTGTTGGGGTACCGCGAGGGTGGGGATTACGACACACCCATCGCCAACGCGCTGCGCGCCGCGCTGCGGCGCGAGAACTGCGCCCACCTTGCCAACCAGCGCGGCGGGGTGCACCTTGTAAACCTAAACCGGGTCAGTGGCGCGGCGGCGGAGGCCCTGCCCGCCTACGCGGCCTATCTTGCCGAGGAAAGACCCCGCCGCGAACAGGAGAACAATAATGCGGGCGGTTGTGTGCTGCCCATCCGTGTGTGCGCGGAGCAGAGCGGCAAATCAACAGCATCGCACCCTTTGGGGGCGTCGTACCCTTTGGGGGCATCGCACCCTTCGGGTCATTTTATGAAAGATGCCTTCATTATTGACGGCGCATGCCATCCGAGCGTCCCCTGGTGCCTGCCGCTGGCCAATCGCGCCTTCGGGACGCTTGTCAGTGACCGGGCGCTCGGATTCAGTTGGGCAATCAACGCCCGCGAAAACAAGCTCAGCCCCTGGTATAACGATCCCTGCACGGATAACCGGGGGGAGTTGCTGCTGTTACGTTTTGGCAACCATCTTTATGACCTCCTGCCCGGCAGCCACGCGGAATTTACGGATCGGGAGGCCCGCTGGTCGGGGGAACTGCATGGCCTGGCGTATGAAATCACCGTATACGTTCCCGAACGGGGCTGCACGAAGCGCTGCGAGGTTCGCCTGCAAAACCGTACCGACCGCAGCCTGACGCCTGAATTGGCCTATTATCTGGAGCCCGTGCTGGGCGTTCGCCGGGAGCCAGGCAGCGCAATTCTGGGCGAAACCCTGCCTGACGGTGCGCTGTTGCACGCCCCGAACGCTGTCGTCAGCGGGTTCACGGCCCTGTTGCTTGATGGCGGCGCGGATTTCGTCTGCTCTGACCGGTCGGCCTTTCTCAAGGGGCAATGGCGCGGCGGCGGCGGATGGCCGCAGGCCGACCCCTGTGCGGCGGTGGGGCGGCGGCTGGGCATTCCTCCCGGGGAGGAGGTCACCGCGGCCTTTGCGCTTTCCTGGGGCGCGCGGCGCAACGCTGCGCTCTGCGCCCACCTTGTGGCGGAGCGGGATTCCGCAGCAAACCGCCGGGCGGCGTTGACCATTGAAACCCCCAGTGCCGCGCTCAATCATATGGTCAACACCTGGCTGCCCCACCAGATCCTCCACAGCCGTCTCTTTGGCCGTACCGGTTTTTCGCAGTGCGGCGGCGCGTGGGGGTACCGCGATCAATTGCAGGACGTCAGCGCCCTTTGCCTGACCCACCCTGCACTCGTGCGGGCGCAGATATTCCGCTGCGCGGCGGCGCAGTTCCCGCAGGGCGATGGCCTGCACTGGTGGCACCGCATCCCCGGTGAGGGCGTACGCGGCGTTCGCACCCGCTATTCCGACGACTACCTCTGGCTGCCCCACGTCTGCGCCGAATATGTCGCCCAAACCGGCGACGGAACAATCCTCGAAAAGCGCATTCCCTTTCGTGAAGGTGCGCCGCTGCGCGACGAAGAGGCGGAGCGCTATGCCCACTATCCGCTGGGGCAGGAAAAAGCCAGTCTCTATGAACACTGTATTCGCGCGGTTGAACGCGCGTTGGAGCGCATGGGCGAACACGGCCTGCCCCGCATTGAGGGCGGGGATTGGAACGACGGCTTCAACCTTGTGGGCGCGAAGGGCCGGGGCGAAAGCGTGTGGTTGGCGATGTTCCTGATCTATACGTTGGAAAAAGTGGCGGCGCTGTGCCGCCTGCAAAAAGAAGAGCCGCGTGCCCTGCGCTATGAAAAGGAGGCCGCGCGCCTGCGCGAAGCTGTGGATGCCCACGCCTGGGCGGGCGACCGCTATCTGCGCGCCTTCTGGGATGACGGAAACCCCATGGGCAACGCCGTTAACAGCGGCAATGCCGCAACCGGTAGCGCCGACCAGCCCTGTTCAATTGACCTGCTGCCGCAGGCCTTCGCCGCGCTCTGCGGCATGCCAGACCCGGAGCGGCGCAACGGGGCATTGACGAGCGCCGTCAAGTTGTTGGCTGATCCGGAGCATCGCATTCTCCGGCTGCTCAGGCCTCCCTTTGCGCGCGGCGGGAAGCGGGCGGGGTATATCAACGCCTATCCGCCGGGAATCCGCGAAAACGGCGGGCAATATACCCACGCCGCCGTCTGGCTCTGCCTGGCGCTGCTGCGCGAGCGCCGCGCAGACGAAGCCTGGGAGCTGCTGCGCATGCTCAACCCTGCCGAACTTTGCGACTTGCCGCCGGAAGCTTTGGCGAGATACCGGGGCGAACCCTATGCCCTTGCGGGGGACGTAGCGGGCGCGCCGGGCATTGAGGGCCAGGCGGGCTGGACGCAGTATACCGGCGCTGCGGCGTGGTTTTACCGTGCCGTAGTGGAGGGCATGCTCGGCCTGAGCGAGGAGAAAGGGCAGCTGGTGATGCGCGACCCCTGCCTGCCCGCAGGCTGGGAGGGTAGGGTAAAGGCTGCGTTGACGATGCGGGACGGCGAAAGAAAAGAAGCCAAGGGCTAGTGCGTGATGTGCATCCGATGGTGCTGCAATTGGATTGGCGATTGTCTTTAGACAAAAATACGCTCTTACCCGACGCATCCTGCCGTAAGCGGTTAAACTTCCAGCAGTTCCACCCGCCGGAGCCACAGCTCCGCCACGGTATCGGACGGCATGCGCCAATCGCTCCGGGGCGAAAGCCCGACGCTGCCCACTTTTGGGCCGTCCGGCATGCAGGATCGCTTGAACTGCTGCGAAAAGAAGCGCTCAAAGAAGACGCGCAGCCAATCGCGCAGCTGTTCGGGGCTGAAGCGCCCGGCAAAAGCCTGCTTGGCCAGGAAGAACAGTTTTTCCGGCGCAAAGCCAAAGCGGAAGAAGTAATAGAGATAAAAGTCGTGCACATCGTATTTGCCGAGGATGCGCTCGGTCTCCTGCGTTGTCTCGCCGTCTTCGCCCGGCGGCAGCAATTCCGGGCTGATGGGCGTCTCGAGTACCCGGCGTAGCGCCTGGGCGGTCGTCTCGTCGCTGTCATCCATCACGTGTTCCACCACATGGCGCACCAGGGTCTTCGGCACCCCGCAATTGAGGTTATACATGCTCATATGGTCGGCGTTATAAGTGCACCAGCCCAGCGCCAATTCGCTGAGATCACCCGTCCCCAGCAGTAGGGCGTTCTCCTGATTGGCCAGGTCCATCAAAATCTGTGTGCGCTCCCGGGCCTGAATGTTTTCGTAAGTAACGTCGCGTTCGTTGGGGTCGTGGCCGATGTCCTGCATATGCAGCTCGCAGGCGGGTCGGATGTCAATCTCCCAAAGGGTGATACCGAGGCAGCGTGCCAGCTGATCGACGGTATCGCGGGTATGCGCGGTCGTGCCGAAACCCGGCAGAGTGATACCCAATACCTGTTCCGGCTCCCAGGCGAGCGCCTGCGCGGCCCGGCAGGCGGTCAGCAGCGTCAGTGTGGAATCCAGCCCGCCCGAAAGCCCGAGGATCACCTGCCGTTGCCCGGTGTGACGCAGGCGCTTGATCAGCCCGGCGGTCTGCATCTCGAGTATTTCGCGGCAGCGTTCGCTGCGCAGCAGCATGCTTGAGGGCACGAACGGATCGGGTGCGTAGCGGCGGGTGATGAACTGCGCCGTAAGCGGCGGCAGGGGCGCGCAAGCCACTTTGCGCAGAGGTTCCGCCAGCGCGTCGGCAGCGTCGCCGAAAAAGCCGGAGCGCCGCTCGGCCCGCAGCAATTCAATGTCAACGCAATGATAGAGCGCCGAGCCCTCCTGTTCAAAGCGGCGGTTTTCGGTCAAAATGTTCCCGTTTTCGGCCAGAAAGCTCGCGCCCGAGAACACGAGATCGGTGCTGCTTTCGCCCACGCCAGCGCCCGCAAGGGCGTAACCGCAGCGCAGCCTTCCGCTTTGCTGGGCCACCAGCGCCCGGCGGTATTCATTGCGGGCCGCCGCCTCAACGCTGGCCGAAAGGTTGAGGATCAGTTCCGCGCCCCGCAGCGCCAGCGCCACCGAAGGCGGGTTCGGCGCCCAAAGGTCTTCGCCGATCTCCAGGCCAACTTGGCAACGGTCCAGATCAAACAGCAATGATCCAAAGGGAACATCCTGCCCACAGAGCGTCGCCGTACCCGTTTCGCCAGCCAATACGGATGCCGAAGCAAACCAGCGTTTTTCGTCGGCGGTCAAATACCGCTTTGGCACAAGCCCCAGCAGCCGCCCGCCCTGCATCACCGCCGCGCAGTTGAAGAGCCGTCCCATCGCCCGCGCGGGCAGGCCGATGGCGATCAGCGCGGCGCTCTCCCGCGTGGCCTGGCATAGGCCCTCGAGAGCCGCTTCGCAGGCATCAAGCAGCAACGGCTGACCGAAGAGGTCGGCGCAGGTATAGCCCGAAAGGCAGAGCTCCGGAAAGACCATGGCCTGCACCCCGGCGCTCTGCGCCATACGGATCGCTTCCAGGATGTATTCTGCGTTGCGCTGCGGCGCGGCAACCTCCACCTGGGGCGATATGGCCCCCAGCTTGATGTATCCGTAGTCTGTCATGCGATATCCTCCCAATGCTGCTTGATGTGCGAGACGCTCCTGCATGGGCAAAGCCCGTCAGATGGTCACCGGCAATCCCGTACGCAGCGATTCGTTGCAAGCAAGCGTCAGCCGCAGTGTCTTCATTGCGTCTTCGTAAGGCGAGCGGATGGCGGAGGTATCGCCGGTCTGCACAGCGTTGATGAAAGTGCGGTTCATGACCGTCTGCCAGTCCTCGCCCCGCTTCCAGCGGGAGATCACCTCGTCGCCGGATTCAAATACCGCGCGGTCGCGCAGAAAGTAGCGGATCGTGCAGTCGGAGCAATGGATGTTCATCCCGTTGGGAAAGCTCGGTGCGCCCCTGCCCCGGTAGCAGCCGGTGTGCAGCGTCGCGACGACCCCACTTTCCATGGTGATCACCGCAGTGGAATAGTCGTGCAGGTCATAGCCCTCCATCTCAATCAGGCCTCGCCCCCCCGCGCAATAGACTGTGGCGGGTTCGCCGAAGAGATAGCGCAGCATATCAAAATGGTGGATGTTCTGTTCCAGCAGCTGTCCGCCGCAGGTGGCGTATTTCGGATACCAGGGTACGCCGGGCAGGCCGCCCACCCACGCGCCATCTACCAGGCCGATTTTGCGCCCGCGCATCCATTCGCGGCAGAGCCCGACGATGTCCAGATAACGGTCCTGAAAACCGACGCAGGTGACAAGACCCTTGGCCGCCGCCGCCGCGCGAATCGCTTCCGCCTCATCCATATCCAGCGCCATGGGTTTTTCAACGAACAAGTGGATTCCCCGGGCAATGGCCTCGCGTTCGATCGCCCCGTGCTCGGCAGGCGTCACGCAGATATAGAGCACATCCGGTGCGGCGTCGTCCAGCATCTCGATATAATCGCCGTACGCCCTGCCCTGCCCGGCCCTGGCGCATTTATCCTGCGCCCGTTCCGGGATCACGTCCATAAAACCGACCAGTTCCACATCCTCAAATTTCATAAGCCGCTCAATATGCGTCCAGGAACGACCGCCGGTGCCGACGAATGCCACGCGCAGTTTTGTCATTATGCATACCTCCGATAGTACTTCAATTTGCGTGTCTGCTGCAAGCGCATGCGAATAAAGGTGCTCGCATATTTGTATTATAACGGAGTGCGCACAAAAACGCAACCGCATTTTACAATTTGGGAGGCGGTTTTTCTGGCCGTTTCATCCTTCTTCACCGCCGCGCTGGAGCAGTTGGGCGCGCTAGTCTGGGGTCCGCCGATGCTGGCGGCGTTCCTTTGCACCGGCGCGTGGCTGACCCTTCGCACAAAGGGATTCCAGGTTCGCCGCCTGCCCTTTTGGGTCAGTCACACCTTCGGTACACTCCTGCAGCGGCAGAGCGGAACCGCAGACGCGCAGGGGATATCCCAGCGACAGGCCATGGCCGCAGCTCTGGCCGCCTGTCTCGGCACGGGAAATATCATCGGTGTAGCGACCAATTAAATAAACCACGTCCCCCTTTGCACCCCTTATTTATAGCCTTTTTTGGACATGCTCTTCTATGCCTAATTGCTCGAAAAGAAACATTTCTTCAAACCAGAGCAAGTCATTGATGGTCGTAATATCCACTGGCTCCGGGTAAAGTTCGGCCAATAAGTTCATCAAATCATGCAGTTTATCCTGTTCGGTAATAACCCTTATGGTATCAAGCGCGCCGCTCCATACCTCGTCTTTTAGTTCATAAGCACTGATGGCTTTTACAATGCTTAACATGTTTCCTTGGCTCTTTCCGGCGTTTTATATTCCAGCTCTAATCTTAGCCGTTCCAATTCAGTCAGCAGTTCAATGAGTTTTCCTGTATCGATATCCTCATGCTTTTTTGCTTTAATGATAATCATATGGATTAACCCCTCAACAAACACCACATCACAAAACTGTTCCGCAATCCTTTGTTTGATTTCCGCTACCCCGCATGAGATATTGAATATCCCATAAGCAAGGCAAAAATCCGTTAGCTCATTGGCTAATTTTTTTCGTTCCATTTTCTTTCCCCCTTGATTTTTATACAACTAAATTTAAGACGTATGCAAATTTATAGATTGCCTTACGCTTTAAACTTTTGAAAGCCCGGTCATCACTACCGTTATATCCAAGCAAGCCCACGACTTCATCTTCATATTTTCCGTTACCGAAATATTCCGTAATATATAGTTGCTCGTCTGGGGACAAAATGCTTTTCGCCCAGTAGTAGCCCGCTAAATGCTTTCTAAGCTTTTCCGCTTTTCTTTCTTTGGCTGATAAATTAAATTCATCTTTATCAGTCGTAATATATGGTTGCTTTTTGTTTTCACCCGCTTCGTCACATCTGGCAACCAAACCCCTTTGAACGTTTAGCCTTGCCTGTTCCCATTTCAATTTTTCTAAAGTCATAAAATAATTGCTGACTTTCTTCTTAGTTTCAATTAAATTAAATTCACTTATGTTATTTGTTAATGACATTCTCATCAATTAACCACCCCTTATTATCATTGTAGCCCAACACCCATGTTGAATATTGTCCTTATTTGTAGAACAAAGACTAGTTATGTCTTGTTATGTAGTTTGGTCATCGTTAATCACCCTTTTCCAAAATAAAAAGAACCAGCAGTTAACGAGTTCTTCCCT
>JAVBOZ010000050.1:0-12767 GCA_031549985.1 Oscillospiraceae bacterium | reverse complement strand
CCGGCCCAACATACTGATCCTCGACGAACCAACCAATGGCCTGGATCCTGCGGGAATCCGGGAGTTGCGTGATATTCTGAAGACGCTGGCGCATGAGCAGCAGACAGCGATCATGGTCTCCAGCCACATGCTGGCGGAGATGGAGTTGATGTGCGACCGCGTGGGGATCATCGAAAACGGCTGCCTGCGCGGTGTAATGGATATTCAGGCGTTACTGCATGAGGTGTCTGGGCAGGAGGTCTTCATTTACGAGCTGGACGACGTGCCCGGCGCCCTTGCGCTGCTTGGCCAAAGCGCTTGGGCGCAGTGCGTGCGGGAACATGATGAACGCACCGTCACACTGGCGCTGCCGCGCGCGCAGCTGCCCGAGGTATCGCGCGTTCTGGCGGCGGGCACCGGCCTGCTTGGCCTGCACGCCAAGCAGAATACGCTGGAGGACGCCTTCATTCATATCACGGGGGGAGGTGCGCCCATTGCGTAATATCTTACCGCTATACCGAAATGAGCTTGAGAAAATCTTTCACCGCGCCACTACCTGGGTGCTGCTTGCGCTGCTGGTGGTGAGCGTCTTTGCCATCGGAGGCCTGATGCGCGCAGTGATCGCGGTGGCGGAGCGGAGCTTTGCCCAGCCTGCCCAGTATTATACAGACGAGAATGGCAATCCGGTGGACACGAAAGACGAGTACCTAAAACAGCTGAAAGCAAATATCGCTGAGACGCGCAGGCTCGTTGATGAGCGGCTGACGCTGCTTGCGTCGGGTCACTCCGCGAAGGCGGAGGCGGTCGATATCGGCCAGCTGGTATATCAACAGGCCGATCTTGCGGTGATGGAGCTTTGCCTCAAATATGGGATCGATTATTACGCAGGCTGGTATTACCCCGGCAGCATGGGGAATGCGGAGATGCCATATGACTTCCGGCAGGAGATCACCACGGTCGTGATGCCCATCGCGCAGGCGCTTTATGAGTTGGAGAACCGGAATCGCGAAGAAGCGCTGGGGGCAAGGGAGCTGCTGCAATATGCCCTTGCGAAACAGACGATGCAGCGCTGCGAAGCGGTTTTGGCCGAAGGGGACTATCAGGCATGGCTTGACCTGCAAATTGCATGCCTGCCGCTGTTGGGCGCCGACGCCGAAGAGCAGGCCATCATGCGCAAACAAATCGAGATGCTCAGAACCGCCAACCCGCAAGGCAAAACCAATCCCATGCTGATTTTGCCGGGCATTCAGGAAATCGTTTCGCTGGAGCGTTCGTTGGCCGATGATGTGGACTATGACAACAACGCGGGCGAAAGCGGTGTACCGCTGACCGATAAGCGTCGGGAAGAGCTGCAAAATGACCTTGCTGTGGCCCGTCACCGGCTGGAATATGGGGATTTCAGTGTGTCACAGGCGCTGGAGAGCGTCATTGGCTTTAAAATCAGCGGCTTCAGCATCATGAAAGAGACAGGTGGAACCGTTCTGGCCGTACTGGTGCTGATGCTGGCCGGCGCCGCCGTCGCGCAGGAGATCAACACGGGTTCCATCAAGGCGCTGATCATCGCGCCGGTGCGCCGCTGGAAGATTCTCACCGCAAAAATCATGTCGATCCTCACCGCCGCCGTAGGCGGGAGCGTACTGTTGCTCGGTTCGCTTTTGGGCGCGGGGAGGCTTTTCTTCCGCGACGAGTGGGGGCAGGCCTATATTTACGCCCGCCACGGGCAGGCGCATGCCCTGCCGTTTTTGGCCTACCGTGCGGCGGAGATCGCGGTGGATTTGCTGCCGCTGTTTTGCTGGCTGCTGTTCGCGCTGATGATCTCTACGGTGATCCGCAATACGGCGGCCGCCGTTGGGGTCTCCGTGGGCGGGTATTTCCTCAGCGGAACAATCGGTCAATTTATGACCATTGGCTCATCGGTCTGGGGGATGCGCTTTTTGCCCTTTCAGCATCTGGACCTGGGCGCGGCGGTATTTTCCTTTGCCAACGCGGCCAACGCGCAGGGGATTGCGATGCTAACCTCCGGCGACCAGGTGAAGCAATCGCCTCTTTTTTCGGCTCTGTATTTGCTGGTGCTTTGCCTCTGTTTTGGGTGGACAGCGTTTGATTCGTTCTGCCGCAGAGATTTGAAATAGACACCTCAGTTTCCTGTTGTTAGGCATGACTAATGAGTATTTTTTATACATAGGACAAGGAGGACACAGAATGAAGAGACAAAGAAAGAGGGGCGGCCTGAAAACCCTCATTTCGCTGGGCCTTGTGCTGGCGCTGCTGGCGGCGGCGCTCCCGGCGTCCCTGCTGTCTGCGTCGGCCGTCGGCGGCGACCTGCAAATCGGCCTCTTCTCAGACCCCCATTACTACCCGGCCACGTTGACGGGGGATTACTGCGAGGCCTTTCAGCGGGATCACGGCGCGAACACCAAGCAATTCAAGCAGTCCGAAGCGCTGCTGGATTCCGCGCTGGCGGCGCTGGAGGCCCACGCCAAGGCCAATGGCATGAAGTATGTACTCGTTCCCGGTGATCTGACCAAGGACGGTGAGCTGGAGGCGCATCAGGCGTTCGCCAAGGCCATGGAAGCCTTTGAAAAACGCACGGGTATTCAGGTGGCGGTGATCCCCGGGAACCATGACATCAATAACACGAACGCGCAGGACTATTCCAGTGGCAAGCGTATGCCCGGTAAGACCACCAGTCCGGAGCAATACCTTGAAATTTACAAAAACCTTGGGTTTGACCTGCCCGGCTTTACGGCCTTCACCCCGCCTGCGGGGAAAAAGGGCGGCATGCTCTCTTACGCGGCGGATCTGGACAGCACCCACCGGTTGATTGCTCTGGATACCTGCAAATACTCCGCCGACCAGACCAAGGCCGGGGCCGACGAGCACGAGACCGGCGGCATGCTCAGCCCGGAACTGCTGGCCTGGGCGTTGAAGGAGGCCAGGGCGGCCAAGGCGGCCGGTAAGACCGTCATCGGCATGGGGCACCACAGCCTGGTTCCCCACGCGGGGCCGCAGGATCTCATTTTCCTTGATTTCATGCTTGACGACTGGCTGCGCGTGCGCGAAGCCTTCGCCGAGGCGGGGATGCACTTCTATTATTCCGGCCATATCCATGTGGGCGAAATCGGCGACGCGACAGCCGATAACGGCGCGGGAATCTATGATGTCGCGACGACTTCGCTGGTCGATTTCCCCAACACCTTTCGCGAGATTCGCTTCACCGGCGCGGGCGAAAAAGTGGCGGCAGATGTCAAGACTTATGCCGTCGACTGCGTGAAGCCCGTCACCTTCCGGGGGAAGGCGTACCCTGTGCCCTACGCGCAAACGACGTCTTACGGCATTACGTACGGGCAGGAGGGTATGCGCAAGTTTCTGTTGGATATGCTGGACGCCAAACTGCTGGGTGATCTGTTTGGTCAAATCAACGGCGCGGGTGGGCTTTCGGCCTACCTTGCGTCAACGAGCCTTGACTTGGAAGGCCTGCTCGACGGCGCGCTGAACGGCGGCGTTAAACTGGGCGGTGTCAACGTGATCACGACGGAAAACGTTATGGGCCTGATCAATGAAATTCTTGGTCAGGTCGATGAGAATTACATACAGAACCCCAAGCGCCTCATGGCGGTGTTGGAGCCGGTGGTCACCCGGGCACTGCAATTGCAAGTCTCCACCAAACCGAGCACACGCTTCTATGAAGAATATGGTGTGGGCGACCCGAACCAGCCAGGCACCTTGGAGGATATGGCCGAAGAGGTGATCATCTACCTTTATGGCCGGGTGCCGGGGGCGGAAGACAACGCGTTCCTGCAAGACACCATCGCCCGGTTCGACAGCGGCGAGAACGCCGAAAAGGTGTTCAATCTGTTGGTGGAAGGCATTCTGAACGATCTTTTGCAGGGGGAGCTTTTGCCGGCATTGCAACTGAAGGTCGCGCCCGCTTTCCCGCAGCCGGTTCTGCGCTTTACCGTCGGCGCGCTGCTCGACGGAGTCCTGCGTCTGGTTTTGCTGGGCGACGCGAGCTTCCAGTCCGTTGTGGATTTTGTCTTCCGTCTGGGCGTGCTGCCCTATGAAGACCTAAACGACACGGTCGAAAGCCTGAAAGAGGATTACTGGACGGATAGCCAGAACGAGAGCCTGGGGGCGCAGATCGCGAGCTTCATCCGCCGTTTTGCCGAGGACGACGAGGACTATAGCGACAATAACGTGACGTTGCACTATACCGGCAAGCGCGAGGTGACCCCCAGCCAGGCGGAATACCGCCTCCCGACAATGCTCAACCAGACCCTTGGGGCCGACGCAGGCACCCGCACGATCACCTGGTTCACCAAGGACACCGTGCGCGGCACAGATATCCAGCTCACCGACGCGCGGACGGGGAAATCCGCTCTTGGCGATGTAACTGTCAAAAAATACGCGGAGGATGTCGCGCACACCTACCCCGGCGGCGATCTGGGGATCGTCGGCCTGTTCTCGATACCGGTATATCTGCGGCGGCACACGGTTGAGATTACCGGGCTGCGCGCCCGCGCGGAATATACCTTCAAGGTCGGCGACGCAGCCAAGGGTTGGTGGAGCCCAAAGGGAAGCATTCGCACAGCCGACGGCAGCAAGACCACGACCTTCCTCAGCTTCACCGACGAACAGGCGCAGTTGGAGCGGCAATATGCCCGCACCTGGGGCAAGCTGACGCAGGCGGCGCTGAAGCGATATCCGGACGCGGCGTTCATTGTCAGCGTGGGGGATCAGACGGATAAAGGGACAAATGTGCATCATTGGCAGTGGTTCCTCGACTCCGCTCAAAGCGCCCTGCGCGGCCTGCCGCTCATGCCCACCACCGGGAACCACGAGGACGGCGGGGCTTCGCTGAGCCAGATTTTTCAATTGCCCGGCAACGGCAAAGAGACAGAGAGCGGCGCGTATTATTCCTATGACTACAACAACCTGCACTTTATGCACCTGAATACCAACGATTTGGAAGACGACGCCATCAGTGCGGAACAGCTGGCGTGGCTGAAGGCGGACGCGCAGGCCAGCGGAGCCGATTGGAAGATCGTTGTGCTGCACAAGGCGCTGTATTCCAACGGCTCGCACTACGGCGACAAGGACGTTATCGGCATGCGGGAGCAATTGGGCAAGCTCTTGCCCGAATTGGGGATTGACCTTGTTCTGCAAGGGCACGACCATGTCTACCTGCGTACCGCCCCGATGAAGGAAAATCAGGTGCTGGCGACTGAAAGCAAGCCGGTGGAATACGGCGGAAAGGTCTACGACGCCTGGCAAAACCCGCAGGGGCCGGTCTATTCGATCGCGGGCGCGAGCGGCGTGAAGCTTTATAACATCAAAGACCCCAGTGTGACGGATGCGCTGTTCCCGCGGGCCGAGGCGCTGGCTGACCTCACAGGCCCCGTCTTCGCGGCCTATACCGCCGACAACGGCACGCTCTATTACGACGCCTATATGATGAACGAAGACGGCAGTCTGCGTAACATCGACAGCTTTGCCATTCAGAAGAGCGGCGTTGTGCCCTTTGAGCGGCCAGAGGGGTGGGACGATCTCCCGGCGCAGCCGGAAAGTGACATCTTCCCGGATACCGGCGATGTCAGCGCCCTGGTCTTCGTGATGCCGTTTTCGCTGCTGCTGGCGGCGGGGTATGTGCTGTTCCAATTGCGACGCAGGCAGGCTTGCGCGCTGTAACGCTTGATACAAAAGGGGCGGGGGCTAAGAGGCTCCCGCCCCTTTTTGCATTGCCTGTTGCTATTTCATCCGTCATATGCTACAATCGTTTTGACCTATTGTAGCAATAAGACACAGGAGGACACAGCCATGCAAACAAAACCCGACCGGGGTTCAACCCCGCAGCCGGATCATATCATGCTCAGTATTTCGGGTGACGCGCAGACCACCATGACCGCGATGTGGCGCACCGACGGCACGGAGCGTGGCGGGGGATACGCCCTCTGCCGCGAGGAGACTGGAGGCGATTGGCGGCGCTTTGACGCGGTGAGCGAGGTCTTTCAAAGCGATATCGACCGCAGCGTACTTTATTGGGCGGCGATGGAGGGCCTTGCGCCGGGGACCGGCTATGTCTATACCGTCGGCTCCGATACGCATCGCAGCGAAGAATTCGCCTTTGAGACCGAGCCGGAGAACCTGACGCGCTTCCGCTTCCTGCTGATCGCTGACCACCAGCGCAGCCAGCCATGGGAATCGCCCTCATATGAACGCCCGCGTCGGGCCATTGCGCAGGCGCTTGAACAATACCCGGACGTGCGCTTCATCCTCACCGCTGGGGATAACTGCGACAACGGCCAGAATGAGTTGCAATGGAATGCGATGTTCGCGGGTCTTCGGGGGCTCATTGAGTCGCGGCCCTATATGATGACCACCGGCAACCACGACAACCGGGGCTATGTCAGCTATTTGCCCAAGCCGGTGGGGAAGTTTTACCTTGAGCACGCGGACTATTTCGATGCGCAGTTTACGCGCGCGTATCCGCAGAACGGGCCGGAAGGCTATCAGGGCGAAAATTATTCTTTCGACTACGGCGACGCCCACTTCGTCGTCATGGGTATCAACGAACCCGGAAAGGTGGCCGAATGGGCCTATGACGACATCCGCACCAGTAAAAAGACCTGGCAGCTGGGTAGTTATCATTTCCCCATCTATCCGGTGATGCCGGAGGGCGAGAACGACGACGCCTACCCCTGGCTGCGCCTGCCGATTGAAAAGGGGCGGCTGGATCTCCTCTTCGCCGGACACGAACACTCTTTTGCCCGCACTTTCCCCATGCTGGGGGACGCGCTGTTCGACCGCCCCAGTCAGGGGGTCGTGCATTATATCGCGGGCAACGCCGGGTCAAACATCTATGCCTCCAACGCCCGCAAGGTCTGGCACAGCGCTTTTTTTCCGCAGGAAGAGTCGCTGTGCATGGTGCACCTTTGCGAAATCGACGGCGAACGACTGACCGTCACCGCCCTGCTGGAAGACGGCCGCGTTGCCGACATCTTCTGCCTGGATAAAGCCACAGACAGCATCACGCCGTCGGCCCTTGCTCCGACCTACATTCGAACGAAGATGAGCTTCAAGGGGCAGCTGCTTGAATACGTGGCCCGTGGCGTTGCGCCGCAGCTGCTGGAGGGCCGCTGGTTCGCGCCGGTGGGCGTGCTGGCGCAGGCGATCGGGGGCGCTGTGGCGAAGGAGCCGGGCACTGTGCGCGTCACGATGTATGGCCATACCCTGGAATGCCTCGAGGGCAGTGCGCGGGCGCTGCTGAATGGGACCGCGTATGACCTTACCGCTCCCTGCTTCCGGGGCGACCGCAGTCAACTCTACATCGCCGCCGATGATATTTGTGCGATTTTCGGTATGAAATATCAGTTTGCCGAAAGAAACAACTTTTTGAACTTTGATCATCCCTCAGAAAACATCGTGCTGTCGGAGCAGCCCTGATTTTTATCGCGGCAAAGCGAAGAAAATCATTGCAAATTTATGAACAACCTGTTATAATTTAATGAATACCAAGCAAAAACACCATCAGGAGGAGACGTCACCATGCCCCAGGAAAAGTACTACATCACCACCGCGATCCCATACGCCACGCAGAAGCCGCACATCGGCAACTGCTATGATCAAGTGGCGGCCGATGCGTTTGCGCGGTGGAAGCGAATGCGGGGTTATGATGTCTGGTACCTCACCGGCACGGACGAGCACGGCCAGAAGATTGAGGATTTGGCCGCGAAAGAGGGCATCACGCCCAAGGCCTACGCCGACCGCATAACCTCCGGAATGCGCGAAATCTTTGCCACGCTCAACATCAGCTACGACCAGTTTATTCGTACCACGGACGATTATCACGAAGCCGCCGTGGCCGCCGCCTTCCAAAAGCTCTATGACCAGGGCGACATCTATAAAGGCTCCTATGAGGGCCTTTACTGCACCCCCTGCGAATCTTTCTGGACTTCCTCGCAGCTCGTCGAGGGCAAATGCCCCGACTGCGGCCGCGATGTCGCACCCGCCAGGGAGGAGGCCTATTTTCTGCGGCAGAGCAAATACCAGGGCTGGTTGGAGCAATATTACGCCGATCACCCCGATTTTATTGCGCCGGAAAGCCGCCGGAACGAGATGATCAATACCTTCATCAAACCGGGTTTGCAGGATCTTTGCGTGACCCGCAGCACAATCACGTGGGGTGTGCCCGTGCCCTTTGACCCGAAGCATGTCATGTATGTCTGGCTCGATGCGCTTTCGAACTATATCACGGCTCTGGGCTTTGACGCGGGGGAGAACAGCGATGCATTCCGCAAATTTTGGCCTGCGGATTTGCAGGTCATCGGCAAGGATGTCTGTCGGTTCCATGTGATCACCTGGCCGATCATGCTGCATGCGCTGGGGCAGCCGCTGCCGAAACGCGTGCTTGCCCACCCATGGCTGATGTTTGGTCAAGATAAGATGAGCAAGTCGCGCGGCAACGTGGTCTATGCCGACGAACTGGCCGAAATAGTCGGCACGGACGCGGTGCGCTACTATATGCTTGCCGAGATGCCGCTGGCGGTGGATGGCTCGATCACCCGCGAAGCGGTGCTGGAGCGCTATAACAGCGACCTGGCAAACGTGCTGGGCAACCTCGTCAACCGTTCCCTGACCATGACAAACAAGTATTTCGACGGCATTGTGCCCGCGCCCGGCGAACCCTTCGAGCTGGAGCTTTCACTGCAGGCTTTCGCCCTTGAAACCCTGCGCCAGTTTGAGACCGCGCTGGAGGATTGCCGCCTCGCCGACGCGCTGGAGGCCGTGCTTGCCTTGGCCAAGCGGCTGAACAAATACATTGATGAGACCCTGCCCTGGGCGCTGGCGAAAGACCCGGAAAAGCGCGAATACCTGGGCACGGTGCTCTATCACTTGCTGGAGGGAATTCGCTGGCTGGCGGCGCTCTTTGCCCCGGCGATGCCTGCCACGGCGGAAGGCATCCTGCGCCAGTTGCAACCGGAGCTTAACCCGGTGCAGACCCTGGCGGGCATTCTGCCGCTCAAAAGCTTCGGCGGACTGGAACCAGGCGGCAAGGTGACGCAGACACCTACGCCGCTGTTCGCAAGATTGGATACGGATAAGGTATTGATATAGGGAAACGCCCGGCGATGGCTTCAAAGACCCTGCGTAGGGGCGGCGTCAGGCCGCCCGCCATTTCAAAAAAGCAATACACCCGAAAAAGACGCGATGCATTGATATATATCTGTCTACAATCAAAAAGGAGGAGAACCGCAATGAAACAAGATCCAAAGCTGTTGGAAATGACCCAATGGTTCGGCGACTGGTTTTTGGACGAAGATACTCGGAAATCGGGGAAAATGACGGCGGAGCTTTACCCCTATGAACAGTTGTTTTCGCCCATTCAGGTCAACCGGCTGACCCTGAAGAACCGCCTGGTGATGGCTCCGATGGGTAACATCTCCATGTGCGAAGAGACCGGACGGCCCAACGAGAAGATGATCGCCTATTTCGTCGAGCGCGCCAAGGGCGGCGTGGGCCTGATCACCACGGGCCTTGTGCCGGTGACGCACCACATCGACAATTCCCTGACGGAGCTGGGCAGCCTGAGTTACTTCCCCCGCATCGACCGCAGCCGCACCGTCTACGCGGGCTGGCGCGATCTTGCCCAGCGCTGCCACAGCCACGGGGCAAGGGTGTTTTTGCAGGCCTCCGCCGGGCTGGGCCGGGTGGGGAACCCCCAATGCCTGGTCAATTCGATGAAGTTTCCTGGTTCGGCCTCCTTCAACCCCAACTGGTATATGCCGCAGGTGCCCTGCCTGCGCCTTTCTGACCGTCACATCCGCGGGATCGTAAAGGCGATCGGCCAGGCGGCGGCGGACGCCAAATCGGCGGGGCTGGACGGCATTTACCTCCACGGCCACGAAGGCTACCTGATGGAGCAGCTGACTAACTCCGCTTTCAACCGCCGCAAGCTTGGGCGCTACGCCGACCCCCAACGCTTTGGCGTTGAGATGATCGAATACATCCGTGAGCGCTGTGGCGCGAATTTCCCCATCATGTATCGCATTGACCTTTCTCTGGCGCTGAACGAGACCTATGGCGAGCGCATGAACGGAACCTCGATGAAGAAATTCACCAACGGGCGCAGCATCGCTGAAAGCCTGGATTATATGAAGAACCTGGTGAAGGCCGGCGTCGATATGTTTGACGTCGACCTCGGCTGCTATGACAACTGGTGGCTGCCGCACCCGCCGGAGGGGATGCCGCCCGGGTGCTTCCTCGACATCGCGCAGATCACCCGCGAGTTCTTCGAAAACGGGAAGATCCTTTCCAATGCAGGGCTGCCGGTACCGGTGGTGGGCGTGGGCAAACTGGGCAACCCCGATCTCGCCGAAAGCGCGATCCGTGCGAAAAAGTGCGACATGGTAATGCTGGGGCGGCCCCTGCTGGCCGACCCGGAGTGGCCCAATAAGGCGCGCATGGGCAAGGTGGAGGAGATCATCCCCTGCATCGGCTGCCAGGAGGGCTGCATCAACGAATTTGTCGAGGGCGGGCACCCGCAGTGCGCGGTCAACCCCCGCACCGCCTTTGAGGAGATTTACCCCGAGGTTCCGCCCCCGGCTGAACGTAAGAAGAAGATCGCCGTCATCGGCGGCGGCCCGGCGGGCGTGACGGCGGCGATCACGGCGGCGCGGCGTGGGCACAGCGTCACGCTCTTTGAAAAGAATGGCCAGCTTGGCGGGCGCCTGCTACAGGGCAGCCTGCCGGGGATCAAGTTTGACATCGCCAACTATCTGGTCTACTTGCAGAACTGGGCGGCGCGCGCGGCGCAGGATTATGATCTGGCCCTGAAGCTCAACACCGAGGCCACGCCGGCGCTGCTGCGCGAGGGCGGCTTTGAGGAGATCATCGTCGCGGCGGGTACGCTCGACGCAACGCTGCCGCTGCCAGGTCTGGAAAGCGCAAACGCACATCAGGCGGTCGCCGTGCTGGCGAACCCGCAACTGCTCAGCGGCGCGCAAAAGGTTGTCATCGTCGGCGGCGGGGTAGTTGGCTGCGAAGTCGCGTACTTCCTTGCGAAGGAACACGGAAAAGAAGTCACAGTCATTGAGATGGAGCGCTGGTTTATGAACCACGTTTGCACCGCCAACCGGGGCTACCTGCTCAAATATCTACTTGACGCAGGCGTAAAACTCTTCAACTGCACGAAGCTGCTCTCCTTCGCCAAAGACGGCGTCAATGTACGGCGTAACGTCTCGAAAACCGTGCCCGACCCCTATTTGAGTTGGACGCCGATTTTGCCTGAAAACGTCCTCAACCCCCTCGCTCCCAAGTTAAAAGAGGAACTGAAGGATGAATTCCTGGCAGCGGACGCGGTGGTGCTGGCGGCGGGCGGGCGGCCCAACGAAGCGCTGTTCCTTCAGATGCAGAAGGAATTCCCGTCGCTGCCGGTCTATAACATTGGCGACAGCTTCCAGGGCGGTAAGGTGCATGAAGCCACCCGCACAGGCTATGGGCTGGGGGTTCGGGTGTGATTTTGAGGCGCTGAAAATGTGGAAAGGGTAAGGTGTTTATGCAGATATTTCGCAACGCTTTTCGCCTGCCGCTACGTGAGCTGTCGCTGGCTATGCTCGCTTGTTGGAGCGCCTTCGCGGTCGTTGATCTCTTCGTGCGAGAGGCCTATGTGAATTTCATGTTTCCTGTCAGCGTACTGTTTTGGTGGTTATTTCGCCGTCTGGCGGCGCGATGGCCGGTGTCCTTCGGGCACGTGCAGGGCGGTAACGCACTTTTCTGGATTCTCGCAGCGGCCTTTACCGCATATATCGCCGTGACGCTGGCTGCGCATGGCCGTGGAGAGGCGCTGTTGCCGCCTTCTCTGCCAGCGCTGGCGCTAGAATGGTTTCGTATAGGCGGGCTATGGGTGCTTTGCTTTTTTTCGCTGCTTGGTTTGATGGAGTTGGCTGACCGTCTGCGCAGCCTGCTTTTGCGCAATACGACCTTCGTACTGCGGTATCGGCACTTCATCATCCTCTTTGTGTGCGTTTTGTTTGTTTGGCTCTGCTATTATGCGCTGGAATACCCAGGTATGTTTAACAGCGACAACCCCGGCCAACTGCGCCAAGTCGAGACCGGTAGCTTCAGCAACTGGCATCCGATTCTGCATACGCTGTTGCTGGGCGGACTGTATCGGCTGGCGCACGGCAGTTTGGTCCCTTACATGCTTCTCCAGATGGCGCTGGTCGCCGGGGCAGTGAGCTATGCGCTTTGGTGGATCGCCAGCCGCACGCAAAGTCGTATGAGGCTTTGCTGCGGCCTGTTGTGGTTCACTTTGCATCCGATATTTGCCTACCTTTCCTTTACGCCTTCCAAGGATGCTTTGTTTAGCGCGTCGCTGCTCCTATTGACTGTGGAACTTGCGGAAATATCGCTTGGGAAACCGAATGCGGGCATTCCCCGGGGGCAAATGATAGGCCATGCCGCCTTGCTTTGCACCGCAGCGCTGGGCGTATTGTTTTTTCGCAACAACGGTGTCTTAATTCTGCTTTTGTTGATTCCCGCCTCGTTGCTTCTGGTCGCCGGGCGAATGAAAAAACTGTATCTGACAGGGACTTTTGCGGGAGCGCTGGCGCTTTTTGCAGTTGTGCAGACGATCCTTCTGCCCGCGCTGCACATACGACAGACACCGATCACCGAAGCTCTTGCCCTGCCGCTTCAGCAGATGGGGCGCGTTATTGTTGAAGACCGCGCCCTTTCGGCCGAAGATACGGCGGCGTTGGCAGAGCTGCTTTCTCTGGATGAGTGGCGTG
>JAVBOZ010000168.1:0-20453 GCA_031549985.1 Oscillospiraceae bacterium | reverse complement strand
GGAAAACAATCAGAGCGACTACGTCATTGTCATTCCTGCGCAGGCTTCACTGCCGGAGACGACGGCGGCTGAACTGTTGCAAACCAGCATTCAGAAGATCAGCAACGTGACGCTGCCGATCACGCGCGACAACGCTGCGGCAGTGGCTCATGAAATCTGCCTGGGCGAAACCAACCGCGAAGGGACGGCTTTGGCGAGCGAAAGAGCCGGTCTGATCAACGAAGGCTTCGTTAAGAAGGTAGACAGCGGCAGGCTCTTCATCGCCGGGCTGGGCAGCCGCGGCACACTTTACGGTGTCTCCAGCTTTTTGGAAGAGCAGCTGGGCTGCCGCTGGTTCATGCCCACCTTGAAGGTTTTTCCGAAATCCGACGACATTGCCATTGATCTGCATCTGAACGACACGCAAAACCCCTATTTCGAATACCGTTACCACGATTGGAACGTTTCGTCAAGGGACGAAGAGTGGAAGATGCTGAACAAGATCAACGTCGCGGTTTCAGAAAAATACGGCGGCTCCATGGTCTATGCCCATTCCTGCCACACCATGGACGCGCTGGTTCCAACGTCTTATTTTGCGGAGCACCCCGAATATTTTTCCTACCGCATTGACCAGGGCACTAATACCACTGAGCAGCGCTGCCTGACCAATCCGGATGTTCTGCGAATCACCATTGAGAACGCGCGCAAGGTGATCATTGATACGCAGGGGAAAAACACCATTTCCATCACACAAAACGACAATCAGGGCTATTGCCAGTGCGCGAACTGCCAGGCAATGGACGCGAAATACGGCGGGCCTTCCGGCACGAACATCTGGTTCACCAATCAGGTTGCGGCGGCGCTTGGCCAGGAATACCCGGATATCCTATTCGACACCTTTGCTTATCAGTACACAAGATCCGCCCCGACCGGGATCGTTCCCGCTGACAATGTCATCGTGCGCCTTTGTTCCATCGAATGCTGTTTTACGCACCCGATCAACGAATGTGGACATGAGCGGCACGAAGGCGCGGCCGCGTATGTCTCCGAAAATAAGGATTCCTCCTTCGCGAAAGATCTTGCCGACTGGTCAAAGATTTGCGACAACCTCTATATCTGGGATTACACCGCCAACTTCCTGTTTAGCATCCTTCCTTTCCCGAACTTCCAGGTGTTAAGCGCAAACATGCAGTTCTTTGTTGACAGCAAGATCAAGGGTGTGTTTGAGGAGGGAATCCTTAACCAGGGCAGGAGCGCGGAATTTGGCGAGCTGCGCGCCTATGTACTGGCCAAACTGCTATGGGATCCCTACTGCGATGTGGAATACCACATGATGGACTTCATCAAGGCGTATTACGGTGAGGCTTCCGCGCCCTTTATCAAGGAATACATCGACTTCATGGCCCGCAAAACGATGGCCACGGCGCATCTTTACATCTTCAACTGGCCGGAAGAAAATACGCTGTTGACCCCGATCGACATCAGCAAGCTGGACGCGCTTTGGAACAAGGCAGAGAAAAACGCCGGCTCTCAGGAACAACTGGATAACGTCCGGCGTTCACGGCTGCAACTGCGCTTTTATAAGGCCAACATGTTTTACGGCGAATATTTCTTCCTCAATCCCTTGCGTATCCAAGCGCAAAAGCAGCTTTTCAACGACACCGTCGCGCTGGATGTACGCCACTTCTCCGCCTTCAACCCGATGTATATCCCCACCGGCTTTGTCTGGTGGATGCGTCCCATTGCCTGGACCGACAAAAAAAACTATCCGGATGATAACCCGGAAATCTACGAGTTTTAGCACCGCTCACTGTATCGGCAAACGCCCTTCCGCCTTTTTGAGCGGCAGGGCGTTTATGCTTGCCGATTGCAACTCAGAAAAAAACACGCGCAAATTCTTTAATAACCATTGACATTGACACGCAGTTTGTAGTATAGTATAGGATAGCAAAAAGGGAAAGGAAAATGCTATGCTTTGCGCAGCAACGACACCGTGCTTCCCCAAAAAGCCGGTCAGTCTTTTCCACAACTTCATTTGGCCAGCCTTGCCAGCCGCAACGCCATGGCGTCAATTGATCCCCTATCGACGAACGGGGGACGTTGACGCTTCTTTTATAGGGTTATTCAGAAAGTGAGGTACAAAGTATGCCGTTGAATCCAAGTATCAAAAAGGTGTTGGTAATCGGTTCGGGGCCAATCGTCATCGGCCAGGCAGCCGAATTCGACTACGCCGGAACCCAGGCCTGCCGCACCCTGCGGGAAGAGGGCCTCGAAATCGTGCTGATCAATTCCAACCCCGCGACGATCATGACCGACCAGCACATGGCCGATAAGATTTACATTGAACCCCTGACGCTGGAGACCGTCAAACGTGTGATCCGCAAGGAAGCGCCCGACAGCGTCCTGCCCACTCTGGGCGGGCAAACAGGCCTTACGCTCGCCATGCAGTTGGCCAAAGAAGGCTTTCTGGCGCGGAACAACGTCCGCCTGCTGGGCACACGGCCGGAGACCATTGACAAGGCCGAAGACCGCCAGATGTTCAAAGACACCATGATCGCCTGCGGCCAGCCGGTCATTCCTTCCAAGGTCGTGACTGAAGTGGACGGCGCAGTCGCCTTTGCCGAGGAGATCGGCTACCCGGTGATCGTACGCCCCGCGTTCACGCTGGGCGGCGCGGGCGGCGGCTTCTGCGCCGACGAGGCGGAACTGCGGCAGATCACCGCCGGCGGCCTGCGCCTGAGTCCGATCACCCAGGTACTGATCGAAAAGAGTGTCGCGGGCTGGAAGGAAATCGAGTTTGAAGTGATGCGCGACAGCACGGACGAGGCCGTCACCGTCTGTTCCATGGAAAACATTGATCCCGTCGGCATTCATACCGGCGACAGCATCGTCGTCGCCCCCGCCATGACTCTGACCGAATATGAATACGACATGCTGCGCACCGCGGCGCTGAATATCATCACCGCGCTGGGCGTCGAAGGCGGCTGCAACGTTCAGTTCGCTCTGCATCCCACCAGCGGCGAATACGCGGTCATCGAAGTCAACCCCCGCGTCTCGCGCTCCTCGGCGCTGGCTTCCAAGGCGACGGGCTACCCCATCGCCAAGATAGCCACCAAAATCGCCATCGGCTATACTCTGGCCGAAATCCCCAATTCGGTCACCGGCGAGACAATGGCCGGCTATGAGCCGCAGCTGGATTACCTCGCGTTGAAGTTCCCCAAATGGCCTTTTGATAAGTTCATCTTTGCCAGCCGCAAGCTGGGTACTCAAATGAAGGCCACAGGCGAGGTCATGAGCCTGGGCAAGACCTTTGAGGAAGCGCTGATGAAGGCCGTACGCGGCGTCGAGATATCCCGCGATACTCTGCGCTACCGCCGTTGGATGTCGACGTCAACTGAAGATCTTCTTGCCGCCATCGCGGAAGGTACGGACGAGCGGCTGTTCCAGGTCTTTGAGCTGATCATACGCGAGGTCAGCAATGACGCAATTTATGAAATTACGAAGATCGACCATTTCTTCCTGGATAAGCTCCGGGGTCTGGCCGCCTTTGAAAAAGAAATCGCCGGGTCAGCGATGACGGAAGCACAATACCGACTGGGCAAGCGCCTGGGTTATCCCGACGCTGCTTTGAAGCGCATCAGCGGCCACGCGCTGCCGGGCAGCCCCACGCCGGTCTTCCACAAAGTGAACACCTGCACAGGCAAGCTCGGCGCCATCGCCCCCTATTATTATTCAGCGCCGGAGGGCGAGACGAACGAGGCAGCCAATATTGAGCGCGGCGAAAAACCGCGCGTAGTGGTGCTGGGCAGCGGGCCGATCCGCATTGGCCAGGGGATTGAGTTCGATTACGCCAGCGTACACTGCGTGCACTCGCTGAAGAAGCTGGGCTACGAAACCATCATTATTAACAACAACCCTGAGACCGTCTCCACGGACTTTGATACGGCGGACAGGCTTTATTTCGAGCCTCTGACCCCCGAAGACGTGGACGCGATCCTCAAGATTGAGCGGCCGGTGGGCGTCGTCGCAGCCTTTGGCGGGCAGACAGCGATCAAACTGGCCAAGTTCCTCGACGAAAGCGGCTACCCCATCCTTGGCACAGGTTTTGACGGCATTGACCGGGCGGAGGACCGCGAACGCTTTGACGCGTTGCTGGAAAAAGTCCAGGTCAAGCGTCCGGAGGGCGAAACCGTCATGACCACCGAAGAGGCGCTGGCGGCGGGCAACCGGCTCGGCTATCCAGTTCTTGTGCGGCCGAGCTATGTGCTGGGCGGGCAAAACATGAGCATCGCTAACAACGACGATGAGATGCGCGAATTCATGGCGATCATCCTCGCCGGTGGGGTCGAGAATCCCGTACTGGTGGATAAATACCTTATGGGCATCGAGATTGAGGTTGACGCCATCTGCGACGGCAAGGATATTTTGATCCCCGGCATCATGGAGCACATCGAGCGCACGGGCGTACATTCCGGCGACTCCATTGCGGTCTATCCGCCAGTGCATGTCGATGACGACATGGTTCAGTCCATTTTAGGCGCGACGCGGCGCATCTCGCTTGAGCTTGACATCAAGGGCATCGTCAACATTCAATACATCATCTATCACGGCGAGCTCTATGTCATCGAGGTCAACCCCCGCGCCTCGCGCACGGTGCCGTATATCAGCAAGGTCACCGGCGTACCCGTCGTTGAGCTTTGCACCCGCTGCATGACCGGCGAGCTGCTGAAAAACATGAATTTTGGCGTCGACCTCTACCCCTCCAGCCCCTATACGGCCGTCAAGGTACCGGTATTCTCGTTCGAGAAACTCCACGGCGTTGACACCCAGCTGGGGCCGGAAATGAAATCCACCGGTGAGGCGCTGGGCATCGGCAAGACCCTGGAGGAGGCCCTCTTCAAGGGCCTGACGGCTGCGGGCTTCTCGATGTCCCGTTCCGGCGGCGTATTGATCACCGTCCGCAAGCAAGATAAGCAGGAGATCGCGGACCTTGCCAAGAAGTTCGCCAGCCTGGGCTTTCGTCTTTACGCGACGGAGGGCAACGCCCAGACCCTGCGTGCGGCGGGGTTGGAGGTGACGTCCGTATCAAAAATCCACGAATCAGAGGATAACACGGCCACGCTGATTGAGAGCGGCGCGGTGCAATATGTGATCTCCACCTCGGCCAAGGGCCGCGACCCGATCCGCGACAGCGTGAAAATTCGCACCCTTTCCACCCGCCTGGGCATCCCCTGCCTGACTTCCATTGATACGGCCAATGCGCTGGCGGATAGCCTGCACAGCCGTTACAGCGAGATCAACACCGAGATGATCAACATCAACGCCCTGCGCCACCAAAAACTGCGCCTCAGCTTCACCAAGATGCAAAGCTGCGGCAACGACTATATCTATTTCGACTGCTTCAAACAGAAGGTGGAATCCCCCGAATCGCTGGTGATCATGCTTTCTGACCGCCATTACGGCGTTGGCGGCGACGGCATCGTCCTCATCGAGCCTTCAAGCATCGCCGAAGCCCGCATGCGCATGTTTAACCGCGACGGAAGCGAGGGCATCATCAGCGGCAACGGCATACGCTGCGTGGCGAAATATCTTTATGACAACGGGCTGACACACAAAAAATCGTTTGGAATTGAAGTGATGGGCGACGTCAAGACCCTGACCCTTCAGACCAAGGAAGATAAGGTCTGCGCCGTCTCAGTACACATGGGCAAGGCAGCCCTGCAGCCCGCCGATATCCCCGTCCGGTTGGAGGGTGATGCCGTCCTCGAACGTCCCATTCGCGTAGACGGGCTGGAATTCCGCATCAACTGCGTCTCCATAGGCAACCCGCACTGCGTCCTCTTCTTCGATGCCCTGCCCGAAGCGCTGGACGTGGAACACATTGGCCCAGCCCTGGAGCACTTCACACGTCTTTTCCCCGAGCGGACGAACGTGGAGTTTGCTCATATCGTTGACAGCCACAACATCATGCTCCGGGTCTGGGAGCGCGGAATCGGCGAGACCCTGGCCTGCGGCACGGGGGCCTGCGCGGCGGTGATTGCCGCCGCTGAAAATGGGTATTGCCCCCGGGGCGAAGACATTCGCGTGCAACTGCCTGGCGGCGACCTCTATGTCAATTACGCCGCAGACGGCATGGTCACGCTGACCGGCGACGCGGTCAAGGTGTTCCAGGGAACGCTGGAGATTTAGGTGAACGATTGTTAGCATTGCGGGCGGCCGGGGCGGTCGCCCCTGCTTTCAACAATATCGTTTGAGCGTTCAAACAAACAAATTCCGTTTCACGCATGGAATTTCTTCGAAATCAGAGAGGTATGGATTTTATTCATGCGGCTGGACGAAGCGTTTTACAGGCAGGATGTTCTGATTGCCGCACCCGCGCTGCTGGGCAAGCTGCTCTGTCGTGCGGAACCTGACGGTACGGTGCGTCGCATGCGCATCACCGAGACCGAAGCTTACCGCGGCGAAGAAGACACAGCCTGCCATGCCCACAAGGGTAAAACCGCCCGCACCGCCGTGATGTTCCAGCCCGGCGGTGTGGCATATATATACCTTTGTTACGGCATCCACGCGCTGCTTAACATCGTGACGGGCGAGAATGAGCAGCCACAGGCAGCGCTGATCCGCAGCGTAGAGAGTTTTTCCGGCCCTGGTCGACTGACCCGCGCCATGGGCATCGGCCTGGATCTGAACGGTCAAGATCTCCTGCGTTCCGACTTGCTCTGGGTGGAAGACGACGGTTTTCGCCCAAGGTCGATTGAGACGGCGCCGCGTGTTGGCATCGCTTACGCTGCGCAGGAGGACCAGATGAGGCCCTGGCGGTATATAGCGGTTATGAAATCGCGCCCTGATCGGTGAATCATAACGAATCCAAACAAAAAGACCAGGTGTGCTTCATTCACACACCTGGTCTTTTGTTCTTAGCTAAGCGACTCAGTCATCGTCTTCGCCGGGGCAAGTAATTTCCGCCGCCGCTTCAATCAACTTTTGCCGCTGGGCGTTGTCGCCTGAGCGGAAAAGAATCACGAGGCGCTGCTCTTCACGATTCAGCTGCGCAAAGCGGGCAACCGAATCGTTGATCAAAGTTGAATCCGTATAATTGATGTAATCCTGCGGCGAGTCTTGCAAGACGGTAGTGCCCGCGATCTCCCCAACCAAGGATGAAATGCTCACGCGAAAAAGTTCCGCAAGACGGAGCAACATGTCGATACTAATCTTCGTACGACCGCTTTCGTAATATGCATACGTCGAACGATCCAGGTGCAAGTATTCCGCAACCTGCTGTTGCGTCAGTCCGTTGGATTTGCGCAGCCTGCGCAGTAGTTCAATGTAACCATTTGCCATAATTTTCTCTCTCTCCTCCGCCAGAATAGGGTCTGTCTTTCATAAAGCGATTATAACATATAAAACCGCAAAATGGAAGAGCTGTGTTGTAATTTCACAATAGGAAATTTAATCCTCAATCGTCATCATTTTACGCGTTTGGTGGATAGGTAAAAAGGTGAACAAGGTATGCGATTCCATAGAAGATCGGAATGTGCAAAAGGAAGAGTATCAAGGCTTTGCGGCCAATGCGCCCCAATATGGCGATGTGCGGTTTATAGCAGAATTCTGGTAGATGCCCTTTCACGAACCAGACCCCGATGAAGCTGCCAAACAGGTACATGAAGAAATACGGGAGCAATGGTAAATAATCCCAGCTCTTAAAACCCGCGTTATGAAAGCCAAATGGGAACAACAGGTTGCTTTCATAGAGCGCATCTGGCAGCGCCACCGTGAGGCTACCGAAAAAACTGAATTCCCCACGCTCGACCGGCGCGAACCAGCAAAACAACGCCAAGCTCACCAGCGCGCCCACAAGCGCGGGAAATTTGTCAAACAGCTTTTTTCCCAGGACGAAAAGAAACGCCGAACAGCTCAGCATATGCAGTACGCCGAACCAGACGCCCGCCTGCTTGATCCCCAGCTCGGGGAACAGCACAAGCGTCACCAGGGAGATGACCAGGGCACAGGTCAGCAGCACCAGCGCATGTTTTATGGGATCGCGTGAAAGGCGTATGCTGATGCCGGAAATCATGATGAACAGCGCCGCAACCACAGGCTTGGCCATCTCAAGGCTATCGAAGACGTCGCCTGCCCAGTCCTTCTCAAAGTAGGTGAAGAGCAGATAGCAGATGTGGTAGATGATCAGCAGCAGTACACAAAGACCGCGAAACTCGTCCAGGATCTCCACGCGCCGTATCCCTTTAGCGCCCTTGATCTCCTTAACGTCCTCGTTGATTAGCTTTGTGACATCGACCAAGGGCAACTCATTGGCCATTGCTCACTCCTCCTAACTGAACGTTGGGATTCCGCCGCCGTACGCAGGCTTCCAGCGACACGAACGAAAAGATATCCGCCTCAAACAGGCTGCTGATGTTCCCATATGCCTCCAACGGCAGCGTCTCGAGGGTATGGCCTTGCCGCAGGCAGAGCGCCACGAGGCTTCCCACAGCCTTGTAGGCGTCCCTGAAGGCCAGTCCCTTGCCAACGAGGTAATCCGCGCAGTCGGTCGCATTGATGAACCCGGCAGCAGCCGCCCGCCGCATGTTCTCTGGCAGGGCCTTCATCGTCGCCAGCATGGGGATGCAGGCACCAAGACAAAGCTTCACCGTGTCGAAGGCGTCGAAGATGGCGTCCTTATCCTCCTGCATATCCTTGTTATATGCCAGCGGCAGACCCTTCATCAGGGTCAGCAAGCCCATGAGATCACCGAACACACGACCGGATTTCCCCCTTACTAGCTCCGCCAGGTCGGGGTTTTTCTTTTGCGGCATGATGCTGGAACCGGTTGTATAGGCGTCGTCCAGCTCAATGAAGCGGAATTCCCAGCTGCACCAGAGGATCAGCTCCTCGCTGAGGCGCGAAAGATGCACCATCACCAGCGAAAGCGCCGCTGCCAGCTCAATGCAAAAGTCGCGGTCCGATACACCGTCCAGAGTGCTCGCGCTGTAGCCTTCAAAGCCCAATTGCGCCGCCGTGAAGGCGCGGTCGATGGGGTAGCCCGTACCCGCCAGCGCGCCGCTGCCCAGGGGGGAGACATTCATCCGCCTTGCAGCGTCTTCCAGGCGGCTGATGTCGCGCCGCAGCATTTCCTGATACGCCAGCAGGTAGGCGGAAAACAGCACCGGCTGCGCCCGCTGCAGGTGGGTATATCCCGGCAGAATAGCCACCGGGTATTCCGCTCCCTTTGCCGCCAGCGCATCAATCAGCGCCCCCAGAAGCGCCTGCACCGCACCGCATTCCTCCCGGAGATAGAGCCGCAGATCGGTCGCAACCTGATCGTTGCGGCTGCGACCGGTGTGAAGGCGTTTGCCGGCCTCGCCAATCCGCGCGGTCAGCTCGGCCTCCACAAAAGTGTGGATGTCTTCGGCATCGGGATCAATGGCCAGCACGCCACCTTCGATATCCGCCAGAATGCCGCCCAGACCCGCCAAAATCGTCTCACAGTCCTCCGGCGAGATGATGCCCTGCCTGCCCAGCATCGCCGCATGCGCCATGGAGCCTTCGATGTCTTGCCGGAACATCCGCCGGTCAGTCGCAATGGAGGAGTTGAAATCGTTGGTGGTCTGTGCCGCCTCTTTTTTAAAACGGCCTGCCCACAGCTTCATAGAATTGAACATACCTTTCCACTTTTCTATCTATGCTATATATTACCACGATACGTCAAAAAATGCAAGAAAAACCGCGAAAATTTCCCGGAGAAAACCAGGATTCGCGGTCTGGCAACTTATTTTGTTAAATCCCGTATCCACCGAAACCGATTTACCTTCACCACCGCCACGGCACACTTTGTAATCTGATCCGATTTGAAGATGATATAGGTTACCAGCGGCGGAAAATGCCAGACGAAGGCCGAAAGGGCCGAAAGCGGCAGCACAATCCCCCACATGAAAATCAAATCATTGATCAGGACAAAGCGGGTGTCACCGCCGCCGGAGACGATGCCGGTGAGGCTGGCCATTTGGTAGCTCGTGCCGATGATCGTGACGCTGACCACCAGCAAAAACTGCTTTGCCAGGGCGCGTGTACCGTCGCTGACCTTATAGAAATCAAGAATGCTGCCCCGCGCCAGCAATACGGCGGCGGCGGAGGCTATGCCGATGCAGAGAAAGAGGACCTGCAGCGTGCGGGCGTAGCTCTTCACCCTTTCGCGATCACCCTGCCCCACAGCCTTACCGATAATCACGTTGGCTGCCGTCGCCGAGGCGTAGGCCACCACGGAGGTCACTTGAAACAGCGCCGCAACCATCGAGTTGGCGGCAATGGCCGCCTGACCCATCCGCCCGAGGATGGAACCCTGAATGTTCATCGCAAGCCCCCAGGATACGGCGGAGCCGACCAGGGGCAGAGAGATACGCAGAAATTTCTTGAGGTATGCCCGTTCGACGCGGAAGCAATCACACAGGCGCATCCCCAATTTCCTGTCAAACCGACGCATGTAAATCACAAAGACGGTGAATTGCAGAGCATAGGAGAACACCGTGGTGATCGCCGCGCCCTTTGCGCCCATGGCCGGGAACCCAAGCTTGCCATAAATCATGATGTAGTTCAGGAGCGTATCCAGCCCAAAGGAAGCCAGCGAAAGGTATACGCCGACTTGGGTGCTTTCGACACTGCGGAACATCGCCAGCCCCACCGAGGTCAGCGCCAGAAGCGGATAGCTCGGCGCAATAATGCGCAAATAGACCGCGCCCTGGGCGATGACCTCGGCCTCATTGGTCAGCAGGCCCAGCAGCCTTTCCGGCATGAAAAAGCCCAGCGCGCCCATCAGGCAACCCACCGCCAGCGCAGCGCAAAAGGCCACGGCGAACACCCGGCGGATCGGCTCGGTCTCCCGCTTGCCCCAGTGCTGCGAAGCGATCACGGCCGCGCCGTTGCCGATGCCGTGAAGCGCCATCTGTAACAGGAACTGGAGCTGAACCACTACGGCCACGCCGCTCATCGCCAGCTCATCGTAGCCGCCCAGCATCATATTGTCGCAAAGACTAACGCCCAACAGGATCAGGTTCTGTAGCGCCACTGTTCCTGTCAGGCGAAAAAAGCTCTTATAAAAAGCGCGTTCTTTAGTTATCATTCCGGCAGATATCCTCATACGTTTCGGCTTTAACGATCACGCGGGCGGTGCCTTCGCACACCATCACCACGGGCGGGCGCGGGACGCGGTTATAGTTCATCGACATTGAGTAGTTATATGCACCCGTGGCCAGCACCGCCAGTACGTCGCCGGTCCGCGTGGGCTGCACCTTGGTATATTCCTGAATCAGGTCGCCGCTCTCGCAGCAGCGTCCGGCAATGGTATAGGTCTCACTGGCGTCTTCCCCCGCCCTACCCGCATTAAGCACGGTGTAGTTCGCGCCGTAAAGAATATAACGAGGGTTGTCGTTCATGCCGCCATCGGTCAGCACATAGCTGCGCACGCCGGGGATCTCCTTTACCGCGCCGACAGTATATAGGGTGATCCCGGCGGAAGCGGGAATCGAGCGGCCCGGCTCCAGCAACACAAAAGGCATGGCCATGCCTTTCTGTTCCGCCGCCTTGCGGAGGACCTCCGCCACCGCCGCCATAAACGCCCCATAGTCCGGGGGTGCGTCGCTATCGTCGTAAGCCACGCCAAACCCGCCGCCCAGGTCAAGCTCCCGCAGTTCAACGCCGCATTCGTCCCTGATCTGCGCCATAAAGCCGAACATCACCTCGGCAGCCAGTTCAAAGGGTGCGGTGTCGAAAATCTGTGAACCAATGTGGCAGTGAATGCCGCGAAGATCGAGGTTCGGCGACGCCGCAGCAACCTTCGCGCCCGCAAGCGCCTCGCCGGTTTCCAGCGCAAAACCGAACTTTGAATCGATCTGCCCGGTACGGATGAAGTTATGCGTATGCGCGTCGATGCCGGGCTTGACGCGCAGTGATATTTGCATCTGCCTGCCCTGCCGTCCCGCTTCCGCATCCAGGCGGCGCAGTTCCTCAAGGTTATCAACGACCACGTGGCCGACGCCGTGTGTGACCGCCATTTCGATTTCCGCCGGAGTCTTGTTATTGCCGTCGAAATAAACGCGCTCCATGGGGAAATCGACGCTCAGCGCCGTGAACAGTTCCCCGCCGGAGCAGACCTCGATGCCCATGCCCTCCTGCTTCATGATGCGCAGGGATTCCTTGCAACAAAAGGCCTTGCAGGCGAAGAGCACAAGGCCGTTGCCGCCGTATGAACGCTCCATCGAGCGCATATAAGCGCGGCAGTTTTGCCGCAGCTGGGTTTCGTCTATGACGTATAAGGGGGTACCATATTGGCGCGCCAGATCAATCGTATCGCAGCCACCGATGGTCAAATGCCCGGCCTTGTTGATGCCGAGGCAATCAGAAATAAACATGTTGCATAGCCTTTCTTATTCAGTTTTGCCTGCCGCCGCTTCCATCGCCCGCAGCAGTTCGTCCCTTCCCTGCCCCTTCAGGCTCGAAAAAGGGATTACAGCGCCCGCGCCGCTGTCTTTCAGGTATTCGCTCATCGCCGCCATGCGTTTGGCGTATTCACCCTTGTTGAGCTTATCGCTCTTGGTCAGGGCGATGACGAAGGGGAGCGCCTTTTCGCGCAGGAGGCGGAGCATCGTCTCGTCCGCCTGCGTCGGCGTGTGGCGGATATCCAGCAGCTGCACCACCAGCGCGATCTGCCTGCCGCCGTTGAAATAACCCTCCATCAGTTCGGCAAAGCGGGCATATTCCCCAGCGCTTCGTTTCGCGTAGCCATAGCCCGGCAAATCGACCAGGCGGATATCGCCGCCGCGGTAAAAATTGACCGTGACCGTCTTGCCGGGGACGGAGCTTGTGCGGGCCAAATTTCTGCGGCACAGCAGGCAGTTGAGCAGGCTCGATTTGCCCACGTTGGAACGCCCAGCAAAGGCGATCTCAGGCAAATCGGAGGGTGGCAGCTGCTTTGATGTGCCGAACGATGCCTCATAATCAAATAAGTGTATGTTCATGATATCCTCAAAATTGGTGGTTTGAAAAGCTGGTAGTATTAGGCCGGCATCGTTACACCGCTTTTTCGCCGCCCCGGTTTTCGGCGCGCTTCCGGCTTCACCGCCTCCGGGCCGCGCTCCTGCTCCAAAACAGGCTCAGCCAACAGGGCGTAAGCAGGCAGCTCCGAAAGGTGGGCGATCCCGCAAAAGCGCACCGCCGCCTTGACCGCGTCGTCGACTTTCTCAAGGTCGGGTAGATTCTCTTCGGGGATCAGTACCGTGCGAACGCCCGAGCGGTAGGCCGCCATCGCTTTTTCGCGCAGGCCGCCGATGGGCAGCACACGCCCGGTGAGCGTGATCTCCCCCGTCATCGCCAGGTCTGGGTTGACCCTGACGCCGCTCAAAGCCGAGAGAAGCGCAGTGAAGATCGTCACCCCCGCCGAAGGGCCGTCCTTGGGCACCGCGCCTTCGGGCACGTGAATATGAATGTCGTTTTCGCGGTGGAACTCCACAGGCAGATCAAGGGCTTTGGCGTGATAGCGCAAGTAGCTCATCGCCGCCTCGGCGCTCTCCTTCATGACATTGCCCAACGAACCTGTCAGCTTCAGCTGGCCCGAGCCGGGCATCACCAGCGCCTCAATGGGCATGATATCGCCTCCGACGGAGGTCCAGGCCAGACCGTTGACCACACCCACCAGCGGCTCGCGGTTGCGGTGATCCTCTTTGTATTTCCGCGCTCCCAGCCATTCTTCCAGGGCGTCCGGCTTCAAACTGAGTTTATACTCCGGCGCGTCCGCCACTCTGACGGCGCATTTGCGGCAGAGCTCCGCCAGGCGCTGCTCCAGCTTGCGCACCCCGGCCTCGCGCGTATAGCCGTCAATCACAGCATGCAGGGCGTCATCATGCAGGCGTAACTGGTTTTTTTTCAGGCCGTGTTTCTGAATCTGCTTGGGCAGAAGGTGCTCCTTCCCAATGTGAAACTTTTCTTCCGCAGTGTAGCTGGGCAGCTCAATGACCTCCATGCGGTCCAGCAGCGGCGCGGGGATGGCATAGCGGTCGTTGGCCGTCGTGATAAACAGCACGCGACTGAGATCGAACGGCAGTTCAAGATAATGATCGCGGAACGTGGCGTTTTGCTCACCGTCCATTACTTCAAGCAGCGCGGAGGCTGGGTCGCCCCGCATGTCGCTGCAAAGCTTATCAATTTCATCCATCAGCACCACGGGGTTGCGGCTGCCTGCCTGCGAAATAGCGTTGATGATCCGTCCGGGCATGGCGCCGATATAGGTCTTGCGGTGCCCCCGAATCTCCGCCTCGTCGCGGATGCCGCCCAGCGAGATGCGGGCAAACCTGCGGCCCATTGCGTCGGCCACGCTGCGGGCCACGGAAGTTTTGCCCACCCCCGGCGGCCCCACAAGGCAGAGAATCTGCCCGGTGATATCGGGCGAAAGCTTGCGCACCGCCAGCATTTGCAGTACGCGCTCCTTGACATCCTTCAGGCCGTAATGGTCTTTTTCGAGCTTCTTGCGGGCGGCCTCCAGGTTGAGCTTATCTGTGGTCAGGGTATGCCAGGGCAGCTCGGTGACGGTCTCGAGGTAGACGCTGAGCAACGCGCTTTCGGGCGACTGCATCTGCATGCGTTCCAGCCGCGCGCAGTCCTTCAGCAGTTTTTCCTCTGTCTCCTTTGGAAATTGCAAAGCCAGAATTTTCTCGCGGAATCCCGTCGCCTCTTCCTGGGCGGAGTCGCCTTCGCCCAGTTCGGCCGAGATGGCGCGTCGCTGTTCGCGCAAAAAGCTCTCGCGCTGGTTCTGCTCCATCTGGCTTTGCACCTGTTCGTTGATGTTCGCCTCCACCTGCTGCAGCTCGTATTCGCGCGCCAGCAACACACAGAGTAGCTTCAGCCGCACCAGAGGATCGCCCTCTTCCAACACGCTCTGCTTTTCCTCAAAGGGCAAGCTGAGGCTGTCGGCCACGAAGTTGGCCAGCCGACCCGCCGAACGCGCCGAAAGCACCGTCAGCGGAATATCCGGCGGCAGCGAAATAAAGCGCGCGCAACGGTCAAATAAATGCTTGGCCTGGCGCAGCAGCGCTTTTTCTTTCAGTTTATCATCCTCCGCAATAGGCGCGTCCGCCTTGGGCGCGACCATTGCGCGCAGGCAGGGTTTTTCCTGCGAAAGCTCCCGCAGCTGCGCCCGGCTCTGACCCTCAACGTAGACCCGCGCGCCCTCGCCGGCCGACCCTTTAAGCACCTGCCGCACCACGGCGATCACGCCCGTCGTATGCAGCTGCTGGGCGGTCGGGTTCTCGGTCAGCAGGTCTTTTTGCGCCACGAGGAAGATCTCCTGCGACTCGCGCATGGCGGCCTTCAGCGCGGCAATGGAGCTCTGGCGGCTGATCTCGAAATGCACCCGGGATTCCGGGAATACAACCAGCCCCCGCAACGGCACCACCGGCAGGTCGCGTAAGGGTGAAAAATCCTTGATTACCATTCTGTTCTCTTTCTATCCCCAATGATCTGTACGAGGGACGTCAATACGCCTCCCAGGCCTCCAGCGTCGCAAAGCCCCGTGCCTCTTCAATCACCAGCTTGAATCGCTGAACGCGGCGTTCGGTGAAGCAACAGATGCGCTTGTGCCCAATCACGGTGTCTCTGGTCAGCAGCTCCCACTTCGGCTTGCCCGCGCCGGTGAGGTTCGTGTCAGCCCAAAGGCTGAATTTCTCAATCTGCTGCCCCGTAGCGATGTGTTCCTTCAGAACGATCTTATTGATATCGAAATCCTCGCCCAGGTCGAGAATCAATTCCACAGGCTGCGCCAGCGCACCGGAATGCCAATAGCGTTCGGGGTGCGGATCCAACGCCATCTTACCGACATGCAGGTCGTCGCGGCTCTGACTGGCCGTGAGGGTCGAGCCTTCGGCCAGGTTTTCCTTGAAATCAATTTTCAGCTGTGCGCCCAGCGAGAGCAACGTCTCCACGTCGCGCTCGTGGATGACCCCCTCGGGGCTGGGCGGAATATTCAGCAACAGAGCGGCGTTGGCTCCGACGCTTTTGTAATAGATGTCGCGCAGCTTTGAAAGCGGCTTGACCGCGTAGTCCTCTTTTGTATGGTAAAACCAGCCGGGCCGGATGCTGACGTCGACCTCCGCCGGATACCAAATCAGCTTGCCCGCATTCTTGATCGCCTTTCGGCTGCCCAAATCCCAATGCGCGGCGTCGATCTTGTGCGGCGCTTTCAGGCCCGCAGCCTCCCCTGCCCGCCGCTCAAAATCGCTGCGGTACCACGGCACGACGCTCCATTCACTGGAACGGCACACACCGGCCTCATTCCCGCACCAGCGAACATCCGGCCCGCAGACGGAGATCACAGCGTTCGGTTGCAACTCACGAATCAGGTCAAAGTAGCTTTCCCAGGCATATTCCTGCTTCCGGCCGTTCTTGCCCTCGCCGCAGGCACCGTCCAGCCAAATACAAAACAGCTCACCGTAATTGGTCAGCAGCTCACGCAGTTGACGGCGATAGAGCTCGTTATAAGCCTCGCCTGTGCCGTAACTCATGTCGTGCCGATCCCAGGGTGAAAGATAAAGCCCAAAAGCAAGCCCATAGGCACGGGCCGCGTCCGCCGCTTCGCGCACCACATCTCCCTTGCCCTCGCGCCAGGAGCTGGACGCGACAGAGTGGTCGGTCGTTTCGCTCGGCCAGAGGCAGAATCCATCATGGTGCTTCGCGGTGAGGATCATGCCGCGCATGCCCGCCAGCTTGATCACCTTTGCCCATTGGCGGCAATCCAGTTCTTTGGGCTGAAACAGCTCGGGGTTTTCGCTGCCCGTTCCCCATTCCGAATCCGTAAAGGTGTTGATGCCAAAATGCAGAAACGCATAAAATTCCAGTTCCTGCCACGCCAGCTGGCGCGGTGAAGGGACAACTGCAGCCGCAGCTGCCGTCTGATCGTTCATAGCTTTCATCGTAAGCCTCCGTCCGGTTAGAAGAATTGAGCAAATATATTATATACTATCATACATAACCCCAAAAGTAAAGTAAAAAACCAAATGTTCACGGCCTGACGATTTTTTCGCGCCACAAATAACTTGACATTCCTTTTTCCAAGTGCTATGATAAACAAAAGATTATGGGAGGAAGGTCGCATTTTCATGAAAACCACAAAGAAGGGCGTTGTTTCACGTATCCTTTGTCTGTTGCTCAGCCTTAGCCTGCTGGTCGGCCTCGGCTCAGCCGCTATTCCAGTCGCTGCCGCTCCGCTGCCCAAGGTGGATAATTTCACGTATTTTCTTTATGATCTTGCCGATTTCGTGGTTAAACCGCTGATCCGGGCGATCAGCATGTTGTTCCCCTCGGTGGATGTTCCGCGATGCTACGAATCCGAGAACTTCCTGCCTGGAATGGACACGTTCCTGGACACACCGGCCGCCGGAGCGAAGTGGAGCCTGGGCTACGCCAGCGCTTCCCTGCTCGCAGGGCAGAACGTCCTGGATGGCAAGCATTACCTTGGCGGTGGCTTGGCGGCGCTTGAACGCAGAAATCCCGAAGCCATTTTGGATGACCAGCGGGTGCGCGTGACCGCGCTGAACGATGGCAGCGGACGTGGCACGGTGGTTTTTGCCGCGATCGACGGCTTCGGAGTCACTTCAGCAGACGTACGCACCATTCGCGAAATGCTGATCAGCTTCGCGAAGGAAAAGAAGATCGTCAGCATCAACGTTTCCGCCCTGCATCAGCACAGCGTGATCGATACGTTGGGAATGAACGGCTTTTTGCCGGAAGCGTTGTTCCTCAACCCCATAGCCAACCTGACGGGCCTTTTCGCGCCGTTTAGCGGCAAAAACCCGGAGTTCATGGAAAATCTGCACAACGTGGTGGCCGATAGCGTCAAGAAAGCCGTCAATGGCATGGAGCCCGGCACCCTGCGCTACGGCAAGGTGAACATTCGCGAATACATTAACACCAAACGCCCGCCCTACGTCCTCGACCCGAACCTGCACCGCTTCCGCTTTGATCCCGATAACGCAAGTTCCAAAGAGACCTGGCTGATCAACCTGGCGATTCACTGCGTCGGTTATGGTTCGGGCGGTGACGGACGCGAATTGACTGGCGATTATCCCTATTATATGGAGCAAGTCATCAACAAAGCGGGCGCAAACTTCCAGTTGATTCAGGGCGCGCAAATGGCCATTTCGCTCGACACCACCCCCGTGCGTGATGAAAACAAAAACGGCTTTGAAAACATGCAGGCCTATGGCCGTGCGCTGGGCAAAAAGGCTGTCGATATCACGGGGGAGACCACAGTCGCACCTCTGCTGAACATTGCGCATAAGGAATACAGCATTCCGATCGACAACCCGCTGCATATGCTTTTCTTCCGGCTGGGCATGATTACCTCCACGGCCTCCAAGAGCGGCTGCTTCGGGCTTGGCATGAACCTCTGGACGGAAGTTGGTTACATGGAGATCGGGAATGATTTGGCGGTCACCATCGTTCCCTCCGAAATTGACCCGGCGCTTGCCTTTGGCGGCGGCTTGAAGGCCGCAGATGCCTGGACGAGCAAAGACTGGGCATTCACCCCCATGCAGGATACTGTCGGCACCAGCCGGAAGCTGATCGTCTTTGGCCTGACCAATGACCAGGCTGGCTACACCATCATGCCTAACGATATTCATCAGTTCATCCTTTTCCAAAACGAAGAGATCAACGCGGCCAGCAAGGAAGCCGCGCCGAACCTCCTCAAGGCGTTTGCGGATTTGGTAAAGAGCAAGTAAAAGAATAAGCAATAAAAGAAGGCTTGAGATTTTTTCTCAGGCCTTCTTTGGTTATGAGAGCGAAAACGCAGGGGGAATAACCATCCCTTGTTGCCGGTTTTATATCCGTACCAGCTTCGCGCCCCGCGGCGTATCCTCCACGGCAAAGCCAAGCGCCTTGAGTTCCTCGCGAATCTCATCGGCGCGCACCCAGTTCTTATCCTTGCGCGCCTGCGCCCGTTCGGCCACCAGAGCCTCGGCCGTCGCGTCCGGCGCATCTTCCGCCTGCCGCTCATACAGCAGCCCAAGCACACCGCAAAGCTCATCAAGCAGTGCCGCCGCGCCTTCGCAGGCCGCTTTCGACGCCCTCGCCTCAAGCACCTTGACATTGATGTCGCGCACGAGCTCAAAAATCGCGCCAAGCGCGTCGGCAGTATTGAGGTCTTCCTCCATGCCTGCGATGAATTGATCGCGGCGTTTTGACAGAGTCTCAAGCAGGGCAGCGTCTTCGGGCGCGGACGGTGCCGCAGCGTTTTGCGCCGCAAAATCGAGGCTGTTCCGGCACGTATAAATCCGGTGAAGAGAGGCCTTTGCCTGCTCCACGCTGTCGACGCTGTAATTCACCGGGCTGCGATAATGGGAGGCGATGAGCAGGAAACGAATCGGCTCATAGCCGTATTTTTCGGCAACTTCGCGTACCGTGAAAAAGTTGCCCAATGACTTGGACATCTTCACGTTGTCTACGTTGATATAGCCGTTATGCATCCAATAGCGAGCAAAGGGTGCGCCGTTGCAGCATTCGCTCTGGGCAATCTCGTTTTCGTGGTGCGGAAATACAAGATCCTGCCCGCCGCAGTGGATATCGATGGTGTCGCCCAACAGCCCCTTGGCCATGGCGGAACACTCGATGTGCCAGCCCGGCCTCCCCTGCCCCCAGGGTGAATCCCAAGCGGGCTCACCCGGCTTTGCGGCCTTCCAAAGGGCAAAATCCATGGGGTCGCGCTTGCGTTCGCCGACCATGATCCGCGCGCCGGCCTCCAAGTCCTCCAGCGGCTGATGCGAAAGCTTGCCGTATTCGGCAAAGCTGCGGGTGCTGAAATAGACGTCGCCATCCGCTTCGTAGGCATGTTCTTTGGCGACCAGCGCCTCAATCATCGCAATGATGTTGCCGATATGCTCGGTCGCCCTGGGGTGCGCCGTTGCGGGGCGAATGTTTAGCCCCTTGGCGTCCACCCAATAATCCTGAATTGCGCGTTCGCTGATGAACGTATAATCCACGCCCTCTTCGTTCGCGCGGCGAATGATCTTGTCATCAATGTCAGTGAAGTTTTGGACATAGTTCACCCGGTAGCCGCGGTATTCCAAAAAGCGCCGGAGCACATCAAAGATACACAGCATCAGCGCGTTACCGACGTGAAAGTAGTTATACACTGTCGGCCCGCAGCCATAAATGCGGAACTCCCCTTCATGCAGCGGGATCAGTTCTTCCTTTTGCCTTGTCAGCGTGTTGTAAATCCTCATGATGCTCCTCCGTCACAGTGTTTGGTTGTGAATATGGCTATTAGTATAACAGATGCGTCATCAAAATGCAAGCGCGGATGGCGTTGTTGTGTGCGACAGGGTAAAGCGAAAAACTTCGAAATTTTTCGCTTTTTCGCTCTGCATGTTTTATGGATACTGCGCTTCAAATCATAACTCTTCTTTTCAAGAAAAAACGCCTTGGGCGAGCGTCCATCG
>JAVBOZ010000066.1:0-17891 GCA_031549985.1 Oscillospiraceae bacterium | reverse complement strand
GCAAAACATCCTTCTTTATAATGAGCTGGATCGCGTTGACTTTGAGACCTTCATCGACTGGCAGGAGCGGCAAAAGCTGCTGAAGGTGGTCTTTGAGACCGACATCCGCGCGGCGCGCTATACGCGCGATATCGCCTACGCCACCATTGAAAATTCCTGCTACCGCCACGACCCCTATGACAAGGCGAAATTTGAGGTCTCGGCACACAACTTTGTCGACCTTTCGGAGAGGGAATACGGGCTGAGCCTGCTCAACGACTGCAAATACGGCTTCGAGGTGCACGAAACGCGCATGATGATGTCGCTGCTGAAGGGGCCGCTGAACCCCGACCCGCTCTCCGATTACGGTGAGCACTATTTCACCTATTCCCTTTACCCCCATGCGGGCGACTGGCGCGCAGCGGGCACCCTGGCCCGCGGGCTGGCGCTGAACAATCCGATGCTGCCTATTCGGCTGGAAGCCGCGGCGGCGAAGTGCGCGGCGGCGGTTTCGTTCATCAGCGTTTCAGCGAGCAATGTGACGCTGGAGGCGGTCAAAAAATGCGAGGCCGAAGACGCCTGGATCGTGCGGGTGGTTGAAAAAACCGGCGCTTGTGCCGATGTGGCGCTGCGGTTCTTCAAAGAGATCGCGCAGGCCTCTGAATGCAACCTGCTGGAGCGCGAAGACCGCCCCGTACCATTTGCAGGCAATGAATTGAGCTTTACGCTCCGCCCGTTCGAGATCAAGACATTCAAAATAAAATAAACCCATGAAGGAGCTTTTTCCGTGGCCAAAATGAGCGAGACGACCAGGGCCCAGATTCGCCAGGCGGTTCACCACCCCGTCACCTGGTGGCGGGGGGACGCTCTGCTCGATGAGCAACTCCACCCCTGGGAAGGCGGCATCCAGTTCTTTGCCGAAGGCCTGAAGGGCTTCATGAACGGGTATACAGGGATCAAAGACAGGCTTTACATCGGCATGGGCAAGGGAAAAATTACGCCGAATACGAAGAGCATTTCCGATGTGATTACCATCACCTGGGATGGGATCAACGATCCTCTGGTCGGCGCACATATGGATCGCAGGCGTTTCAGCCAACAGGTGCACCGGTGGGTGATGCGCTTCAACGCGACGCTCAGCCCTCTGCTGATCCTGGCACAGTGCTTCAACTTCGGCCTGACGCCGGTGCAGCGCCTGATTCAATGGACGATCATCAGCTTTTTCGCGGACATCATGAGCACCGCCAACGCGGTTAGCGAATCAAAAATTTGGGCGGGCACCTCACCGCATTCCGAGCAACGGGGCGTACTGCAGCTCTGGAAAACCTTGGGCGGGCATGTTGCCGGTGCGCTGGGGGGCATCCCATATATTCTGATGGGCCTCAAGGACACACTGGGCATCACGGATTATCAGATCATGATTTGGGGCGCGCTGATCTTTACGCCGCTGACGATCTTTTGCCGCTGGCTGCCCTCTTACGCCAAACAGCGCGTCGATTTCACCGTGAAAGTCAAGGGTGAAGACGAGACGGAAGAAGAGGCCAAGCGCCCGCCGACTCTGCGCGAAAGCTTTGCCGTAGTCAGGCACAACCGATGGTTCATCATGTGGACTGTCGTCAACTTTGTTCGCCTGTTCATCCCCAAGACGGATGAACTGCTGTTCTATCGCTTTCTGCTACCGAAGCTGCGTCTGGGAGGCAAGGAATACGGCGGCGAGTTGCTGTATACGCTCAAGGGGATCCTGACCGGCCTGCCCGGATTCATTCTTTCGCCACTGGCGATCCGGGCCGTCAATCTCTTCGGCGGAAAGATCAATTTCATCAAGGCGCACGTGATCGTTATCATGATCATGCGCTCGACGGTGTTCTTCGTCGGTTATCAATCCTGGCCGCGCCTTCTGTATATGTTCGTCATGGACGCGGTCAAAAACGTCATGGACATGTGGTCGCCCATCCCTCACAGGATGATGGACTATGAGATGTTTGACTATGTGGAATGGAAGACGGGCATTCGCAGCGAGGGCATGACCAACGCCGTAGACGGCATGATCAACAAGCTGATCAAGAATAACATCGGCAGCGTATTTAGCAACGCCGTGCTGCAATGGACGCAATACCAGGGCTGGGACATCCCTCTGGAAAAACAACCGCAGCGCTTTCTCAAAAGCATCTGGCCGCTGATGCATGTCGGCGTCTTCTTCGGAGAGGTGATCGTGCTGGTTGCGCTCTTCCTGTTCAAGTATCCGCATGACCCCAAGGAGGTGGAAGCGGACCTGATCGAACGGCGAAAGCTTGCGCAACAGTTAAAAGAACAGGCGGAAGTTTAGGCCGCATCCATACGTGTTTTGTTTCTTTCTCTGTTGCACTGAAATCACAATGAGGCACCCATATCGCAAAAAGAGCGCCCATCGCAGCTTAAAGCCGCAGTGGGCGCTCATTGATTTAGTGGGTGTATTTTGCAAAAGCATTTGCATTGGCTGCAAACATCTACTTCTTCTTCGAATATTTCTTCACATAGATGAAGCGCATGAGCAGCGAATCTATGGCTCCGATCACCTTGGCCTTGGGGAACATATCCGCCGCAATCGAAACGCCGCAGTTCTTCTCGGCCACGGTCTCCACCGCGCGTGCCTCATCCAAATTGCTGCCAACGCAGAGCGCACCATTGCCCTCAAGCATCACTGCGCTGCGCCCCTTGAGCGCCTTATTGACCAGCTTCGCGCCCTCCAGGCGACTATTCGGGTTGAACCGAGCAAAGCGCAGGTTGATGCCCGCGATCTGAGCAAAATCATCCAGATGGGGTTTGAGCTTCTTCGCCCCGCTGTTTGAAACCCTGACGATGTCGGGCTTTTGACTATGCACTATCGCGTTGACCTTGCTGTTTTTGCGATAGATCTCCCGATGCATCTCAAGGGTAGTCGGCTCTTCAGCTGCGGGTTCGTCGCCGAGAATCTCTCCGCTGCTCAGGCTGACATCGATGTAACAGCCCTGCGCGGCCTCGGGCTTCATGCAAAACGCGTCGCCGCTGCGGAAGCTGGTGAATGCCTCCAGCACGGGGGCGGGTTCGGCGGGCGCGGGCTTGTTGGCCGCGCGTCGCCTGGCCAGCAGAGCATGGACGCCGTCAACGGTTTCGACCAGATCGCCCGTGAATTCGAGCAGGCGGCGGGCAAGGTACTGCTGGCAGGCCTGTTCAAGCGCGTCGGCAACCTTGAAGGCCTCGTCGGCGTCCTGCCCAACGCAGAGCGCACCGTGGTGCGCCATCAAGACGGCCTTGGAATCAGGCTGCCTTTTGAGCGCGTTGGTTACGCCCTTGCGGAGCTTACCTGTACCGGGCAGGCCATATTTCGCCAGTGGAACGGTCTCGCCCAACAGATCGGCCCACCAGCCGGTGGCTCCGTTGAGCGGCAGATCGTTACCCATAACGCTGAGAATAGAAGCGTTCTTCTGGTGAGTATGCACCACAAAACCGACTTCAGGCCGCAGGGCATAGGCCTGAGCGTGAATCCCTTTTTCGCTGCTGGGTTTGATGTCACCCTCATGACTCAGGTCTTTGATCTTGACCAGCACAATGTCCTCCGGCGTCAGGCTTTCATAGGCCTTGCCGGAAGGCGTGATAACAAAGCTTTCGGCATCCACGCGGGCGCTGACGTTGCCCCAGGTGCGGGCAATCAGCCCAGTCTGCACAAGTTTCAGCCCCGCCGCGATAACGGCCTGCCTTGCTTCCATGATGTCCATAATGGCCTCCTTATATTTCAAATAATTTCTGTTTGCGAAGAATGGACGGTATACGCGTGACAAGGAAAAGCGCAAAAGCGGAAACGAAGGAAAGTACAAAAAACAGCAAAGTCCCCATAAAGGGATGCGATTGTGGCAACTGAAACGGCCCCACCAAAAACATATAGTGTGTTAGAAAGACAAAAAAGGAAAGCTGGTCAGCCAAGCGCCACGTAAAATTTTCTGTCATGTTACGAATTTGAGCCGGAAAGCGCCTATACAGCAAAGTAATTGTGCCTAAAATCCACAAGGCTAATGCTGTATGCGTTAGTGGTACTACCAATCCTACATATAGCGGCGCATCGCGCTGCGTTTCTCGCAGATAAAAACGTAGGCCCAAGCCAATCAACATGACCACTGTCAACAAACAATACTTCAAACCCAGCTTGTTCTTCAATGGAAAGCGCGCCAAGAAAAAGCCCAAAAAGTATGTTGCAAAATAAAGAAGTTGTATTTGGAACGAAAACAGCGCACATTGCGCACACAGAATGACGACGAGCAAACCAATGAAAAATCTTTTACTCAGAGGATGATGGTCTTCCGCTTTATAAAAGACAGCAGTCATACAATAGCACAACATGATCGCCGTCAAAAACCACAGGTGTCTGGTACCCGGAATCTCGGGTGCCCAAATTGGCAAAGGGAACATATAGCGCGTTCCCTGTAGATTGAAAAGATAAACAAAAATTTCAGATACTCTAAAATGGTGTTCCGTTATCACAGTATAGCAAACAAGAAATCCTGCCAGCAAATACATGGGAACGCAGATTTTCGTAAGCCGTTTTTTCAACCAGAAGCTGGGCTGCTTTTCAAAACGACCGCCGCTGAGATAGCCGGAAATGAGCAAAAATAATGGAACGCCTACGTTAAATAGCTGTGGCAGATAATCCCAATGAAGCCACGAAGTCAAATGACACAGCAAAATCAAATCCATTCCAAGCACGCGTGCAATCGAAATGGAAGGGTTCCTTTTTGTCCGCTCCAAATGCTATTCCGCCCTTTCAGCTTCGCAACAACTCAGCCTTACCGCGCGCTGGTACGCCTGTGCCAGAAATGCCTCCGGCGGCAAAGTCCGACAGTCATCATTGCGGATTTCCAGATGAATATTGCCCAGGTAGCCCGTGGCCTTGATTCGCCGCATCATGAAAGGCCAGTCAATATTGCCGTTGAAGGGCAAGCGATGCTGGTCGTCCGTGCCGTCGTTGTCGTGCAGATGCAGCGCCATGAGCCGGTGACCGAAGCGGGCCAGCAGGTCGGTCTCCGGCGCCACAACCGTGCGGGCGTTATGATGCCCGCTGTCGAAACACAAGCCAAAGCGCGGCGAATCGAAGCGTTCCAGCAGCAGCGCGGCCCGCTCAATGGGCGTGGGCGCGTCTAAGTTCTCGATCGCGACGTTGACACCTCGCTGTTCCGCGCGCTCAATGATGGCAGCGAAACGGCGAAAGCCGATCTCACTTGCCGGCGGCGCGTCGGTGCGGCAGGGGTGCATCACCATCGCTGGAATTTCATGTGCGGCGCATTCGTCAATTCCGTTCAATAAGATCCGCGCGAAGGCCTCGCCTTCTTCGCTGTCCTCCCAAAGTGAGCTGGATTCATAGTAAGGCGCGTGTACATTTTCGACGTGAAGGCCCGCCTTTCGCGCCAGTTCCGGCTGAAGCCTGTAGTCCGGCTGGTTTGGGTAGCCGCTCCACCAAAATGTGACACCCTCAAACCCCACCCGTTTGATCATGGGGAAAAGCTCTTCTTTAGGCAACTCAAAGCCGAACCAGGCAAAAACGGAAAGCATGACGGCCTCCTTTTATTCCCCCGCCGGGACGCGTTCGCAGTTAGCAAACACGCGCTCAAAGCGGTTCAGGGCCTCTTGAATCAGCTCGGGCGTGTAAGCCGCGCTGGTATAAAGCCTGCTGCCCGCCAGCGTGACGATGCCCTCGGCCATATAGGCCGCGCCCATGTGCTCCATCTCCTTCTTACGTACGCCGGTGGCCTTAAGCACGCCGGGGATCCCCCAAGGCTTGCTCCAGTCGATGGCGTAGTGCATAGTGCCCGCGTTATCAAGGTGGCAGATGCTGCCCTGGTTAAACACCACGAAGGGCAAGTTGTATTTTTTGACCAGCGCCTTCAGGCCAGCCGTCAACAGGTCGCCCATCTCGCCGGCCTTCGCGCAGGCATTGGTGCGGTCAATCTCTTCCAGTGTGAAGTAACCCGCCACGCAGCTGACCGGGGTGGCCGCCATCGTGCCGCCGATGAGCGCCTTCTTGATCTTCGTGGAACCATCCAGCCCCGCGCCCAAATACTTCATGCACTCTTTTTTGCCGCCGATGCCGCCCGCGCCGGGATATCCGCCCGCGACAGCCTTGCCAAAGATCGTCAGATCTGGTGAGACGCCAAAGAAACCCTGCGCACCCGCCATGCCGATGCGGAAGCCGGTAACCACTTCATCAAAGATCATCAGCGCGCCATATTTGCGGCAGAGTTTTTCAACGCCTTTGTTGAAATCAAAATCCAAAGGACGTGTTCCACTCTCGGGGCCGACCGGTTCAATAAACACCGCCGCCGTGCCGCCATTGAAGCGGTTCATAAACAGTACGCGCTCGAGCGAATCCAGGTCGTTGGGGAAAAACTCCTGGGTGTGTTTGAAGAGGTAAAGTGGCACGCCGCTGGCCTGGGTGAACTTGCTGCCCGGTACACGGATGCCATAGGCCAGCTGATCGCTCCAGCCGTGGTATGCGCCGCCCATTTTGACGATGTTCTTGCTTTTTGTGGCAAGACGCGCCACGCGCACCGCCGCCATGCAAGCCTCTGTACCCGACCCGAGCATGCGAAACATATCGACAGTCTCGACGCTGTCGGCGATTTTTTTCGCCAGCTTATACTCAAATTCATGGAACAGACCCGTGGAAGGCCCACAGGTGTCCAGCAGCTCCTTCACCTGATCGCGCACTGCAGGGGGATTCGACCCCAATATCGTCGGCCCACCCGCCTGAAGGAAGTCTAAGTACTCGTTGCCGTCCGCGTCCAGTAAATAGTGGTCCTGCGCCTTGGTGAACACCAATGGAAAGGGGTAGTTGAACGCCAGGTTATGCTGCACCCCGCCGGGGATGATGCCGCGTGCCTGATCGATCATCGCCTTGGATTTCGTACATCTCTTACCGTAGTATTCCGCCTCGTATTCGGCCAACTTTGCCTTCTTGATTGAATAAATCGGCTTTTGGATCAGCGCATCCAGTTCCTCTGTGACCGCTTGGGCGTCCAGGTATTCCTTGATGGCAAAACGATTATCCATGCTCATGCTCCTTCTTCTATTCTGTTGTGAACGGCGGTTCACTTTTTGTCTGTTAGTATTGTACCACAGCCTGACGGAAAGCGCAAGTGGGATTTTCAAGTGTTACAGAAAGTTCATAAGAATATTCCATTATGGAATTATTGCATGTTTTTTCTATGTTACAATATAAAAAATCCACCGAAAAGAGGGATCTAATTGGCAAAGAAAACGGTATATCTGACAGGCTCTTCCGGCAATATGGGCTGGTACGGATTCCAGGAACTGTACAAACGCAAGGACAAATATGACATCGTTCTGTTAAACCGGGACAGCGAAAAGACCCGAGCCAAGTTCGCGGCCTACGCCAACGACCCCTGCGTGAAATTCACGTGGGGCGACCTCAACAACTACGAGGATGTTTTGGCTGGCGTCACCGGGGCAGACGTCGTGCTGCATGTGGGCGGCATGGTCAGCCCTGCTGCGGACTATGACCCGCGCGGGACGATCAAGACCAACGTCACTGCGGCGCGCAACATTGTCAACGCCGTCAAGGCGCAGCCCAATGCCGACGACATCCGCACGGTCTACATCGGCACCGTTGCCGAAACCGGCGAACGCGATGCCCCCATCCACTGGGGCCGCTGCGGCGATCCGCTCAAGTGCAGCGTCTATGACCATTACGCCATCAGCAAGACCATCGCCGAGAGCATTTTCGCCGAATCCGGGCTGAAACACTGGGTCTCACTGCGTCAGAGCGGCATCCTTTACGCCAATATCATCAAGAACTACGACCCCATCATGTTTCACGTGCCGATGAACGGCGTTCTGGAATGGGCGACGGTGGAAGACAGCGGTCGCCTGCTGGCCAACCTCTGCGAAGATTGGGTTTCGGAGGACTTCTGGCGCGGGTTCTATAATATCGGCTCGGGCGCGGATTATCGTATCACCAATTACGAGTTCGAATGCCTGCTTCTGGGTGCGCTTGGCTTGGGTTCGCCGGAACAGCTGTTTGAAATCAACTGGCACACCCTGCGCAACTTCCACGGCCAGTGGTATGAGGATTCCGATGTGCTGGAATCGTACCTCCACTTCCGCGAAAACAAGCCGATTAAGCAGTACTTTGCGGAAATTGCGGCGGATCTGCCCTGGTTCTATAAGCTGGCGAAGATTGCTCCCAAGGGTTTGGTTAAGACCCTCGGCATGAAGCGACTGACGAAGACGCCGGTCTATGGCACCATGAACTGGTTCGAGACAAATAACGAGGCGCGTATCAACGCTTATTTCGGCAGCCGCAAGGCCTGGGAGGCCATCGGTACCTGGAAGACCTTCAAGCTCTGGCTTCCGCCCAAGGCGGAGCGCACCACCAGCTTTGGCAAGACGCTGAATCTCGACCATGGCTATGACGAAGGCAAAGCACTCAGCGAACTGACGGTGGCCGAGCTGCAAAAGGCAGCGGAGTTCCGCGGCGGCGCGCTGGTCAGTGAAAGCTACGACGGCGATCCCTATAAGAAACTCACTTGGCGCTGCGCCCACGGGCACACCTTTGAAATGAGCCCAAATCTGGTTCTGAAAGGCGGCCACTGGTGCCCCGACGACCTGCCCGGTCCCAATGAAGGCGATTTCAACAACCCCTTTACGCCGTGGAACTTCGACGCCGAAGCCAAGGTCAACCCCTTCTTTGCGCAAGTGTGGTATCCGCTGCATGCGAAGGATGAGAACAACGTCTATGGCGAAGAGATCTTCAAGGGCATGAAGGGCTACGAATAAATTGCCGCCCACAGAATTACCCGGCCCCCTGTCGTATTATTGAAACGGCAGGGGGCAAAATGTTGCCCTCACCCTCAACAATAACACAGGCGCCGCTTAACTGCGGCGCCTGTTTGCTTTGGTTTTTTGCTGCGATTTTGGCTGCGTCTAAAGTCAACCTCCCTGGCTGACAGCCCATGCGCGAACTACAGCGCGGCGACGCGTTGCGGCAGAGGCCTGCGCGATATTGCCGCTCCGAATGGCCTCACGCGCCTGCACAGTCGCCGGCGCATAAAAATCGGAGGCATTCAAGAATGTCATGGCGAAGATCTTTGGCGTCATCTGCGTGGGAATCGAGCCCAGCACGGATTCGCAATAGGTAACGTCGGTTTGGTTGATTTTTCCGTCGCCAGTATCGCCAAAGAGAACAAAGTAATAGGTCGTTAGCTTGTTGGGGTGCCCTGTCGGAAGGGTATTATTGGAGAGATGAATCGTATACCCTGTTCCTATTATAGAGCCGTTCGTAATATCAACAATTCTTCCGTCGCCAACTACATGCACCAGCCCGCCCACATTCGCGTAGTCCGTTCCAAACATAACCGTAGGCGTCGTGTTTGCCGGGAAGCCATAAACATAATGCAGGTCATCATCAACAATTACGTCAGTGCCGCGGTCGAGTGTGTTCGTAAGGTAGACCTCTTGATACTCGGGCACAAAGACCGGATAGAGCGTCATATCACCGGTGATGACAATCGGATCGACCTTCGCGCCGTTTTCGGTCGCTGCCCAGTGGCTAAACACGTAACCGTCCTTGTGGAGATCCCAGCCTTCAGTGATGATAGGATTGGGCAGTGCGCTTTGCGCATATTCCATACCATAGGTTAGATTCTGCATTTGATACGGCGGAGTACCGAGAATAAGCGGGTCTGAACCAAGCTCGAAGAGAAGTGTATAGTATAGCGTCTCCCATACCGGATAGAGCGTAATAGTTGCTCCGTCCGCCGCGCTCGGCTGGAATGCGGTGATCGTACCGGGCGCGGAGTACTTCACCGTATTGCCGCCCTGGACATCCGTCCAGCCAAGGAACTCCTTCCCGTTGGCCAGCGGTTCCGTCGCAGGAATCGAAACATCTTCACCCCAACCGACGTTCGTTATGGGCGGAACGTTTGAGCCAATGTTCACCCCTGTATTATCAAACGCAATGGTGTAGGTCTTGATCTTCCAAACCGGATACAGCGTCACGGGAGCCGTGTAAGCAATCGCTCCGGGCTGTGTGGCGGTCTTTGAGGGCGCTGCCTGCTCGGTGGTTGCCCAGCCAACCAGGACGCAGCCTGCTTTTGAGGCGGTGACACCTGCGTCGCCTTCCTTGGGCAACGCTGTCTGCGGAATTGACATCTGCGCCCCATAATAATTCGGGAAAGCCTCTGTCGCCGAAGGTATCGTGAGCTCAGCGCCAGGAACGTAAGTGACCTCAGGCACCCAAACCGCGTAGAGCTGCTGTGTCGTATTCCTGTAGGCACTCATCATCTGAACCGAACCGTCCGCCTGCCGCGCTGCCGCGTTGAGACTCCAGCCGACAAACTGATAACCGGCGCGCGTCAGAATGGGCGTCGCAGTGGGATTAGCCAATAACTCCGTTTTGTCGATCAGCTGATTCAGAACGAAGGCATAATAGGCCGGCGAGGGTGCCGTACCCTTCCAGGTGCCGCCGTTTGCATTGTAGTTGAGGTAGAAGTAATCCGGAATGGTCATATAGATATAGACCTCTACCGGCGTCGACTTGCTGCCGGCCGGAACCACGACTCCCTGCTGCTGCGGCGGTACTTTGTTTTCATCGTAGACCGTCGGGACTTCCAGCGCGCCGGAGACAAGGTTGATACGGTCAATCTTACCCAGATCGCGCACGATCTCCGGAATGTCCTGCCCAAACATGGCAATCAATTCAGCCTTGGTGGGGATCAGCACTTCATTCCCTGCAGGCACCAGAATACCACCGCCAGGGAAGGCCATCGGATCAGTGACGCCGGGCACAACCAGATAGCGCGTAACCGGACGCCCATCCAAAGTGACTTTGCCAACCTCAATGAGCACCTCTGCGTCATCGGTAGCGGGAACTATGGTATTCTTCACATCAACCTTAAGGTGCTTATATCCGGCGGGGACGGAAACCGTGTAGTCCTCGGGGTACTTCGGTATCAAATCCTTGAAGTCATCGCCAACATTCACTTCGATGCCGTCTTCGTAACCCACCACCCAATATGCCGGGCCGCTCTCGGGATATTTGCCGTTCGTCACGATAAACTTGAGATTCACCTGTTTCGGCAGCCAGGCCGGTTTGAGCGTCGTATCCGTCAGGAACTTAGTCGGCCGAGCCGTCCCATCCGCCTTGACTACAATGCGGGTCGCGTCGAAGGTATACCCTACCTTGCTAGGCACACCGCCCGCAATCAGCGAATTATAGAAGGCCGCGTTTGCGTCGGTGTTGTATGCCTCTGTGACGGGCTCCCAAATAATGCCGTTGTTCGTGCCGTCCATATCAAAGCGGAAGGTGATGTATTGGCGCGCATAGTACAGCCAAAGCACTTCATCCTTCATCACAGCGCCATCCACAGCCAGACGGCTGGCTTCGGGCTTATAGGTGTAGCCAGGGAAGAAGTCTGGCGCACGATACCATGCATCGCCCGGGTTTACTGAAAAAGTAGTGCCGCGAATTACGTCGCCTTCCCAGTAGTTGCTGCCGTCATAGGGCTCCGCCGAACCGGGCAGATTCTCAAGGCGATATTCCACGCGGATGTGCTGCTTGGCTTGCGTATAAACAGCATAGAGAGTCTTAGATTCGATGAACGCATGGGTGTCCGGCAGAACACGGGCGAGCAGATCCACAGGGCTGTCTTGATACAGCGCATAGTCGTCTTCGGTTACCCACCCCACGAAACGCCACTGCAATTCTTCGAGAATTTCCGGCCACTTGTCGGCCGCTTTCAGTCCCCCGATGGTCATGCCCTTTTCAAAACGTATGGCACTGACTTCCTGCCCATGGCTGTCAACCGCAATACCCTTGGCCGCATCAGTCACAAACGTCACCGAAATAGGATCTTGAATATTTTCAATGATATATTGCAGCGGAGGCGTCGTCAAAATTTCAACGGTCTCGTAACTGTCGCTTGGCGGCGCGGCACAGTAATACATCGGACTGTTGCGCCTGCCCGCCACGAAATCGCGACACGCAAGCTCGGAAAAGAAGATGTCCGCCGTCTTGCCCTCCGGAGTAGCCGGAGCCGGGTGAGGAACGCCTTCGTTGTCAATGCTCTGACTATCCTTCACTCGGAGGTAGAAACTGAACCACGCGGTATCGTTCGCGAAGGCGACGCCACCTGGGTTTGTGGTGAAATCATAGGGGACTTTAACGGCAATGGCACCGTAGTTTTGATACTGCGGCAGCAGTTGATTGTTGGCATCCTTCCATTGCGCGGGATAATCAATGGGCGGCTGTACATTGACGTCGCCTTCCACGTTCCCGAGATTCCACAGTCCGTTTGCCGGGTTGACCGTGATGAATTCCAGGATTCCACCGCCGCTGCTCTGAGAACCGCCCTGAATCTTTTCAATATAGGGCATGTTCATCTCGGGCCAGCAAGGCTCAAAATAGGTCTTATCGTAATAAATCACCGTATAATTGCCATGCACCGCAAAGGATGAGCGCAGGCTGACGTCCAGCTTGATCCAATCGCCCGGCAGTAACGTCGCGCCATTTTCTGTGCCCGGCGTAGCGGTCTGGTTAGGCGTCATCTTGATACTGACGTTATCCTGCCGCAGCACCTGCCAGTGGGCATAAAGGTGAATTTCCTCCTGCGCCGTAAATGGCATTTCTTCCGCAAGGAACTTTGTTGTGCCGTCGGCATAAAACCAGCCGAGGAAGCGATAGTTATCCGCACTGGGGGTGGGAATATCACCTATTTCAAAGGCTTCGCCCGCCGGTTTCCCAAGGATGCGCAAGGGTTCCTGGAAGCCTGTCACCGGGCCATTGTTGGCGTGGAACACTAAGCGCCGCTCCTCACCGGTGAATTCCGGGAAGAGATAGAGGTTGTGGGACGGCATTTTAGCGAGGTTATTTGCTCCGCCTGAGAAAGGCCCTGAGCCGTCAAACCCGGTAAAGGGCTGTAACGTACAGGTGTTCTCGTCAAGGTACAGCCAGCGCCCTGTGAACTGCGCGCCAGCCTTGGTCGGCCAATAGGTAGACGGCAGGTTATTGAAGGTGTCGCCAGGCATCAGAGCATCCTTTGCCGGCGTCGTGGCATCCAGATAGATCAGCAAATCGTCTGGACGAAAAATCTTATTGTACTTCATGAAGTTGCTGCCGCTCGGAATGTCACTATAAAATGCCAGCGTATACGGCCCCGTGTTGCTATAAACCGGATAGAAGCTCTTAACCAGCTTCTCGTTGGCCGGACCACGGTGCCCAACCGTCATCTTGACCGGCTGCGACCAATCGATCAGCGCGCCGCCGGGTTCGTTTGCCCAACCCAGGAAGCTATAGCCCTGGCGCACCGGAACACCATCAGGCTTCAGGATATTGGTGTCGTATAGCTGATCTGCGACGCGAATCCATTCCTCCTGCCCGTTTTGCATCCGCCAGAAGACGACGTCGTTGGCGACCGGCTTCCAGACGGCGCGGAAATGCCGTTCTCCGCGCTCAGTGGCAACCAGATACGGCTCTGCCGCTGTGAACGCGGGCTCGCCGGTGACGGCGTCGACCCATCCCCCAAAGGTGTATCCATAAAGCTTATCGTTCAGATCCACCGTAGGCGGATAAAGCTGGCCGCCCGGGCAGTACGCCAGAATCGGATCAATCGTATAAGTAGAAGGTGAGGTGTCAAAATAGCCTACCAACGCATTGGCGACCCAAATCGCGCGGTAATGCACATCCTCAATACCCATGATCTGCGGGGCCAGATCAAAGCGAACCCTTTCCCATTGATCAGGACCAACTTGTTTTTCCCAGCCATCGAAGATATACTGATTCCGGGTCGGGTTCGTGGCGGGCTGCAAAATTTCATCATAGACACGTACCTGCTTTTCATCCCAGATCGCGCCGTTCCAACTTTCAAATGTCGCCTTGTAGCGTCTGTATTTTATGAGCTGGCCGTCGGGATAGAGCGCATCTTTCAGGTTCGCGCGCTGCTGGGCAACCACCGCCTGGTAACGAAGGTCCAGCGGACGATCCAAAAGGACGTCCTGAACCGCTTTATCCAGCAGCTCGAAGTCATTGTCTTCAAAATATTTGTAGTTAACGGTGCTGGGGAGCCAATACTCATCCGGAAAATCTTTGTTCAACATATAGATATCCACCCCGCCGTACTCGGCAGGCTTGAGCACCAGTTTAGCCTGGCCGCGCTGGAAGACGGAGCCGGTGCTCGCTTGATAACGTGCTGCGAAACCGGTTGGGGTGGCGATCTTGAAGGGGTCGCCTTCCGTGCTCTGAATATTGCTCAGAAGGTTAGCCGTCGCAAGATCAATTTCACGCTGCATATCAGCCGAGTCACCGCTGGCGGTCGGTACATCGCTGCGGTTGAGGATTGCCACCGCCCTGGCGTAAGCAGCTTCAAACTCGTGGTATGGGATATAATACTGGTTCGCCGTGCCTGCCTGATTCAGTAGCTTCAACTCATCGTCGTAGCTACCACGCTCTGCGTCAAGCATCCAGCTTTCCTGAAGGTTCAGCGCCTGGATATCCTGCACTACCTTGCGCAGATACTGCTTGTCATAAAAGTGGACAGCAACGTCAATCTTCTCATAGTAAGTAATTTTCTTTTTTTGCTGCCAGAAATTTGTATACTCATATTGGTGCCTGCGAGAGACTCGCCAAGTGGTTGTGGTGCCGATCGTCCTGTCCCCACCAAGCGTAAGCGTCGCCGACCCCTCATTGCCGCCGCTGAGGGCAAACGTCCCCGGCAATGTCGCCCCACCGCTAAGCCTGTTGATCGTGTGTTCGTTACAATTTGCGTCGCCGCCGCTTTTCCCCTTCGAAAAACCAGTAATCTTGATGGGTTTGTTTCCTGTAAAGCTTGGGGCCACGTCATAATAATAGTGGGCAACCGGGATAAAGTTATCCATCAGCCCGCGCAGCTGCGGCAAATCTTCATTATCGGAGTTCGTTGAACCAAGAGTCCACGGATCAACAGCCCACTCCTCTTTTACCCGGAAGAGATAGCCCGGGAACAGAGCATCACCCGAAATCAGACGATCATAATTTATACCATCGACGTTTGGCATACCCCAAATGGAGCAAAACTCATGAAACCCCGTTGAATCGCCGCTCGTGCGCAGCATGGGCGACAGAAATCCGTAGGAAAACGCCGCCTCTGCATTTGAGCCACCGGTCATTTTTTGCATTCCGGGCCGCGTGGATAAAGTGCCCAGGCTCCCATCCATAAACAGAACGCTGTCAGTCCAGTGCTCCGCCGTTCCGCTCATTCCGGCCTTTTTAACCATATAAGCAACAAAGGCTTCGCCGCGCTTGTTGTCGACCGTGCAGTAACTGCTCGTGCTCCAGCTGCGCTGCGTGCCGCCGTTATCCTGCGTCTTATAGGATACGGTCAGTTTGATCGTATCGCCCATTGTCGCGACGCCGCCTTCGCCAAATCCAAAGTGATAGACGCCGGCGACCGTAGGATGCTGCCGGATCTTGAGATCCAGCAAATGGTCATTTGAGATGTTGGAATAACTGATTTTGACAGAGTTCGCGACGATGGCTAAGCCCTGCCCAACCGGATCTGTCAGGCTGAACTTGATTATATAGTCCTGCGGAACCACCCCAGTGCCATAGGTGTATCCGTTCGCGTCGGCCACCATGATGCGGTCCGGCACAATAAACTCAACTTTAGGCGCCTGCGCAATTGTGCGCGGCACCGCCCAGTTCGTTGGATCCCCCCAATCTTTGGCGGATACCACCGCTGTCAACCCGGAGGACAGCACTGAAATTGCCATCAGAACCGCAAGAAACCCACTCAATCCCCTTCTTGCTTTTGTTCTACGCATTCCTCATCAACCTCCATTTTGCTTTCATTGGATTCGAAACCTTATCAACGCCGCAGCCGAAAATCAGCCGCAGTACAGAGTACAGCATGGGAAAATACGCATACCTACCTGCAGTATAAAGATACTACATATTAAAACCATTGTCAATGGGGAAAATTACTCTTCGTTCAAAACGCCAGAAAAGCAACCTCCTTTTTAGCTGTTTTGACGAAGGGATTTTTAGGAATTCCTGTGGCAAAAACGGAAAAAAGCGGAAGCCGCCAACTGCTTCCGCTGAGTTATTGTTTTGCTGCCAAGGCTTGTGACAAATCAGCTCAGCCCAAATTCGCTTTCGTAGCTGACGAGGCTGATGTTACGGATTCCGTCCATCTGTTGTGCCTTGGCGATGACCGCGTTGACACGCTCGTTCATGGTGATTTCCAGCGCAAGCTCACTTTCGGCACCGTTCATGGTCTTGGACTTTATATTGTATTTCCCCAGTCTCCCAAGAATCCAGGTCACGTTTTTCTCATACTCAGTCTCGTAGCGGATCACCAGCAGAAAAGGCTCGCTGCGGCGCTTCACCACAAAACCCAGCAGATAATACAGCCCGCCCATCACAACCGTAGCAACCAGGGCGATGAGGTAAAGACCCGCGCCGCACATTATACCTACGCCAATCGACCAGAACATAAAAATAGTATCGACAGGGTCTTTGACAGCCGTTCGGAACCGGACAATTGAGAGCGCGCCCACCATGCCAAGCGAAAGCGCCAGATTGGAAGAAATGGTGGCGATCACCATGGATGTGATCATTCCCAACAGCACCAGGGAAAGCGCAAAACTCTTTGAAAAGATGACGCCTCTGAAAGTCAGCCGGTAAACGAGAAGCACCAGCAGACCTAAGAAAAAGGCCGTGCAAAGCGCCATCGCCATCGTTGGGAGGGAAACTTTGGCCACTTGTTCAAGCGCGCTCTTCTTAAAATAGTCTGTGATGGCGAGGCTCTGGATCAGCATGTCCGGTACTCCTTAAAATATAGATATTTCCTTTGAAGCGCAAGGTTAATAAAGAAAACGCTGGCAAATGAGAAATTTCGAAATTGCGCTGGGATGCACATTGGTTGTTTCCAAAACGCGGCGAATGATGTCCGGCAGCGCCTGATCGTATTTGACCTCGAGAATGGTTTGACCACCGGGCAGCACGGGAACGGTGGGCATCCGGGGGTTGAGGAAATCCAGGCGATACAAGCCGCTGTGCAAGTTTTGGTCTACCGTCACGCGAACATCGCGAAACAAAAACGGAAGGCGTACATAATCCACCACCACGCGCGGCTGAAAACGCCGCAGCAGAGCCTGATTATAAAAGCGGCGCAAGAGCGGATCGTCGCTGTCGCGCAGGCAGTCATACTCCCCCGCCCCCATTCGCCACGCCTGCTCAAGTCGCAGCGGGGCGGTATATTTGCGAGTCATTGTGCCCAGCGTCTGTGTGCTGTCCCATAAAATACGTGAGGGATCCAAATTATAATAACGGATGCGGAATTTTTCGCGCATCTCATAGCCTTCCTCTTTATCCATCAACGCGGTACGGTAGCAGTCGTCAAAATAAAGGCTGCGAATATGGTAGGCCCCTTCCGCGTTGGCATGAGGATCGCTTGCCGCAACCGCGCGCAGACGCCCCAGCAGCATCGTCTCGGCCGCCGCGCCGATGAGGTATTTATTTTCATAGCGCAGCTTTTCCATCGCATCTCTTTCTTTCGAGCATTCGCACTTGCGTGTTACTATATTATCCCGTTTTCGCATATTGCACTCAAATACCTTTTATATTTTATCAGCTTTTTCGGCAAATTGCAAGCATAAGATTTAAAATTGCCCCCTCACTTTTTATGTAAGGGGGCAAGTCGCATCTCTTTACTTTCTTCCGCTACTCATACTACCCCGCGGTATAAACGAAATCCTCGAAACGCTTGCAACGCTTTTTCTCAAGGAATAGTATCAGAACAACCCAAACAAGCTCTGGAGCCACTCAATGAGCAACTGGAAGAAATTCTTCTTGGGTGGCGCGGGGGTGGGTGTCACATCCGTGCCCGTTGCGCCATTGTCGTCGCCGTCGCCGT
>JAVBOZ010000070.1:0-3600 GCA_031549985.1 Oscillospiraceae bacterium | reverse complement strand
CCGGCGCCTTCGCGCGGTTCTATCAGTATCAGGGGATTCCGGGGTTCATCGAGCTGCTGCGGGCGACAGTGGACGCTCTGAAAAAATTCGGGTACGGGATCAACCGGTCTATTAAAGTGCGGCGTTTTGATCTACAGCTCGTCATCACCGGCGGCGATCCTGCGGAAATCGCCGAAAAATACGGAAAGACCTGCGCTGCCATATTCCCTGCGCTCGGCTTTCTTGCCAGCCACCTGCGCTTCAGGCGAAACTGCAGCCGCCGGATTGACATTCACCCCGATTTTACCGGGTGGGATAAAAAGCAGGTGCAGTGCGGCGCGGAATTTGCGATTCGCCCCAGCACCCTGCTGGCCGCGGTGATCGCGCTGGCGGTTCGCCTGTTGATCCGCGTGCTGCTGAAATTCCTAAGGGGTGCGAAACCGCCGAAGAAAAGGAAGAAGCCGGAGGCGGCCTGAGCGCGGTACACGGATTCCCAGACAGACATTAACAATTTACATAAGAGGAGAGCACGGCAATGAAAGAGAAATCAGCATCGGGCATTTTGGGAGTCTCCATCGAAAAAATGCGGGAGCTTGTGGATGTCAGCACCATCATCGGCGAACCGATTCAGCTCGGCGAAATCATGGTGATCCCCGTTTCAAAGGTGAGCTACGGCTTCGCCTCCGGCGGTTCGGATTTTCCCTCCAAGAGCAACCAGGAACTCTTTGGCGGCGGCGGCGGCGCGGGTGTGACCATCAGCCCGGTAGCCTTTCTTGTCGTGCGCGGCAGCGACGTCACAATTAAATATGTTACGGGTTCCGAGACGGCTGCAGAGCGCCTGATCGGCTCCGTGCCGGATCTTGTCACCAAACTGACCGAGACGGTCGATAAGCTGATGAGCAAGAAGAAGGGCGAGGAAGACCCGGTGGAAGCCGCCGTTGAAGCGGCGAAGGCCGAGCTAACGAGCGAATGAACCGACCCTGGCCGACCTGACGGTCAAGCCAGCAAAATCTCCCGGACAAGTGGAATCTTCGGGCGGACAGGCGCATAATCATGCTTTGTAACAAGCTAATCGCTTTGTGGAAAGCAGGTGTTGTAATTGATCCGCAGAAGTTTGAAACATTACATGGCGCTGTTTCTGGCGTTTGCGCTGGCGACCGGGATCCCCTTGGTCGGCTTTGCGCATACGCCGGAAGCAGTTGTTTATTTGGAGCCGGAGCTCTCGGCCCGCCGTGCCGTCCTGCTGGACGCGTCGGACGCGCGGGTGCTCCTGAGCAAGCGGGCAAATGACCCGGCCCCCATGGCCAGCACGACCAAGATCATGACGGCGCTGCTGCTGCTGGAAGCGGGCGACCCCGAACTTCAGATAGCGGTCACCGGCGAAATGGTCGCGGTCGAGGGCACTTCGATGGGCCTGCGCGCGGGCGATCTCGTGACCCGTTACGGTCTTGCCTGTGGGATGCTGCTCAGCAGCGGCAACGATGCGGCCAACGCCACGGCGTTGCATCTGGCGGGTTCGCTCCCGGCCTTTGCCCTGCGCATGAACGCCCGCGCTGCGGAGATCGGGATGCGCCAGACGCATTTCGTCACACCTTCGGGGCTGGCGGCGGAAGGGCACGTCTCAACGGCATACGATATGGCGCTGCTGGGGCGTGAAGCACTGCGAAATTCCATGCTCCGCGAAATTTGCGGGCAGCGGTACATCCGCGTCTCCTTCGGCAACCCGCCCTATCCGCGTTCACTGAAGAACCACAACCGGCTCCTCGAACTAGTTGACGGCGTCATCGGTGTGAAGACTGGCTTCACTAAGAAAAGCGGGCGCTGCCTGGTCTCGGCCTGCGAGCGGGATGGCGTGACGCTGATCGCCGTGACGCTCAGTGCGCCCAACGACTGGGAAGACCACCGAAAGCTCTACGATTACGGGTTTGCGCAGTATAAGACCTATCAGCTGGATGAAACTGACAGTAGCTTTCCGCTCCCGGTAACAGGCGGCGAAACACCCGCTGCCCGATTGGGCTTCGCTCAGGCCCCCACCGCCCTGCTGCCTGAGCCGCCGCGCGCGCTGCGGCGCGTACTGTTGCTGCGCCCGTTCGAATATGCCCCCCTGCGCCAGGGCAGCGTCGCCGGCGCAGCGCGGTATTACAATGGTGAAACCCTGTTGGCCGAAGTGCCGCTGGTCGTCCTTTCGACGGTCGAGCTCCGCCCCGCCTCCCCCGCAAAGCCAAAAAAGCCAAGCCTCTGGAAGCGAATCCGCGCCTGGTTTTGGGGGTAAAAATTTTAGAACCCTGAGGTTACGATGCAAAAAGACGAACCGATCCGCCTGCAAAAGCATATCGCGCAATGCGGGGCGGCCTCCCGCCGAAAGGCGGAGGAAATGATAACAGAAGGACGGGTGAGCGTCAATGGCCATCCGGCTACACTTGGGCAGAGCGTTCGCCCGTTTCAGGACATCGTCGCCATCGACGGCCAGCGCCTGGGCGGCGGACCGGAAAAGCTTGTCTATCTGATGCTGCATAAGCCACGCGGGGTCACCACAACCATGGGTGACCCGCACGCCCGACGCAACGTCGCCGAACTGGTCGCGGAAAGGCCCGAAAGGCTGTTCCCGGTCGGCAGGTTGGACAAGGATTCCGAGGGCCTGTTGCTGATGACCAACGACGGTGCGCTGGCCAATGCGCTGACCCACCCCTCGAAGCACATTCCAAAGGTCTACCGCGTCACGCTGCGGGGCGAAGTTTCACCCGCGCAGCTGGATGCGCTGACGACCGGCATACCGCTGGACGGCAGGCCCACTTTGCCGCTGGAGGTGCGCGAACTGACGGCCGAACCGGGCCGCACCGTGCTGGAATTGACCCTGCGCGAAGGGCGCAACCGTCAAATCCGCCGCATGTGCGAATCGCTGGGCCTGGAGGTCGCGCGGCTCAAGCGCACCGCGATCGGCAAGCTGAAGCTAGGCATGCTGCCCGCCGGGCAGTGGCGCGAATTGACCGCCGAAGAGGTGAAACGGTTGAAGAGCGAAAGCCGGTAATACGTACGAAGAAGGTTCTCATGAATAAGTTTGCGAAAATAACCGCATGCCTTGATATGGCGGGGTGCCCGAATCGCTGCCGTCACTGCTGGCTGGGCTGCACCCCAAACGGCCACCTCGGTTCCGACGACCTTCGCTTTGTCGCCTCCGCCTTTCGCCCGTTCACAGACTGCCTGGAAGTCGCCAGCTGGTACCGCGAGCCGGATTATCTGCCGGAATACAAAGAGCTTTGGGCGCTTGAAAACGAACTGTCGGACCGGCGCGAGACGCCGCACTGGGAATTGATGAGCGTTTGGCGGGCGGTCCGGGACGCTGAATATGTGCCTTGGCTAAAATCGCTGGGCCTTCAAAAGTGCCAGCTCACCCTGTTTGGCGGGCGCGAAAAAACGGATTATTATACGAGGCGCAAAGGCGCATACGATGAGATCGTTCGATCAATCGGCCTCTTGCTTGACGCCGAAATCTCCCCGCGCATACAGGTTTTTGTGAACAAAGACAACATCGGCGATTTGCAGGCGATTGTTGACTTAATGCATGATCTGCGGGTGGCCGAGCGCTGCGCGGCCTTCGGCGTCCCCTTCACCGCGTTCGTG
>JAVBOZ010000096.1:0-7349 GCA_031549985.1 Oscillospiraceae bacterium | reverse complement strand
GACAGCTTCATTATTTTGGATGAGGCGCAAAACACCAGCATAGAGCAGATGAAGATGTTTTTGACCCGTCTTGGCAACAATTCGCGCATGGTTGTTACGGGGGATATCACGCAGATCGACCTGCCGGACGGGAAGCCTTCGGGGCTTGTCAACGCGGTTAAGGTGCTGAAAAATATAGAAGACATCGCCATTGTGAAGTTCAGTGAACGGGATGTCGTGCGTCACAGGCTCGTGCAGTCGATCATCAAGGCATATGAGAAAGAGGAGGTTCGGCGCCATGGGAAACAAAATCAAGGTCATAATCACGGATGATCAACAGGAGATCAAAGTTCCGACCGGTATCCGGCTGTTGATTCGCCGTGCTTGCACCGCAGTGCTTGTGCAGGAAAAATTTCAGCGTTCGGCGGAGATTAGTGTGCGGTTTGTGGACAATGAAGTGATGCGTGCACTGAACCTGCAGCATCGCAGCGTCGACGCCACCACCGATGTGCTGAGCTTTCCTCTGGGTGTGGACGGCGTCTATGATGTCAATCACGATACCGGCGCTTGCCTTTTGGGGGATATTGTGATCTCCTTGCCCCGTGCGCAGGAGCAGGCGGGGCTGTATGGCCATACCATCCAGCGGGAGCTTGCGTTTTTGACCGTGCATTCCATGTTGCACCTGTTGGGCTACGACCACGAGAGCGGCGGCCTTGAAGGTGTGCGTATGCGCGAAAAAGAAGAGCAGGTGCTGGTGCAGCTCGGGCTGCCCCGGGGGCATAATTACATTTTTGAGGAATAGGCGCGATGAAGACACTTCTTCAGCTCTTTTTAAGTTTTTTTAAGGTTGGTCTAATGACCTTTGGCGGCGGGCTTTCTATGTTGCCGATGCTGGAGCGCGAGGTGATTGAACGGCGCAAATGGTGCACCAAGGAGGAGATTCTCGATTATTATGCCATCGGGCAATGCACGCCCGGCGTGATCGCGGTGGATGTTTCCACTTTCATCGGTTATCGGCTGAAGAAGACGTTGGGGGCGCTGGTCGCGCCGTTGGCGGTCATTACCCCTGGCTTTTGCCTAATGGCGCTGATAGCGGCGCTCTTGCGGCAGGTCGCGCATCACACTGCCGTGCAATCGGCTTTCGTGGGGGTACGCGTTGCGGTGTGCGTATTGATTACAGTCTCAGTAGCGAACATTTTGCGTGAGAGCGTTAAGAATTTTTGGCAGTTGATGTTGGCACTACTGGCGTTTGCGGCGGTTGCGGTCTTTGGCGCGAATCCGGTTTGGGTCGTCTTCGGCGCGGTGTTGCTCGGCCTTGCGCAGAGCCGCCTGCACCGCCTGCGGCGGGGCTAATCGCGCCTGCGGCGAGGCGAATCGGCTGTGTTGCTTTCAAATGAAAGTTGAAAATGAAGAGGGTGTACGATGATAATGACGCTCCTGCTGCTGTGCTACGAGTTCTTCTTTACAGGCTTGTTCGCTGTGGGCGGGGGGCTTGCGACAATTCCTTTCCTGCAAAACATCGGGCGAAAGCATTCCGGCTGGTATACCGAAGCGAAGTTGGCGGATATGATTGCCGCCTCGCAGTGCGCACCGGGGCCGCTGGGCACGAATATGGCAACCTATGTCGGTTATTCCGTGGCCGGGTTCCCCGGATCGGTGCTGAGCGTACTTTCTCTGATGGCTCCGACGATCGTAGTTGACCTGATCATTGCCGCGCTGATGGAGCGCTTTCGGACTGCCGTCTGGATCGAGAAGCTGATGCAGGCGATTCGGCCGGCCAGCGCGGGTTTGATTGCCGCTGCGGCGTTCGCATTGCTGCGCATCTCTCTTTTCAGGGAGAGCGCCTTTTCTTTTTCGGCCATCACGCATGTGCGGGATTTGCTCGCGTGGTTCGATTGGCGGTGCTTGATTCTTTATGCCGCACTGTTGCCCTTTGCGCTTTGGAAAAAACTGAAGAAGCTGCACCCGATGGTGTTTATCGCCGCAGGGGCGGCGGCCGGGATTCTATTTCGGCTGTAGATCCGCAAAGTATTATAGAGAAAATGGAGGGTGGCGATTGGAGACCAAAGAAGGCCCCTTGTTGGCGGAGGAGACGCAGTCAAAGCAATATGTGCCCATGAAAGAACGGGTGGCGTTCTATTTCAGCAGCTTTTTACGGGATATGTCTTACGCCGTTTGGGGGAATCTGACCCGGTTTTATATTGATGTTCTTGGCTTTGTTGGGAACAAGTGGGGCTGGATCAACGCCGCGCTTCCCGTGATCGAAAGGGTATATGACGGCATCAACGACCCGCTCATCGGCGCTTATTATGATGGCCGAAAATACGGTGCGGAAAAGGCACGCCCCTTTTTTCGCACCACGGCATTCCCGGTTGCGGGGGCGCTGATCCTTGCCTTTTTGAGCTTCAACTTCAGCGTGAACGAGAAGACCAATATGCTGCTGCGGGCGGCGCTGGCCCTGTTGGCTTACATGGTCTATGAGGGCTTTCAAACCCTTAACGCCACGGCGCATATGAGTCTTTACAATTCCATCACGCCCAACATCAACGAGCGCGCGGGGATCGTCTCGCGGGTGCGACTCTTCGCCGCCGGCGGCACAGGCCTCGTGGGCGGGTTGACGCCCGTGCTGCTGGATCTGGTTGAACCGAACGACATCGCCGGAAAAAAGTTGATCTTTGCGGGTGTCGCGGGCTTTGCGGCGCTGACGTACCTGGTATACAATTATATCATGTATAACCAGGTGCATGAGCGGACCATCGTCCCTCCGGAGGAGAAGCAGGCGCTGCTGCCGATATTGCGCAATTTATTCCGGAACAAGCCATTTTTGATCATGATGATCGCAAACGCCGTCGGCGGGCTGCTCAATTCGGGCAATACCGGTACATACTTCTACGAATATAATCTGGGCCGCCCGAGCTTGCAGACGTTCATCGGCCTGACCGGCATACCTGCATACATTATTTCGGCCTATCTGACCCCCTGGCTTTGTAAGCGATTGGAGAAAAGGACGGTCTACCTGGCCAGCAGCGCGGCGCAGCTGCTGATCAGCGTGTTGTACCTGCTGACGGGCTATAAGAGCCGGTATCACTGGAAGGTGATTCTCAACACAGTGCTTGGCAGCATCCCTGGTTCCGTAAAGGGCACACTATACTGGAACATGGTTTCGGATAGCGTTGACTACGTTGAATGGAAGACCGGCGAGCGCAACGACGGCATGACCTTTGCCGTCGAGGGTCTGACAAACAAGCTGGTGGGGGCATTTGGGCAGGTATCGACCGCAATGATTATCAAGTACACCGGTTTCGTGCCCAACGCGCTTTCGCAAAAACCGGCAACACTGCAAGGCCTGTTCCGCCTGCCGCTGCTCATCGGCATAGCCAGCACCCTGGGTTCGGCGATTCCTTATCTGTTTTACGACTTCCGGCGAAAGGATCAGGAGATCGCCGTGGCGGAAATTCAAGAACGCAAGGCAATGAACCAGGCGCGAGAGGACGCGTGAGCCATACAAAAAAACGCCCGGCGGCCATTTGATCCGCCGGGCGTTTTTTTGATTGCTAATCTTGCGTCCATGCCGCCAGCACCTTTGGCGGATCGCTCTTTTGCACGAGTAAATAGCAGTTGAATGTCTGATTCGAAACATTCGGGATAGGTTCGCCTATAACCAAAAAAGTATTCGCGCTCTTGTCTTCATAAATTGTGCGCCGCGAGGCACGCATGTATCCCCGCTGCGAAGGGTCTTGAACGACCTTGTCCCAAATATCGCCCGCGATATCCTTCATAAAGGCGGCGTCTGTGCACATGCTGGAAAGCTCCAGCTGATTGGTTTTACCCGCGGCGGGTTTCGCGCGCTCGTCGTATTCCTCTACCTTAAAGGCCTTTGGGATCACAGGTTTGGGTTCAGGCAGCGTGGTGGGCGGAAGCGTTGGGCGGGTGGTTGTGGCATCGCTGCTATTTCCGCCGCAGGCGCTGAGCATCACCAGCGCCATTGCTCCGCAAAGCAGGGCGGCAGAAATCCTTCGGCGCAGGCCGCGTGTGTCAGTCTTGATACGCTTCATGATATGATCATCCCTTTCCGAATTCGAAGAAATTCAATGTATTTCACGCTGCTTCCTCGCGGCGGGGCGGAAAGTAGAAGGGATTGTTTTCTTCAGCGAGAAAGCCCATCACTACGCCCAACTGAACGCCGATCTGGCGATTCTTGACCGCCTGCCCATGGGTGAATCCGGCGTCAAGCGCCGAGACGAACAGTGGCACATTGACCCCTGTATGGCTACCGGACGTGAATTGATATCCGTTTTGCGCGTCATACTGAATGCCGCCGGTCTCGTGATCCGCCGTGACGACCAGCAGGGTATTGTTGTGCGAGCGGACATATTCCAGCGCGGCGGCGATGGCCTTGTCGAATTCTTCGAGGCTGTGCACCATGTTCGGCATGTCTCTGCCATGGGAAAATTTATCAATGTGCGCGCCCTCCACCATCAGGAAGAAGCCGTCCGGGTCGTCGTCCAGGATGTCGATGGCGCGGCTGGTCATTTCGACCAGCGTGGGGGTAACATCCGTATTTTCGGTTTTGGAAAGATCATTGCCGCTGAACTGGGCAAAACTGCGCTGGGTCGGCTGCAACGATTCCCAAGCGGCCTTATCTTTCACCAGCGTAAAACCGTTGGCGGCAGTGTTTTCCGCATTGATGGAGGCGCTTGCCGCACCCCAGATCAACTGCAGGCCGGAGGAAAGCTGTCCTTTGCTGAGCTTTGGCTCGTCGTCGCGGGAAGATGCGTGCGAAGAAAAAGCGGACGGCGTCGCGCCGCTGGTTGAGTCGGTCGTGACGACCCCTGCGGATTTGCCGCGCTCGATTGCCTGTTCCGAAAGACTTTTGGGCAGTTTGATCCACCCCAGCGGATCCAGCGCATAGACTGAGACCTGACCGGAAATGTTACGGATACCGCAGGCCAGAGCGGATGCGCCTGCGGCTGAATCGGTGGGACCGGTGGGGTCCAGGGAAGAAGTCTTGCTTTCGCCGTGCACGGGCATGCTCTCCATCACCAGTTCCTCAACGCCCAGCGCCTGTTTGGCGCTGTTGAGGTGGTTAAAGCCCATGCCGTCGCCAATCATCAGGATGACATTTTTGTATTGGCGGTAGTCGTTACTGACGCCGGAATGCAGGCCCAGCAGACCAAACAGCATCACCAGCGGGCTGCAAAACATGGCGACTGCGCGCTGAACATAGGTAAGAATAACCATAGATGAAAACCCTCCTAAAATGTAGTATAACTAATTTTTTTCAGAAACCGCCTGCACAATTTCCTCCTTTGAGGATTCGCGCCGCGCAAACAGCACGTTCGGGTTGTTGGGTCCGCGATGGTGATAGGGGCGCAAGCGCAGCCACAGGCTGAACGCTACCGCGCCCACGGCGTTAAGGAAGATATCCGACATAGTGTCCATCAGGGCGAAGCGCTGGCGAAAAATCGACAGAGCGTCGTCCGGCGAACCGGGGCCGGGGCTGAAGAACGGCCGCACTTGGTTGGCCTCCTGCGCGAGCAGGTAGCTCCAGTGCTGCGTATCTCCGCCGGGGGTGATCTGATCAAATGTAAATTCGAAAAGCTCCCACCCTGTGCCGATGATGAAGCTCATCCCCGCCGCAGCCAATAAGACGATGCTGAGCGGCGCAGCCTGCTTGCCTTTGCGCTGCATGGCAACGCAAAGCTCATAGCCAAGCATTGCGCAAAGAGCGCCGCCGATGCAGTGAATGACATCGTCCCACCACCAGACGGTGTAATAAAAATTCACAAATGCGCCGAAAAAACCGGTGCTGAGCGCGAAGGGGATCGTCAGGTTCTGAACATAGGAGGACATCTGCCGAAAGACATTTTTTTCGGGAAAGAACTGTACGATTTCCCATATAAAGCAGACCGGCAGATAGATGATCATCATCAGCAGGAGCTTGGACGGCGTAACCTGGCTGGTTTGATTCGGGTCGGTGACGAGCGTTGTAAAGCTAGGCGGAGACTGAGGAAAGATGCTCCAGAAAATGGTGCAAATGAAGCCGTATATGAAGCACAGGCGGGCAACCCACCAGTAGACGAACTGCCAGGGCTTTGCGCCGGTACGAATGCGCTGCAAGGGAGTTTGGGCCATATCATTGCTCCTTCAAGTTGTTATCTTCAATTGTCCATGGGTTTTTCAGTGTTTCGCGCGCCGTGACGGAAGGTGAGTCTTCCGCTGGCTCCGTCTCCGGCGAAGAATCGGCAGTTTCCTCTTGTTCGAGCGCGTTGAGCTTTTCAATGTCTTCTTCGAAACTCCCGGGCGGGTCCGGTATTACGGCTGGGTCTTCCGGGTCAGTCGACTGTTCCGCCACAGGCTCCGCAGGAATGGCTTCTTCGGTGACAGGCGCCTCAAGCATCGGTTCCTCGGGAGGCGTTTCGGGTTCTTCGGCAACGGCTTCTGCTGTTTGCGGCGGCGTTAGCGGCAGAGGTGTGGGCACGTCTTCTTCTTCTTCTTCTTCTTCTTCTTCTGGCGACCGCCTGCGCGCCAGGAAAATAATCGCTACAAGCATCAGCAAAATACCCGCGACCGCCGCAATGGTCAGGATCGTGCGGCTGCGGTTGCCTTCGTCGTCGGCCCTATAATCCTCCGACGCTTCGGGCGGCGCGGGGTAGGTCTGGCCGTCGGGCGTTGTAACCCACTCGTAAAAATCGGGAATGCTGCGCAGGGGTGCCTGTTCGCCGGTAAAATATGGCCTGCGATACGTCGGACCTGTTCTGGTGGAGCTGGTCTGTGTGCCGGTTGAGGTGTTGGTTGCAGTGCTTCCCGTCGTCGAGGCCTTGGTGGTGGGCGGCTCTGTTATGATACTCGGCGGCGGCGGAATTGTATTGCCAAACTCGTCCGTCTCGGGCGGCGGTTCTGTCGGCTCGGTCAAGGGGTTGCTGCCTTCGCTGCCGGTGATGGGGTCGGTCTGCCAGGGAGGCAGGGTCGTGCCGTCTACGGGCGAGGCACTTGTGGTTGGCGGTCTCGTGGTGGAAGGAGGCGCAACGGTGGTGTCGGCCCAGACGGGTAGTGCGCAGCTGAACAAAAAGAAAAGGGCCATAAGCATGCCTGCCCAAAGCCGTTTCATATTCCTTCTCCTTTCCCACTTCGTGACGAATGTCTTGCCGAGCGGCAAGACACGGTTTTTCCCAATGCGGCAAACGACCCGTTTGACGCTATAATAGCATAGATCAAGGCGCGATTCTGAAAAACCGGCACGGTTTTTCCCAATGCGGCAAACGAGCCGTTTGACGCTATTATAGCAGGTTCGTCCTGCGGTTTCAACTGCTTTTTTGAGGAACGCCGTCCGCAATAAGCCGATCGAACAGCGCGAAGGCCTCCGCAGA
>JAVBOZ010000008.1:0-11619 GCA_031549985.1 Oscillospiraceae bacterium | reverse complement strand
GCCAACGCAGACGGTATAAATACTCCCGGCACTGTTCCTCGGTCAGGAATCGCTTGATAAATTCGTCGAATGTCATCGGATACTCTTTCATGGCTCACATTATACATGTTGGGGTAAGGTTAGTCAAGTGGATAACCAGTTATAGTAATAACTCGCCGTCTAAGGTTGTTCCGTGATCGGCTTATCTTCGCTCGGGTGCTCGAACGAGAGGAAGTTGTTGCGTGGCGCGTAGCCCCAGCGCATGCCAAAGCATTCGCTGCCCTCGGCGGGGATATACAACTGCCCCTGTGCGCCGCGATAGACAGGGGCGGGGAGTTGGAACGAACCGTCGCCTGTCTGCGCAATATCGCTGCCAAGGGTAAATTCCGCCCATTTGCCATAGAGCGCCAGCCGCGCCTTACCGGGCGTCTTCTCGACTGCGCCGCCGATGAAACCAATCAGCACTGCCAACGGTACGAACCAGTGGCCGTCTTTTTGCTCGCAGGGCACTGCCGCTTGGCAAAGCCCGGGATCCATGCCCTTATACATCATGCGTGTGCGGTTGAAGCGCGGCGCAAGCGCGTAGGGCAGGATGCTGTCGCTCGCTTTATCAATCACGCAATGATCCACGACGCGGCCATCTTCCAAAACGGAGGTCAGCGTCATCTTTGTGCCCTCCACCTCGACGACGCAGGCGCAGCTGAGATCCTCTTCCTGCGGGAAGAAGGCCGCGTGCCATACCTTTGAAAGGGTGCGCGAACCCGGTGGGTTGCGGTTCGAGTTGCCCAGCATGTAATGCACCGTGCCCTGAGAAGGTCGGTCAAACAGCTCCTCGTTTTTCAGCGGGAAGCTGCGACTGAAGTTGTGCTCATGGCCGGAAAAGACCAGGTCGAAGCTCTCGAAGCCCTCTCGCATCAAGGGGTAGGCGTCGTCGTTCTCCAGCTCGGGGCCGGAGTAGCAGATCGGGAAGTGGTAGGCACCCAGTTTCCAGAGCCTGTCTGTTCCGGCGCATTGCTCAATCAGCCACTGGTTGACGTCCTCCGGGCCGTTGATGCCGATAACGCAAATATGGGCGTCGCCGTAATCAAAGGCGTAATTCTCCGTCTGCCAATCGGCGGGGCCGTTGGCGGCATAGCTGCCCTTGAATTGCGCGCCGAAGAACGCGGCGGGTTCGGAATAATACCGGCCGATGCCCTTTTCGTAATCCGCAAACCCTCGGTTGTCGTGGTTCCCCAGCGCCATCATGAAAGGCACGGATTCAGCAAAACCCGTTAGGCCGCTGGCGAACAGGCCGTTCCACTGCACCTCGTGCTGGCCGCAGTCGGTGTTGTCGCCGCCGGTCAGAATAAACGCGGTGTCGGGGTGCTGCTTCAGCAGGTCTTTCATAAAGCTATTGAAGACGGAGTAATCCGGGCAATGGTGCGGTTCGCCGCACTGCTGGTCCGCGATGCAGATGAACTTGAAGCGTTCGACCTTCGCCGGGGCGGTGGCAAAGCAAAACGGCCCGGCCCGGTTCACGTCGTCGCCGCAGGTGTATTCGTATTGCGTGCCGGGCGCAAGGCCGTGTAAATGGCACCAGTGCATACGGCTGATATCAATATCGCTTTCAAAGACATCGGTTACGGCCTCCGTGCGCAGCCACGCGCCGGGGGAGCCTTCGGCGGCGCGGCAGAGCACATAACCCGCCTCAACTTCGACGGACGTTCGCCAGGTGACCGCGCGTTCGGTTGCGGCGTCGCCGTTGAGCGTGAGCAGGATATGATCGGGTGCAGGTGTTGAACCGCGAATGGGTTTGGCTGTTGGCATGGGAACCTCCTGAAAAGTTTGTTTTGTTTCAGCATGGACGGCTTTCCCGGTCGCCCATGAGAATTCATTGCGCCTCCGCGAGAAACCGCGCCAGCGCGTCCTGCCATTCCGGCAGCGGCGCGTAGCCCGCGCGTTTTAGGCTGGCGGCTGAAAGCCGGGAATTCTTTGGCCGCTCCGCTGCCTGCGGGTATTCGCTTGAGGGGATCGGCACGACCCGCGCGGGTAATGACGCCTGCCGCATAATCTCTTGGGCAAACTCCGCCCAGGAGCAATATCCCATGTTCGTTGCGTGATATACCCCGGCGACGGGGCGGGCCAGCATATCGCAGCACAGCCGCGCCAGGTCAACGGTGTAAGTCGGCGAACCTATTTGGTCGTCAACTACGCGGAGTTCGTCGCGCTCCCGCCCAAGACGCAGCATGGTCTTGACAAAATTATTCCCTTGCTGCCCAAACACCCAAGAGGTGCGCACGATCATGCTGGTCTTGCAGGCAGCCGCAGCGATTTCTCCGCCCAGCTTTGTTTGGCCATAGACGCTCAACGGCGCGGGGACGGCATCAGTATCGCGGGGTTCGCTGCCGCTGCCGTCAAAGACGTAGTCGGTGCTGATATAGACCAGCGGTATGTTTTTTTCGGCGCAGTAGGCGGCGATGGGCGTGACGGCATCGGCGTTGATGGCGCGGGCAAGCTCCGGTTCGCTCTCGGCCCTGTCAACGGCTGTGTAGGCGGCGCAGTGGAGCACAGCGTTCGGCTGAGCCCGGCTGAGGGCGGCGGCGGTCGCCGAAGCCTGCGTCAGGTCAAAATCCTCCCGATCAACCGCTGTGATTTTCCAGCTGCGGCGCAATGCCTCTTTGGCGCAGTCTTGCCCAAGCTGCCCCTTTGCTCCGGTGATGAATATGCGCAAAACATGAACCTCCGTGAAAAATAATGAAATGAAATTAAACAAATCGTTGACAATCGTTAAAAATCGTGATATAATAAAGATGCCGGCAAATAAATTGAAAGTTGGGAATTCTATGTTTATCGAAGAACGGCATCAAGCGATTTTGGATCTAGTCAAGCAGACTGGGCGCATCGCCATTGGTGAAATACAGGAAAAATTCAACGTCTCTGTGGATTCCGCGCGGCGCGACCTGCGCATCCTGGAGGAAAAGGGTTTGCTAAAGCGTACCCATGGCGGCGCAATTCCTTTGGCAAAGGTAGATCAGCGTCCATCCCGCAATCGTACGCTTACACCCGAAAACATCAAAGAAAACTATCGGCGCATCGCCCGGGCGGGCGCGGCGCTGGTGGAACCCGGAGACTGCGTATACCTCACCAGCGGTTCGGTCGGCTTTTTGGCGCTTGAGTTTTTGCCAAGGGATTTCCACTATACGCTGGTCGTCAACTCCGTGGGGCTGGCCGACGCGCTGAAACTATGGGACAACGTAACGGTCTACGTCACCGGTGGCCAGATGCGTATGCACAGCACCGCCAGCATGGTGGATGGCTTTGCCACGGCGTTTATCCGCAGCATGCAGCTAGACCTTTGCCTGATGACCGCCGCGGGTGTGGAGGCGGCGTTTGGGGTATCCAATAACACGGAAGAGACCGCAGTCTTTCAGCGCACAGTGCTGGAACACAGCCGCCGAAAGGTGCTGCTGTTGCCTGGGCAAAAGGTCGGGTTTCGCGCATTCCTCAAGGTCTGCGATGCAGCATGTTTTGACACGCTGATCACCGACTGGGAAGCGCCGGAGGAGGAACTGAGCAAGCTGGAAGAATTCGGCGTCACGATTCAAACCGTGACGCAGCCAGAGGCATAAAGCAAAGCATTCCTACGTCGCCCTCTGCGCCCAGTTCCCTATAACACCTCAAAATCCGCGCAGCGCCTGTTTTGCACGAAGGGGCGCACCACTTCCTGCCCTGCCTTCACGTGGGCAGGGTGCGCAAGGTATTGCTCCAGCGCCCGCCTGTCTTCGAGCAAGCTGTCGAGCACAATTTCGGCGTTGCTCGAAGGCAGCAGGTCGTGGTATACCCGGATGTCCAGCAATCCGGGTATGACGCCGCGCAGCGCCTCCAGCGTCGTTTTGATATCCGTAGCGCGGGGGGCCTTTTCTTCGGCGGAAAGCCCGTCCGCCAAATCCCAGAGAACGATGTGCCTGATCATATAAAACCTCTTTCTATACCAGTGAAATCTCAAACTGCGCGGCGTCCAGCCACGTTCCGGCGCTGAAAAGCCGCCCGCGCAGCAGCACTTTGTTGTCATATACCTCCACCTGATATCCTGCGCCGCCAAGCGGGTCGCCGGTCAGGGTCGGCAGGTCGATGTAGGTCACGTCCTGGCCGCCGACATCCGCCTCCAAGCCGCGCATGATGCGCAGACTCACGGCGTCGTTGTGCAGATGCCCTGAAAAGAAGAACACGTTTTTATATTTGTTGATGATGCCTCGTACGGCTTCCGACTGTTCGCCCAGGCCTCCCCAACTCCACGGGAAGGTGTGGTTCAGCGGCTGGTGGCAGAAGACAAAGATCGGCTTGCCGCTTTGCCCTGCGCACTCCATCGTCTGCGCCAGCCAATCCAGCTGTGCCTGCGTAATGGTAGCGCGCGTATCCTCCTGCGGCAGCTCGTCACCCAGCACGATGCAAAAATACCCATTGAGTTCAAGGGCATAATAGGGCTTGCCATTCGCGCGCCCGGTATGACTTTGATAGAACAGATTGTGCCTCGCAATGGCTTCTTCAGTGGTGTAAGTGGATCGGTTCAGGTCATGGTTCCCCATGGCGACGAGCAGATCGTTCGTGCGGTTATACCGCGAGAGCAGGCCGTAGAGCATCGTGTACTCGTAGAACTGGCCGTTCATAGTGTTGTCACCGACCAGCACCAGGGCGTTCGACTGCGTCTTCGTGCGGGCGATGTCGCGCAGCGCTGCGGCGAAAATCCGGTAGCGGTTGTAGGTGAACGACTCCATATGGACATCCGAAATCACCGACAGCTGCAGCCGCAGCGTTCCGGCTTCGTTGGGCGCAAAGCTTTGGTTATACGCAGGCGGCACAGTCCAAACTAGGATCAGCGAAAGCAAAAAGCCCATCAGCTTTGTAAAAAGCCCGGTCAGTAGCGCCATATGTATACCTTCTTCTCTCTTCTGTTATAACATAAAATTTGTTTGACCTATTTTAACATAAAAATCAGGGGATTGCAAGCGCGGGCCGCCCGCGCCACGGAAATCAATTTTACTGTACAAACGTTCAAAAAGATGATAGAATAGATCATATGGAACAAATAACAGCCCTACCGGAATACTTTTCGGAGCTCAAGACGACAAAAGAATACGCTGGATATTTTTGCAGCGTAGGGGAAGCGGCAACAATCATCATTTTGGGAACCTTTTGCGGGTTGCGCAACGTGAGCCAAATCCACCAATGGGCCGCGGATCCGCGCGTGAGCGAGTTTTTGCGGGAAGAATTTGATATCGAAAACGTGCCTTGTTACTACTGGCTACTGTGCTTGCTGAAGATCATCGAACCGAAATCGCTCAACCAATGTTTTATCCACTGGGTGGAGTCGATTTTGCCGGAGGGCGTGAAGGGACTGACCGTATCGCTGGACGGAAAAACGATCTGCTCAACGGGGAAGATGGAGCGGTACGAAAACCCACTGCACATCGTCAGCGCGCAGATTGCGGAGCTGGGAATCACGTTCGGGCAGCAGGCGGTCGCAGGCAAAAGCAACGAAATTCCGGCGGTGCGCGAACTGCTGAAAATCTTGAATATTAAGGGTTGCATGGTTGTTGCTGATGCGATGCACTGCCAAAAAGAAACGGCAAAAGCAGTCTTAGAACAGCAGGCGGACTATCTGTTAAGCGTGAAGGACAACCAACAAACGCTCAAAGAAGACATTGCGGATTATATTGCGGACGACAAGCTGCGCAGCGCGATGGACACCCACGAAACATTGGAACAAAACAGCGGCAGAGTTGAACGGCGAACGGCCTTTGCGACAAGCGATATCGGCTGGCTGGAGGAATTTTAAACCAAAACTCCACCCCGCCCGGCACATTCGCCGCGCCGCAGGTGCCGCCATGCAAAGCGATGATTTTCTGCACAAGCGGGAGCCCCAGCCCTGTGCCTTTGCCGGCGTTTACGTCTGTATCGTTCTTGTATAGGTACTGCCACATCTTCGCCATATCTTCGTTTGCGATGCCTGAACCACTGTTATAGACGCTTACCCGCGCGCGCTTTCTTTTAACAGCTTTCAGAGTCATCTTAATTTTGCCGCCCTCTGGGGTGAAGTTCACGGCGTTTGAAAGTTAGTTCGACAAAGCCATGCGGATGCGTGTACGGTCGGCACATACATTTATTTCCGGATGGGAAGCTATATTAAAGGCGATGCCTTTATCCTCCATCTGCGGAACATATTCGTCTGAAACATCCTCCAGCAGGTCGCCCAGGTCAAAACTCGTCTTTCGGAGCACCGCTTTGCCGTCTATTTTGGAAAAGGTAAGCAGATCGCTCAGTCTGTCCCGCATGAGGAGCACCTCACGCTGTAAGGATAACGTGGCTTGCTGTGCCTGCTCCAGGCTTTCGCTGCGGTCAATTTTCTCCGCATAGAGGCTGGTGGTGCCCATGGGGGTTTTCAGCTCGTGGGCAACGGAGATAAGCAGATCTGATTTTTCTTTTTGGCGCAGGCGTTCCTGCTTTGAGAAGCGTATGCTCTGCGCCAAAACAGATAGGATGAATAACAACGCGAACGCGGCTGTAACCCAAGACGCAATGTGACGAAAATACAGCGCGTTGAGCGCTGCGCCCGCCTGTGAAAATTTGCTGCGCACATACATATAATAAACATCATTTTTGTCATCGTACGTTGCTTTGTCCAAGCCTTTTATTTGTTCTTCACCAAACGCCAAAGGGGTATACAAAACCGTACCGTCATCGTTATGTTTTACAATAACCGCTTTAATGCAATATTTGCGTTCCTTCGGAATCAACAGCCCGCTCACATGATCCCGCAGCGGCATCGCCTGCATTCTAAAGTACGGCTCGTATTTCATCTTGTAATTTTGAAATAAACTAAAAAATTGATACAACGTTTTGGGCATTCGCTTCGTAGTTGTCTCTATTGTTGCTTCAGTTGCTGATTGCGCATTTCGCAGCATTTTTTCCGGCGCTTCAAAAAACGCAATCTGTCCCTCGCCGCCATCCTCTACTAAATCCCAATTGCTGTTATAAAGGAACATCTCGTAACTGCCGGAGTACGAATGCTCGGGCCAACCCGGAAAACACTGGTGTTAACAGCTATGTGCAAAAGATCCAGCATAGAATACGCGGGCACAAAGTCAGGATCCAAATGAAGACTCTTTTTCGCTTTTGTGTTTTCCTGCATCACTTGCGCGTCGCCTTTCAAGGCCAGGGTGCCGTTGAGCGACACCATGTATGACAGTGAAAAAAAGCTTATGATGAGGACAAGGAATTCAGCGATGAGCAATGTGATCAGCCGACCCCTTTGCTTTGCGCTGGAAACTTGCTTTCCTGTGTCGTGCGCAGAGCCATTGCGTCTGCGCAGTGTTTGCCAATTCATGATAAAATAGTTTATTGCAAAGAAAAACGCGACCAACCCAATGCATACCACTAACAAATGATATCTCTGAAAAAAGCATACGACATTTTATTGACCCTCCTTCTCAAATAAATACCCGTATCCCGGCCTGTTTATAATGCACTCCGCCTTGCCGCCGAGCGCTTTTTTTAATTTGAAAATTTGTCGGTCCACCACACGCACATCGTCGATGAAGCCGTATTCCCACACCTGGGTGAGCAGCTGGTCCCGGGAAAGCACCTGACCGGCGTGCTCCATGAGCACCTGCAACAGGCTGAACTGCTTGGGAGTCAGGTGGATTTCTTGCCTTCTATAGCGGCAGCTTTTCGGCCATCGTCAATGGCAATGCCGTGTATAGCGAGCGTTTTGCCGCCCTGATGCAGAGCCTCGGTGTGGGCAATCATGTTTTTCACTCGCAGGTACAGTCGCCCGACGGCATAGGGCTTGATGACATAATCAACGGCACCGTATTCCAAGCCACGCTCCTCATCTATTTCATCACCCCGTGCCGAGCAAAAAATCACGGGGATTTCCTTGTTTTTGCGGCGAATCCATCTGCATACTTCGTAGCCCTCGTTGATGCGGTTGCCTATCATGATGTCCAGCAGCACCAGATCAAAGCGCTGCTCCTCAAAGAGGAACCGTACGGTTTCGCCGTCAATGCAGCTAACGACTTCCATGCCATTGCCACGGAAATATGCCGTCACTTCGTCCGTGAATTGGCGGTTGTCTTCCATCATCAGAATTTTTTGCGTCATTTTCCTGCCCCCTTTCGCTTTTATTATGGCATGCCTGTATCCCCTTTCAATCCCTGTGAGTTCTCTTTTTCTCTCGCAACAGAAAAACCGAAATTTAGGGCTTGAAATATAATGATAGATATGCTATACTACTTTAGCTGTGTTTGGGTATCTATTCGAATCACACTTCTACCCAAAATGCTCTCAATTTAATACGCTGCTGTGGCCCAATGGTAGAGCAGTTCACTCGTAATGAACAGGTCCCTGGTTATCGATAAGACAGAATGAATTTCGCTCCCGGAAGGGGGCGTTTGTTGTAAAAGGCATGCAAGGAGGCGCCTTTATTGCAGATTATCTTCACGCCGGAAGGCTACTCAGCGGACGGCGGAACGCTGTCCTATACTGATATATATAACCTCGCGTACGACGCTTCTAGGCCGGACGACGCGGGGCTGGCATATTTAAGCCGCATCGCTTCATTACTTGTCGACACTACCCGCCGCGACCCGGATCTGGCCCTCACCCGAACGGTAAAAACATCGGAATCGGCGATGTTCTTCCCGTTACTTACCGAGCTGCCCTTTGTGCTTGGCGCGGAATTTGTGAACATCAACTGGATCGGGAACATCTACAGCAGTCTCGCCGCCGTGTTGAATGCCGAGCTTGCGGACTTCGCCGGGACGCCGGAGGAATACTTTCGATCAAAAAATGATGCCCTGACCGTCAGCGGGCGGGTGTTTTTTCATTTGGTGGAAACGCGGGAAGAGGCGTTCCCCTTCGCGTTTATGGCGACATATTCCACGCGCCAAAGCGATGCGGTGGTGCATCTGCCGCTGCGCCGCGCGCTGCAGGAATTTCAGGGCGACCAAGCTGCGCTGCTGGCGTTGTTGGGCGCTGTGAGCCGTGCGGCGGACAAAAGTGAGCTGATCACAGGCCTGGTAGAAAGCGGCGAACTGTTTAGCCCGCTGAAATTCGAGCCGGACGACGCCTACGCCTTCCTGCGGGAGGTGCCGCTGTACGAGGAATGCGGTATCGTCTGTCGCATTCCGGATTTTTGGAAGCGTAAGTCGAAGTCGCTGCTGTCACTTTCTCTCGGCTCAAAAGAGCCTTCAGCGCTGGGTCTGCAAGCGCTGGTCGCTTTTTCGCCCAGCATATATTTCGGCGACACGGAGCTTACCCGTGAGGAACTGGAGGCCCTGCTGGGCGAAGACAACGGCTTGGCTTTCCTCAAGGGAAAATGGGTGGAAGTGAACCGGGAACGCATCGCACAGATACTCGCCGCCTTAGATCGCGTGGAGCAGCGGGGCAGCATGACCTTCGCCGAGGCACTGCGCATGCAGGCCGGCATCAGCGACATTGTTGATGAGATGGAAGACACACAGGTCAGCGTTACGAACGGGCAGTGGCTCAGCGGCGTGATCAATAAAATGCGCGAGCCGCAGGCGATAGAGGCGGTTGCGCCTTCATCGGATTTTAACGCCACGCTGCGGCACTACCAGCAGACGGGGCTGAACTGGCTGGATTTTATGCGCTCCATGGGTTTCGGCGCGCTGCTGGCGGACGACATGGGCCTTGGCAAAACGGTGCAGGTACTCGCTTTGCTGGATAAGCTGCGCGCGGTCAGGCCGGAAACCAGGACACTGCTGGTTGTACCGGCCTCGTTGTTGGTCAACTGGCAGAAGGAGGCGGCAAAATTCGCCCCGAAGTTGCGGGTGCGCGTTGTCCATGGCGCGAATGCGCAGTACGCGCAGGGCGAGGCGGACTTGTTTGTGACAACCTACGGCATGGTGGTTCGGCTGCCGCAGCTCGCGGCGCAGCAGTGGGACTTGCTGGTTCTGGACGAAGCGCAGGCCATCAAGAACCCGGGCGTGAAGCAAACCAGGGCAGTGAAAGAGCTGCGTGCCGGGGTGCGCATCGCCATGACGGGGACGCCCATTGAAAACCGCCTGGCGGATTTATGGTCGCTGTTCGATTTCCTAAACGCCGGCCTGCTGGGCAGTCCAAAGGAATTCAAGACATTCACCGGTAAGCTGAAAGAGGCACCAGAGGGCTATGCCAAGCTGCGCAGCGCGGTGTCGCCGTTCATCCTGCGTCGGCTGAAAACGGATAAAACCGTCATATCCGACCTGCCGGACAAGACCGAGATCAAACAGTTCACCATGCTGACCAAAAAGCAAGTCGCGCTGTATAACGCGCTTGTGCAGGAATTGGCAGAGCTTTTCGCGCAGCGGGATGACAACATAAGCGGCATTGAACGCAAAGGAAAAATCCTTGCAGCCATCATAAAATTCAAGCAGATATGCAATCACCCGGATCAATACACGGGCAAGGCGGTGTTTGACCCGAAGCAAAGCGGTAAGTTCGATGCATTGGCCGAAATTTGTGAAACCATACGGGACAAGCACGAAAGTGTGCTGGTGTTTACGCAGTTCCGTGAGATGTGTAAGCCGTTAAATGAGTATCTGGCGACGCTGTTCGGGCGGCCGGGTTTGGTGATCCACGGCGGCACGGTGCCCAAAAAGCGCGGCGAAATCGTGGAACGCTTTAACAGCGAATATGTGCCCTTTATGGTTCTTTCGCTCAAAGCCGGCGGCGTTGGGCTGAATCTAACCGCCGCGAACCATGTCATCCATTTTGACCGATGGTGGAACCCCGCCGTTGAAAATCAGGCGACCGACCGCGCTTTCCGTATTGGGCAGACAAAAAACGTGATGGTGCACAAGTTCGTCACTACAGGTACGATCGAGGAAAAAATCGATGCGATCATTGAGAGCAAAACGAAGATGGCCGGCGACGTGATCGTGACGAACGCGGGCGAAAACTGGGTGACGGAACTATCCGACAGGGAACTGATGAACCTGTTTCGGCTGGAGGTGTCATAAGCATGGGCTGGGGATACGATTATTACAGCGCGCCGTCCCTTGCGCAGCAAAAGCGCAGGGCAGAAAAACAGTTCGCCAAACTGCGCAGGAATACACTGGACATTGCGCCGGTGGTCATCGAGGGGCGTAAAATCGCTATAACCTGGTGGGGCATTTCCTGGTGCAAAAATCTGGAACGCTACGCCGATTATGCCAACCGCATCGGCCGCGGCAGCGCCTATGTCAAAAACGGCTTTGTGCTCGATCTGCGCGTTACCGAGGGAGAGGTTGCCGCGCAGGTGAGCGGCACCAGCCTTTATCAGGTGAAGATTTATATTGACAGGCTGCCTGAACACAAGTGGCAAAACATCGCCGCGCAGTGCTCCAAGCGCATCGACAGCCTTGCGGCTCTTGCGGAAGGCAAATTTCCGGAGGAATTCCGGGAAATCTTTATGCAACAGGGCGATGGGCTCTTCCCCGCGCCGCAGGAAATCCACATGAACTGCTCCTGCCCGGATTGGGCGGACATGTGCAAGCACGTTGCTGCCGCGCTTTACGGCGTAGGCGCGCGGCTCGACACCGAACCGCTGCTGCTTTTTACCCTGCGCGGCATTGACCCGACGGAGCTGATCAAGAAGTCCGTGGATGAGAAGATGCAGTC
>JAVBOZ010000072.1:0-13840 GCA_031549985.1 Oscillospiraceae bacterium | reverse complement strand
ACTGCTCGGCCGCCTTAAGATCCTTGTTGGGGGTAAAGGGATCCATGACCATGGAGACCTTTGCTTTATCAAAGAGCGATGTAAATCCGGCCTTTTCGAATTCGTTGATCGCCACCGGCGTGGTGACGTCGTTGCCGAGCATGATATCCAGCTCGGCTTCAAGCAGCTGCCCCGCGCGGACTTCCGGCAGCCCGGCATGCGCGGCAAGTATTTTTTGGGTCATCGTCATTGGCATGGTGATAGTCCTCCTATTTTGTTAAGCATGAACAAGCGGATCCTTCCAGCAACTTATACGCCACCGAATCCACCAGCGCTTCCCAGCTGGCTTCGATGATATCGTTCGAAACGCCCACGGTCGCCCACTGCTTTTCGCCGTCGCCGGAGGTGATCAGCACGCGCACCTTGGTGCCGGTGCCGACGGCGGATTCCATGATGCGTACCTTGTAGTCCAGCAGCTGCACCTGCGCCAGCGCGGGGTAAAAGCCGCTCAGGGCTTCGCGCATCGCCAGGTCCAGCGCGTTGACGGGGCCCTGGCCCTCGGCTGCGGCGATTTTCAGCTGCCCGTTCACCTTGATTTTGATGGTGGCCGTGGCGCTGTGCTCATTGTCATAGGGCAGTTCGTCCAGCACCTTGTAGCTGACCAGCTCAAAGAACGCCGGAATCTCCTCCATGCGCTTGCGGATCAGCAGATCAAATGAGGCGTCCGCGCCCTCGTAGCTGTAGCCGAGATGCTCCTTCTGCTTGAGCGCGGCGACGACCTGCGCGACAGAGGGACTGTCGGGGGCAAGCTCCGGATAAAGGCGCTGCATCCTGCGCAGCACGGCGGCCTTGCCGGTGAATTCGCTGACGAGAAAACGCCGCCGGTTTCCCACCGCCGCCGGATCAATATGTTCGAACGAAGCGGGGTTTTTCAGCACGCCGTCGGCATGCATCCCGGCCTTGTGCGCAAAGGCGCTCGCGCCGATGAACGGCGTGTTTTTGCGCACTGTGATGTTGGCGATTGAGGCGATGTGCATCGCCGTGGGCAACAACAATTCCATCCGTTCAGGTGGAAGGCAGGCGTAACCCATTTTCAACTGCAAATTCGGCGCGATGGCGCAGAGGCTTGCGTTGCCGATCCGTTCGCCAAAGCCCAAAAAGGTGCCCTGCACCTGCCGCGCGCCAGCCTGCACTGCCGCGCAGGAGGTGGCCGTAGCCATGTCGCCGTCGTTATGTGCGTGAATGCCGACGCGGATCGCCGGAAAACGTTCGCAGACCTCGCGCGTCGCTTTGGCGACCTCCCAGGGGAACGCGCCGCCGTTGGTGTCGCAGAGGCAAAGCGTCCGTGCCCCGCCCCGCGCCGCGGACGCCAGGGTCTCCAACGCGTAGGCCGGGTCAGCTTTGTAACCGTCAAAGAAGTGCTCGGCGTCAAAATGCAGCTGCCTGCCGTGTTCGGCGAAGAACCGGCAGGTATCCTCGATCATACGAAGGTTTTCTTCCGGTGTGGTCTTGAGGATTTCCTCCACATGGAGCGGGCTGCTCTTGCCGAAGACGCATACAGCCGGGGTGTTCGCCGCAAGCAGGGCGGCGCAGCCCGCGTCATCCGCGGCGTTTTCGTTCTTGCGCCGCGTCGAACCGAAGGCGCAAAGGCAGGCGTTTTGCAGGCGAAGTTCGCCCGCCCGGCGGAAGAACTCCAGCTCCTTTGGGTTGGATGCGGGGTTGCCCGCCTCAATATAATGAATCCCTAGCGCATCCAGCGCACGGACAATCTCCAACTTATCATTGACGGAAAACGAAATGCCCTCCGCCTGTGCGCCATCGCGCAGGGTAGAATCCAGGAGTTCAACAGCGATGTTGTTCATGATTTTGCCTCGATTTTAGTGTTTTTTACATTAGGTCATGTCAAATACCAGCCGCGTCACAGCCCTGTATTCCTCCCCCGGCCGCAGAATGCAAGGCGGAAATTCCGGGTGATTAGGCGAATCCGGCCAGGCCTGGGTTTCAAGGCAAAAGCCGCCGTATTGCGTACCGGGCAGTCCGGGAGCATTCAGAAAATTGCCGGTATAGAGCTGTACGCCCGCCTGATCGGTATAAAGCGCCATACGCCGCCCAGAAGCGGGATCCCACGCGGTTGCGGCCAGCCTTTCGCCGTCCATGGGTGCGCCTGGGAGTCGCAGACAATAGTTGTGGTCGTAGCCTTTGCATTGAACCAGCTGTGGATCGGGTGCCGCAATATCCTGCCCGATTGGCTTCGCGGCGCGAAAGTCGAAGGCCGTGCCCGCCACGGGGCGCAGTTCCCCGGTGGGGATAGACGCGCCGTCGATGGGCAGGTAAGCGTCGGCTTTGATTTGCAGCATGTGGCCCAGCACCGTGCCCCCGCCCGCGAGATTGAAATAGGCGTGGTTGGTCATGTTCAGCGGCGTTTCCGCGTCGCTGCGGGCGGTGTAAGTGACGCACAGGCCGTGTTCGTCAAGCGCATAAAGCGCTTCGGCTTCCACGGCGCCGGGGAACCCCATGCTCCCGGCCGGGCTCATATACGTCAGACGCAGGGCGCTTTCGCCGATGGGCTCCGCCGCCCATAGGCTGCGCGAAAATTCGCCGCCTCCATGCAGGCAGGTACGCCCATCTTCGTTGGCCTCCACGGCATATACCCGGCCACCCAGCGTAAACCGCGCGTCCGCGATCCGGTTGGCGTAACGCCCTACGGTCTCCCCTTCATAAGAGGAATATGCCAGCCGGTCTTCCAGGCAGCCAAAACCAAGCAGGATATTCCCTGCGTTGCCGTTTCGATCCGGCACCCAAAGGCCGTCCAAGGTCGCGCCGTAATTCAAAATGCGGGCGCGCAATTGCCCGGCGGTTAGGGTATAAGCCAAAGCTTCCGCGCCGGATGGCAGGCGGCCACAGACTTCACTTTTCATTTGCACCCGATGCCTTCTTTCGATGTGATTGGGATAAAAACGACAGCAGCAGAAACAGCAAGATCGCCGCCGCAAACGCACCTAGATAGGCGACGCGCTCCTCCGGCGTCGTCTGCTGCCAGACGTATCCGCCGACGGAAAACGCGCCAAGGCGCTGCATATACCAGAAGGGCGCGAGGGCGTCATTCCAACAGCCGAAGCTCACCAGCGCGGCGATTGCGATCACGTGCAGCCGCGCCCGTGGGAGCGCATAGTAAAAGAAGGGACGCCATTCCCCCTCACCGGCGGCGCGCCTGACCTCAATCTTGCCTTTCATCGAAGAAAAGCGCCGGTAAAGCAACACAGCGGCGCAAATATAGAGCAGCGACCATAGAATCCCCAAGAGCACCGGATGATCCGGCAGGCCGAGGTTGTGCAGCAGCTGGTCAATGGCCGAAAAATTCGCCAGCAGAGGCAGCATCTGCAACAGAACGGTGAAGCTAAAGAGCAATTTGCGGCGGCGGAAGCGATAACAGGCGCAGAAATACGTCACCAGTACGCAGCAGGCGCTCCCCAGCAGGCCGACGGTCAGCATCAGCCAGACGCTGCTATCTGAGAGCAGGTCACGGATGGTGCCGTTGTCGGCGTCCTGCACGGTCAGGCGCAGGACGAAGCGAACGGTCTCAAGCAGGGGAGCCTGCACGGCCAGCGAGGGCGAACGCCCCTGCCGCAGCAGCGGAAGCGCCAGCGCCAGCCCAGCGCAGACCAACAGCCCGGCCCCCAGCAGTGCCGTGCCGACGCGCAATGCGCCCGAATGCAGCCGGGTCGTTGCTCCGAATCCGTCGCGATGTCGCAGCCAGAGCAGCATCAACGGCGCGAAAGCAACCAATACGACCGCAAGAAAGCCCAGCAGGGTCATCACAGGTTTTTGCCAGACGAAGAGCAGAAGCAGCGGCAGAAGAGTCGCCACGGTGAAAAGCCAATATTGCCCGAGGTTGGGCAACAAGCGCCGCCAGGCGGTCTTGAAGGCCCGTGCGGGCTTCGCTTGCAGCGCGTCCGCCTGGCAGACGCTCAGCAGGCAGAGCGGCAGCACGAGCAGAAATTGCAGGATCAGCAGCGCGGAAAGCGAGGTACGCGCCGTGCCCGTGGGCAAAAGGGCGTGCAGGGCGACCAGCCCCATGCGCAGCATGCCCAGCGAAAAGCCCAGCAGCGCCCCCGCCGCCAGCGAACACCGCGCGCAGCGGCGAAGGCCGCCGAAAATCGCGCGTGGCAGTGAGACGCCCGCGCCGTCCAGCTCCGCGCGCATGGCCGAAAGGCAGCCGCCGATACCCAGCGCAGCCAAAGCCAGAAGCAGCGCGCCGCCCAAGGCGTTTAGCAGGTTCAGCCCCAGCAGGAGGTCGGTGGCGTGGGCCGCGTTCATTACGATGCGCATCAGGATGCTGTTCCAATAGAGGTACGGCGCGGCGAAAAGGCCCGCCGCGAGGCTCAGCAGCGCCATGCTCCAGCGCCGCTCCCAGTAAAACGCCGCGAGGCTGCGCAGGTTTTTCGTCATGGCGCGCCTCCTTCACCCGCAAAGGGCGGGTCGCAGTGCGCACGCCGCCTGCTCCGCAGCCAGCCGATGCAGGCAAAAAGACCAAAGGCGAAAAGATTCACCGCGACAATGCTCGCGCCCGCGGGCAGCCCCTGGGGCGAAAAACATGCCAGCGAAAATCCGGCAAGATAGCAGACAACGGCGGCGATAGCGGCGGTGAGTGTCACGCCGAAAAAGCTTTTGCATACCCGCATGGCGATCAGCGCCGGGAAGATCACAAGACTAGAGATCAGCAGGGTACCCAGCATGCGCATGCCCAGAACGATGGTTACCGCCGTAAGGATTGCCGTCAGCAGTTGATAAAGGGTCGTGCGCACTCCGGTGGCGCGGGCAAAGGGTTCGTCAAAGGTGACGGAGAAAATGCGGTGATAGAACAGCACGAAGCCCGCCAGCACCACGGCGCTCAACACAAGGCAGAGCAGGACATCCAAGGTTGTGGCATAGAGCAGGCTGCCGAACATATACCCCATCAGGTCGACGTTGGAACCGCCGCTAAGTGTCAGCACCAATACGCCGATTGCCAAACACCCTGCCGAAAGCATGCCCACGGCGGCGTCGCCCCGCAGTTTTTCGCCTCCGCCCCGCAGCAGCAGGAAGGCCGCAACGATCACCGCCGGAATCGCGACCGGCAGCGGCGCCCAGCCAAAGGCGGCGGCTACCGCCAGCGCACCGAAGCCGATGTGCGAAAGGCCGTCGCCGATCATCGAGAATCGGCGCAGCACCAGCGTGACACCCAACAACGACGCGCAAAGCGTCACCAGCAGCCCAACCACCAGCGCCTTCCAAAAATATTGAAGGATTTCCCACTGCTCCGGCATGAACGGATCCTTTCAGCTAATGACGAAATGCTTGACGCCAAATATGCGTTCAGCAAAGAAAAGGTATGCTCAGCGGGTTTCTTCGGTATTCCATCGGCGTACCTAAGAAATAGGTGCCCGGCTGGGCGGTCAGATGCAGGATATAATCGGCTTCACGCATGGCTTCCTGAATTTCGTGGGTGACCAGGATGACCGCCATGCCCTGTTCGCGGTGCAGTGCGCTTATAAGACGCGAAAGCTCCTGCGCCGCAATGGGGTCGAGTCCCGCCGCAGGTTCGTCCAGCAGCAGAATATCTTTTGCCGAGCAGAGCGCCCGCGCCAGCAGGACCCGCCTTTGCTGCCCACCGGAAAGCTCGCGGAAGCAGCGCGGCGCGAGGTCAGCTATGCCAAGCTGCGCCATCGCTTCGGCGGCGCGGCGTTTTTGTGCGTCAGAATACCAGGGTCTTGCGCCCATCGCATTGAGAAAGCCGGAGCGCACCACTTCCGACGCCTTGGCGGGAAAGTCTTTTTGCGCGGCGCTTTGCTGCGGCAGATAGCCAATAGATTTGCGACCCTGACCGCCACTATAAAGAACCTCACCGTGGGCGGGTTTGATCAACCCCAGCAGAGCGCGCAGGAGGGTGCTTTTGCCGCTGCCATTTTCGCCGACTACGCAGAGGCATTCGCCCGCCCGCAGACTAAACGACAGCCCGTGCAGCACCTCCCGGTTTTCGTAACCCAGGCAGAGCGAACTGCAGCGCAACACGGGTACGGCGGTTTCGGGCATGGCGTTGCTCCTTCACGTTTGGTGAATAGGAATCAGTAGAAAATATTTTACCATGAACAGGGCGTTTTGTCAAATGCCCAGCCAATCAAAATTGAAGTCAGCGTTGTTGCCCAGCGTCAGAGTGACGGTGAAATCGCCTATCGGGGCAAATTCTCCCTTGGGCCGCAGCGTAACACGTAAATCGATGTCATAGCGGAATTGTAGGGAGATTAATTCGTTGCCGGCGGCAACCTCAGAAGTCTTTGAAGTCTCGCCCCGGCGGATTTTCGCGGTAAAGACGGCGTTGCGCACCAATTGCGGCGTGATGTCAACAATATCAGCATAAGGCTCCAGCTCTTCCGCAAGCAGTCCGTAGAGATCCGCCGGTGTTGGCGGGCGAAAGAATGCCAGCCTGCCCGGCGAAGCTTCCCGAAAGCGCATCGTGATGGTATAACCGTCTGCGTAGACGCAGGTGGGGGGTTCCGCCAGATCCGAATCGCGCAGCTCCAGCGGCCAGAGCAGCGCGCTAAAGCTTTCACCGGGCCGCGTCTGCGCATCCGAATAACCGCTGTCCAGCTGTTTCGCCAGGGCAGGCGCCATTATTTTCAGCGCAGCACGCAGTCGAGCGGCCTGTTCTGCGTCAATGGAATTCTGCGTACCGGGTGCGGTGAAGCGCAGTGCGTCCAATTCATCCGAGCCAAAGCGATATGCGCGGTGCAGCCGCAGCCCTGGTTTTTTCACCTGGGCATATTCCAGCGCGGCGTTGAGAAACTCGGTCATCTCGAAGCTGGTCTTGGGAGCCTCAGAAGCAATGGCTGCGTCGCGCGCCCTGGTTTTCGCCTGCGCCTCCGGCGACTGTTCGACGCCTCCCCGGCGAAACAAGTCACCGACACCCCAGGCGATCCCGCCCAAGACAACAAGGAGCAGCGCGGCGGCAGTGCATATGAGCCAGCGCCTGCGGCTCTTGAGTATGCTCTTCTTGCCGCTATCCGGGCGGCGCGCAGGGCGTTTACCATTATCCGCAGCAGGCATGACAGGCTGCTTCCAAAGGCATATATTGAAAAATCCGACGCAGAAAAAAGCCGTTGCGGTCAGCAGCGCGTAGCCACTGACCGAAGGCTCGGCGAAGTCAGAGCCCGCAGTGCGCAAAAAGAGCGCAATAACGAAGACGCAGACCGACGTTGCCGCCCCGGCAAAGCCCGCAATTGCTGCCACGGCGGAAAGACGACGGCGGCCGAGGGCGGAAAACAGCGAGGCAGGCAGGACGAGCGCGCCAAGCAAAACGGTAAGCCCAACCAATGCCAGCGTCGCCGCAAAAAGCGCGAATTCCGTGCCAAAAAGAGGGGACGACAACTCGCGCAACAAAAAGCCGGGGGCTTCGGATCCGCCCGAAAAAAAGCGGATCAGGCCGGGAATGCTTGCCTCCCAACGCTGTTCTGCAAGGGGCAGCCTAACCGTCAGTTTTGCAACGGGCGCGAGAAGCGAAACCAGCGGCAGCGCCATCACAATGAGGCAAGGCAAGCTTTTTTGGCTCCCGGTCCATTTGGCTCTGCATTCTTCCCAACGCTCCCGCCCTTTTCCCTTTACATGCACCGGCATCGCGCAAGCACCTCCCAGCTCTTTTTATTGCACCATGATAACATATTTTTGCGTAGAATACCAGTGTTTCGCGCAAGTTTTGTGCGCATAGCGACGCGGGGATGCAAGAAATAGATGAATTCCCAGAAAAACGTATTCGTCAACGAAGAAGATTTTGCTTGGCTCTTGATATTAATTCGCAACGAAACGATTGCGTCCTCGCCCGCTTGGTCAATTAATTGTTCAATTCAGCCCAGGGTAAGTCAAGCAAAAAAGGGCTTGACAAAACTGTCTTAACTGGCTATAATAAATATATTGTTTGGACGCGTAGCTCAGCTGGTTAGAGCGCTCGCTTCACACGCGAGAGGTCCACGGTTCGAGTCCGTGCGTGTCCACCAAGCACTAATAGCGTACAACAGAAAAGATGCAGAAAATTCAACCCTTTAATTATCAAGGGGCTGAATGTTTTGCGCTTTGCGCTTCAGGATTAACTTCGTTATCGTTGCCTGCTTGTAGCCGTCAATTAATTCGAATCCTCGTAAAAGTGACCCGCCAACCACGGTGAACTGACCCCAAAAGTTAGACATGAGAAACGAAGCGGCAAGTAAGGCTTAGGAAGCGTTTTCCCAAGACGCCTTAGCGTTCACACCATCTACTATATCTTGTGGGCTCTCCTGAGCCGACAGAATAATCTTTGGGGGGCCACATCATTGACAAACGCAGACAGCTACGCGGGAAAATATACAATTCAGCCTTGACAAACGCATCGCCACCGGATATAATAATAACACGCGTTTGCTGGGCTGCTGGTTGCGCGCGTATTGTGGTGGATATAGCTCAGTTGGTTAGAGTGCCAGGTTGTGGCCCTGGAGGTCGTCGGTTCGAACCCGATTATCCACCCCACTTTTTTGGATGCCGGACTTTGGAGGTTAGGCGGCTCCGTCTAATTCCCAGAGTCTGTTCCTTTTATATCATAATATCATTGGGGTGTAGCCAAGCGGTAAGGCAACGGACTTTGACTCCGTCATGCGTGGGTTCGAATCCCGCCTCCCCAGCCATAATGGTTGCTTGAAAAAGATGCAGCCACCTGAAGCCCTTGATTATCAAGGGCTTCAGCCGTTGAAAAGGCCGAAAATCACACCTCTCGTTTCATAGATGCAGGATCCGAACAGGCGGCTTTCGAACACACGTAAAAAGACCTCTCCCGCACTGCGAAGGCCTGCAAGGCAGACACAAATAACTAAACAACCCACCTGAAGCCGTGAATTCTCACTGAGAACGCACGGCTTCTTTTTCATTTTCGGACCAAATATGAAGAAAGGAAGAGTTCCATGCAAGCATACAACACCCTGGCCGGTCCGGCAGAACTTGTCCCTCCCTCGCCTCCAACGCCTGTGCCGGAAACCCCCGCACCGCACCCTCGCACCTACGACTGCACCGTATGCCGCTTCGTTGATACGAACGGACTCGTTTGCAGTTTCTGCCTGCGGAAAATCCTCGACAACCAGGCTGAGCAAAAACGAAGCAAAGCATCACTAATTGCAGCCTGCTGCGACGGGCACGAAATCCTCCTGTTGTTCGGTAAACGTGCCGCAATCATGTAGGTTTACCCGAATATTGCCCGATGCCGCAGAAAAGATCATTGCAAATTCCGGCATGGACGCGCAGCAGATTGTGTGATATCCTTTGTGTCACACAGGGAAAGCAGAGCGCAAACCCTTGTGAATTCAGGAAAAAGGAGGTCATACAATGCGTATCCAATACACTCCAGGTCCGGAGCGGAAGAAACTCGCCGCAGCGCTAGCAGAGCAAGTCGGCGCGGCGGCTGTCTACGCAGGGATGCCCAGCGCGAATTATCTTGCCGGTTCCTACACCATCGCGCGCGACGGTGCCCTCGCCGGGCCGGACAATCGCGAAATGGTCGATGCGCTCAGGCGGCAGGGCTTCGGGCCGATGAAGGAAACCTACGACAGCGATTTTGCTCAGCCAGCGCAGCCCGGACGTCTCACCATAGAGGTGCGGATTGGCAAGGACTTCAATGCGGCAAAGCTGGCCAACCTCGAACTGCTTGTGGCAAGCAAAGAGACTCTGCTCAAGAAGGTGCTTGGGGCGGAGGCACTGCCCATTAAACTGGCTGACGGCGTTGTAAAATTCGCCTGGTTTCCCGCTGATGGCAATGCCTTGGTGTACGGCCAGCTCGCCTGCGCTCTGGTCCAAGCAGCGCAGGAAGCCACGCGGGTTACCGCGCGGGAACAGCAGAATTGTGCCTCAGAAAAATTCCGTATGCGGACATATCTTCTGAAGCTTGGCTTCATCGGCGATTCCTACAAGCAAGCCAGACAAATTCTCACGCGCGGCCTGAGCGGTTCAGGTTCCTACGCAAGAGCAACCTCACAATAGAACACCCACCCTGCAGCCCGTTGATGAAAATCAGCGGGTTATTTTTTTGGAGAGGAATACCAGCATGCACTACGCATCACCCAGGCACGAACAGCGCTACCGCAACATCACGCGCGGAAGAAACTACCCTGCAAGCACCTTGGCAGCATTGTTTTTACTCACCGCAAAACGAAAACTTTGGCAGCGATGGCGATTGGCCATCAGCAATCATGGCATTGATTGGACTGCCTGTAAGAACATCGACCCCGGCTGGGATGTCACCGCACTGGAACAGGCAGCCCTGAGTCTGGACAAGAGAACTGCTTTACAGGTGCCATTATGCAAACTGGCCGACCCCGTTGAGTTTCCAAACGAAATGCTCAGACTAGTCATCATAGCACTGTGGATGTATCCGTCAAATAAATGAACACGAAAAAAGCCGCCCTCGTCAGGCAGCGGCGGTGTTGAAGTTCCACGGCATCAGCCGTTCCAGTACGCCAGGGTCGTGGATATCCCAATTGGGCGCGCAGCGAAAAATATGAGCCAGGTAATCAAAAGGATTCGTGCCATTTTCTTTGGCGGTTTCGATGATGCTGTAGAGCACAGCGCTGGCCCGCGCACCGCCCGGCGTATTGCTGAACAGCCAGTTCTTTCTGCCGATCAGCTAAAAGCCAGCGGCATACCCGCCGAGGTGTTCGGCGGCCGGGGATTTTACCGCAGCAAAGAGATCATAGATACATGCAAGCTGTTGCGGGCTACGTTGTGTAAAAGTGAAGCAGCTATGGCAGAACTGATATTCACCGACTACTACCAGGCCCTGAAACGCAACGCCCGGGGCTTCGAGATGAACATTTTTCTCCAGCAGCTGGGCGCAGTGCTGCGGCAGTCAACCATAGACAACGCCTTGCTGTTCGCCTACGAAAAATCCGGCATACTGGATTACTACCGCAGCGAGCAGCCCTCCCAGGCGGCCGCCAACCTGGGCAAGCTGCGGGCCATCGTCCAAGAAAAAATGGAAACCGAGTGGCTGCAACCCATCGGTTTCCTGGAATGTCTTGACTTGATGATCTGCTCGAAAAAGGAGGAAGACGAGGCCGAAGTACCAACCGCCGAACGCGCGGGCGGCTTTGTCACCATCTGCTCCGTTCATAAGGCCAAAGGGCTGACCTTCCCGTGGTAGTGATCCCTGCCTGTGACAAGCCTTTGCTCCGGTCTGTCAGCTCGCCCAAAATCATCTTCGATAGCACCCCCGACACGCCACGGCTGGCGTTCGATCATACGGTCCTCGATAGAAAAAGCAAGGAACCGGATAAGGCATACCTTGCGCTGCTGGAAAGCGAGCTCATGGCCAATCTCGCTGAGGAACTGCGTATTTTGTATGTGGCTATGACACGGGCCCGGCATAAGGCGATCGCGCTGACCGACAAGCACCGGCGGGAGACGCTGGGCAATGGGAAGATTTCGTGGGCGGGGTGGTTGGTGGAAGGGCTGGGCACTGTTCTTTGTTAGCTATGTTATGAACGATAATATTTGTTGTGATAAAAAATATGAGTTTATGAATGCGGCGTGCGCTATTTAACACTGATTTGACATATTTACAGCGATGTTGTTTGACACCCCTGCGTTTCCTTGCTCTTGAAGTAGTCATCATAGTCTCCTTTTATGCTTATATTTATTACACCATTCATTTTTTGCGTTTGAACAAAAAGACCCCTAAAACACATCCAATTAGAACAATTCCAATTGCGGTGGGAACAGCAATTTTCCACACGCTTTTGCTTTTCGGTTGTGCGACGGAACTCTGTGGTTCTGTTACGCTTTCCGCCTGCGTTTCAACAATCCTCTCACCACCTTCACCTTCGGTAAATGTCTTTACCGTATAGCCCAGCGCTTCAAACTTTTCAAAGCCTTTTGCGCCGGGCTTGTGGTAGATTACAACATGCCCCCATGGGTGGGCAAAACCCTCATCGTTCCAAGTAACAAAAGCGTCCGGCGAGGCGTTTAATGCGTCTTCATAAAAATAGACCTCCTCTACATAGCCAAGAGAAACAGAATTCATTTCCAGAACCGGGTCGCCTAAAAACACGATTTTTTTAATGCGCAGACCCATCATGTCCAAGGCACTTCCATATATCCTTTTGAGTGATTTTGGGAACACGATCTCTTTTATGTTCTCCATGTCTACGGCACCAAATCCCCGAATTTCCTCTACCCCCTCCGAAAAGTTGACTTCTTCTAATTTATCACCGTCATAGGACGAGAAATTTAACCGATTCACAACCTTAATGTTGCTCCCAATATTTATGACTCGCACGTTTGTTCGAAGCGGCCAAAGCGATACCGGGTCTCCGTTTTCGTCATAGCTGTCGCAACCAAACATCCCGCCAAATTGTGTTACCTTTTTACCGTCAACTGTTTCCGGAACATTATACACTTCTCCGTCTCCCCAATAGGCTGAAAGAGCGATCGTTCCGTCTGGGAATTCGTTATAGGTATACAGCCCGTCATCTGACCTATACGATTTCACCACCCCTCTGCGTTCAGCCACGAACTGCTCTTTTTGCGGATCCCAATTCGCTTTCGGATCTCGCCATTCGCTATCCCCCAAGTACTCCGCCGCGTTTGCGTTCACGAAAAACACGCCAAGCATCATCAAGAAAATGGTTGCCATGCCGATTGCTTTTTTCATTGTATGTATTCCTTTCCAGCAGCTTCTTCGCTGGTTAAAGCTTCCTTTGTGAAATAATAACACATTCCAGAGCTTTTGTCAAGAGTTTTTTCGGCAAAACAGCAAAAAATACCACCTCTAAAATCTTGTTGTTTGCACATATTGTCAAACCGCCGTGCTGTCTAATTGTAAGTCTATTTTGCCGGAACCTCAACCTCCTGGCGGTTTATCGTCTACGTATCATTCGAAGGTGCATTGCACAAGCGGTCTTATGGTAATAATACCATAAGACCGGCATCTAATGGCTGGAGGACCAAAGATATTTCGTAGAGCGCCGCAGCCTGAAGGTGGTATAGAGCAACTCTACCGCTCCCGCGCAAACTTTTTTCGCTGCGGTCCGGCAGCCCCATCCCCTTCATCCGGCGCATCTCCTTCAAGGAATTCCGGTTCTCGCTCATTCACCTGCAGCTCTGTGGTCAGCTCGCCCAACCGCGCAAGTTTCTCTGCCATTTCTGCCTCCTGCGGGAATGGCTTGTCCTTTTCCACAAGTGCAATAGCTAGTTGCTGTTGCGCTTCTTTTGACGCGTGCTGACGGGCTTGCAGCTCTTTCGGCAGATCCGCCAAAGCGTTGTCCATGCGGCTGATGTTGCCCCGCGCGTCCGTGCCCAGACCGATTTTATGCCGTTCTTCGCCGACAATGTGCAGAACATGTTGCTTTTCCCACAAATCCCATGAGAGTTCCAGTGCAAAGCCTCTATACATGCCCAGAGGCAGGGGTTCCTTGCTGGTTGTGGCTTTACAGGCTTCAAGAATGGCAAACCCCGCGTCTTTTGGCGTGGTGTAGATTTTACCTTCCACCGTCATCGGCGCGAAATGCTCCGCGCTGGCGGGGGAGGTTTGCGCCGCAAGCGTAGCGTCTGTTTCAAAGCGCTTGATCTCGCCCTCAATGTGGCTGATTCGTGCGGGCAGGTGTTTCATGGCGCTGTCCTGCAGGGCGTAGCGTTCATTCATGAAGCTGGATTTCAGCAATTTCAGCTTGCTGACTTCGGCTTCCAGCGTGCAAAGTTCCATGATGCGCGGGTCGCCCGTGGCTAAAGCCTTGACCTCTGCGTAGTTCAGCACGGTTTCATCCACATCCTGCATCACGCGTTCCGGGGATTTTGATGTGAACACTTGCGAAATGAA
>JAVBOZ010000067.1:0-3665 GCA_031549985.1 Oscillospiraceae bacterium | reverse complement strand
TGTTCATCATCACCACGCGCTCCAGGCTTCCGTGGCCGTAGCGGGCAAGGTAGGCCATCGCGACCGCGCCGCCCATGCTGACCGCGACCAGGCTCACCTTTGCGCAGCCGGTGTCTTTCTTGATCCCTTCGATCATTTTGTTCAGCCGTTCGGCTTCAACGAAGGCGCTCTGCCGCCAGTCGTCCACGAACTGGTAGCTTTCCGCCGCGCCGTAAAGCCTGGCCAGCCCGCCGTGACTGACTGTTCCAATCATGCCGGTCTTGTCCTCGGCGTAAGAATCGGGGAAACGCACCTGCTGCAGATCATGTTTGGGCGTTCCATCGGGGTTGAAGGCAATTGCGTCAAAGAGTTCGCTGAGCACCGCGCCGGTCTCTCTGGCAAAGACAGCCAGGTTGCGGGTGAAGAGCATCTTAAAGAGGTATGGCAAAACACGAAACACCGCGGAGGTGATCGCGTCGCCGGAGGGCGGAAAAGCGATGGCGGAACCGTCTTCTGTGAGCAGCGGGGATTCCCCCATGCCGTTGACGATGATCAGAGGGATTTTCGGCGACGCGGCCTGCGCAGCCTGGGCGGGCAGCAGCAGAACTCCGGAGAAAATGATTGCCGCCAAAAGGCAGCAAAGGGCCTTGCGCAGGGTCTTCATAGCTATGTTCCTCCAAGAATTATTGGCTGATACTCTTCCTCGGTAAAAGAATAGAACGAGTGAACAAAGGCACTAGCTTACTTGCGGGCGGCCTGACGCCCCCCTACAATGCTCATCTAACCGCCGCAGGGGCGTGTGTGGCGCGCGTTATTGCGCCCGGGGTCGTCGCGCCCTACAAGCGAACCCTGCGTAGGGGCGGCGTCAGGCCGCCCGCAGGCAACGAAACGATGATGTGTGTCGCTGCTTTGTCTACTCTTTTAACGAAAAATCGTATAAGTGCGTTTAGTTTACCATGCCGTGCGTAAAAATGCAAGCGTTTCCCCTGCAATTGATTGCAGGGCTATCAGCGATCAATGCGTCAGAAAAACGGGAACGGTATTTGACAAGAGGGGCACCAATGGAGTATAATTGCTTTAAAAAAGAGGGGAGGGTGGTCATTGCGCAAGGAACTGAAAACCAACAGTGCGGAAGAGACCGAGGCTCTCGGCGCGGCGTTGGCTGCGCGGCTCGGCCCGGGCAGTGTGGTGGCGCTCTTCGGCGGGCTGGGGGCGGGGAAGACCGCTTTCGTGCGCGGCCTTGCGGCGGGCCTTGCTTGCTGCGACCAGGTCAGCAGTCCCACCTATGCCCTGGTTCATGAATACGCCGGGCCACTCCCGCTGGTGCATTTTGATATGTACCGCATTACATGCGCTGAGGATTTGGACTCCACAGGCTTTTATGACTACCTGGCGCAGCCCTGTGCGATGGCCATTGAATGGAGCGAAAACATAGCCTATGCTCTGCCGCCGCATTGCGTCCGCGTGACGATTTTGCCCGGCAAGGATGAAAATACGCGACTGATCGTGGTGGAGGAATCATGGAAATCGTAACCCTTGGCGTTGATACGTCCGCGCAATGCGTCTCCGTAGCGCTTGTTCGGGGAAAGGAGCTATTGAGCGAATGCTTTGCCTGCGGCGGGCGGCAGCACAGTGCCAGCCTGCTTCCGATGATTATACAGTGCCTGCAACAGGCGGGGCTATGCCTTGCCGATGTGGACCGTTTTGCCGTCACCAACGGCCCGGGCTCATTCACTGGCGTTCGCATCGGCGCGGCGGCGGTAAAGGGTATGGCGCAGGCTGCGGGCAAGCCCTGCGCGGGCGTTTCGACCCTGCGCGCAATGGCGGCGGCGGCTGTCGGTCTGCCCGGTGTTCTCTGCTGCGCGATGGATGCCCGGCGCGGGCAAGTCTATACGGCACTGTTTGAAGCAGGCCATGGCGCGCTCCGGCGACTGACAGAGGATGCTGCGATGGCAATCCCTGCGTTGGAAGAAATGCTTGAGAAAAAAGCGGGGCAGGGGACGCAGGCATTCTTTTTGGGCGACGGTGCGGCGCTCTGCTACGGCACGATGCGCCCGCATGACAATTGGAGACTTGCGCCGCCTGCGCTTGTGCAACAGCGCGGATACGGCGCGATTCTCGCCGCTGAGGAAGCGGCGTATCGCCCGGCGGAAGAACTTTCGGTGCGCTATTTGCGGCCCTCGCAGGCGGAACGGGAACGTGAAGAGCGAAAAGGAAATACGGCATGAACTGATATCAGCCTTGAACCGGAGGGCTTGTTTTTGTGGCTAAAAGACGCAAGGGCGGTTTTTGGTGCGCGAAACGGGCAAGCTGATTGCCTGGTAATGTATTGACATTCTCTTCCATCCCTGATAGAATAGATGCAGCCGCAGAAACTAGAACCGGATGCCAGCTCGCATTTTTCAGGGAGATGCCAAGTTTGAAAAATCACGCCCAGCTATTTTTCAAACTATAAGTTTTGTGCTGCGCAAAACTTGAAAAGGATGGATCATAATGATGGCGCATACGATTTTGAAGGGTGGAGTTTTTCGCGCTCTGGCCGTTTTGCTGGCCCTGGCACTGCTGCTTTCCGCCGTGGGCTGCGGCGGGGGCAAAAATGAACCCAACACTGCCGGGTACGCCCCCAACCCTTCTGAACAGGCGGAAATGGAGTTGGAGGCCACACGCAAGCTGATCCAGCAATATGGCGTCAGTGCCAGCGTTTCGCTGGAAATGCTTGGTATGACTAAGAAAAAACAGGACGCGTTCCTTTATGAAAACACTTGCTTTTCCATAGTGAAGGATCACGGTGTCTATAAGGACGCGCCGCGCCGTTCGGACTACCTGCCCGTGATTTTCAGCCGCTACGGCACGGCACCCATCCGAACGATGGGGACTTATGTCTATGCCGTCTACGAGACAGACGGGGGCATGCGGGTATACCTTTATTTCCTGCGCCAGGATGATTACAGCCACATGAACGGGCGCGTCATTTTGATGTCCCACACCCTTCGCCAGAGCGATTTCATGGGGTTCCAGGTGGGTGACACCATGGACGACGTCGCTCAGGCAGACCCCAACATCGCGGTTTACCGGAAAATATACGACGAAGCAAACGTCGACGCGCTCGTGAATTCCGAAAGCAAAGGCTGGGCGATCACGACGATGCATTTGCTGCGCGACGGCATTTTACGCTATTGCTACGAGTTGGAGCCAAATAGCCAGCCCCGTCGATATGTGATCCGGGAGATCAACTATTCCCCGGACTTCAAATTGACGGAGCTCTGTGGCGAATTTGATTATTCGATTTTGCAGCAGGACTATATGGCGTGATCCCTCGTCTCGTTGAGCCAATTCAGATATTCCTGCGCCATGGCGCTGCCGCCGCGGATGCGGAGCCGCCACTGTCGGGCCTGAGCCATGAAATCTTCCAGCTCTTTTTCCAACCGTGCCTCGCCGCTGCGCTTGGCACGGTTGGCTTTTACATTATAAATTTGTTTATACAGCCGCGCGACTTCATCGTTGAGGTTCGGCTGCGCCGTGCCGCGCGCGCCTGCTTCCTCGCGACAGCTGATGTCGGGATTCCTCGGGCTGGGGCGCGAACAATAGCTCTCCGCGCTTTCGGCGGAAAGGAAATACCGGTCGCAGCGCTGGCAGCGCTTGAGCAATACCCGGCGACGAACCATTTCAACCGCAAAGGCTTTCAT
>JAVBOZ010000055.1:0-5200 GCA_031549985.1 Oscillospiraceae bacterium | reverse complement strand
GACTCCCCCCCTGCACCGCATAAACCCTCCCTTTCCGGCATACCAATGGTATGTCACGAAAGGGAGGGTTTTGCGTGAAAGACACTGTTTTATCCCCGATTTGTGCTTGCATTCATTTCACGCATGGAATTTCTTCAAAATTCAGAAAGGTATGAATTTATGCCACAGGACTATGACGCCGACCTCAGCTGCGGGGAGTCCGATTCCCGCTTTGCGGATATCCGTGCCGCGCGCGAACGCCGCCGCTCCCTTCGGGAGGGGGTCTACGACGAACCCGAGCTGGAGCGCGAACCGGATGACAGGCCGAAAGGCGCGCTGCTGCGGGTTTTGCTGACGCAGGCGGCGGTGTTCGCACTGCTGTTGGGGGGGCTGTACCTAACCCAAAAGGCCGCGCCGCATACGTTTGGGCAGCTGCAAGCGGCCTACGCACGGGTGATGCAGACCGACCTTTCCACCCAGGAGGTCTGGGCGCATGTGCGAAACGCGTTCAGCTACCTGAAGGATGAAATCTACGTTGTTGCGCCGCCCGCGCAAACGCAGTCTTCCAATGACGTTACAACAGAAGCGGCGGAGCCGACAAGCTCGCCGCAGGCGCAGGGGGGGATGGGTGGCAAAGACGTCGCGGCCGCGTTTGCCGAGCGAAAATGTAGCTTTGTGCCGCTGATTACCACGGTGCCGCCCGCGCCGCCGCTGCCGGAAGGGCGGGTAACATCCGGGTTTGGTCTGCGTACCCACCCCGTCAGCGGTCTGCGCAGCGTGCATACGGGCATGGACATCGGCGCGGCCATGGGGGAGCCCATCGCCGCCGCCTTTTTTGGCCGGGTAATCAAGGCGGGGGAAGATGAGGATTACGGCAAATTCATCCTGATGGAACACGCGGGTGGCATGCAGACATTTTACGCCCACTGCTCCGAATTGCTGGCGGAAGAGGGTATGGTGATCCGCGCGGGCGAGATCATCGCGCTGATCGGTTCCACCGGGGTCTCGACAGGGCCGCACCTGCACTTTGAGGTGCGCCTGGACGGCCTGCGCCGCAACCCCGAACCGTTGTTCAATGGGCTATATGAGAGTTAGACTTTAGACATTCGAAAGGCAGACTTGAGATGCGGTGATGTAGGCCAGGCAAATCACCAACGTACGGCAATTGCGTCTAAAATCTAACATCTAATGTCTATAATGGAGGTCATTATCACTCTCTTCCGTAAACGCTTGCCCGTTGAGGTCAGCGTATATTTTGTTGCTATGCTGGCGCTGTGCTTTGCCGCGGAATCCGCCCGGCGGGTCGGCGTCGGCCTTCTTTTTGCCGCCGCGCACGAAATGGGGCATCTGGCGGCGATGGCGGCGTTTCACGCAAGGCCCCGGCGCGTCTGCCTGACCGCCGCAGGTATCCGCATGGAAGCGCCCCCGGGCATCACACTTTCGTTTGGGCAAGAGATTGCCGCCGCTCTGGCGGGCCCCGCCGTAAGCCTTGCCCTGGCGGCGATATTTTACGCGCTGCGCGAGCTAACGGTCTTGCTCGCGGATCCGTTAGGGGAGAACGCGCTTTGGATCAATCTGGGTTTTGGTCTTTTCAACCTGCTGCCGGTGCGCCAGCTTGATGGCGGGCGGGTGCTGTATTTCGCGCTGTGTAAGCGTATCGACGAATCCGCCGCGAACAAGGCGGGTCTGGCGGTGTCATTGATCGTGCTGTTTGCGGTTGCTGCCGCTGCGGGCGTGCAACTGCTGCGGGGGCAGGGTTCGCTGTCGCTGGCGCTGGTGGTGATCTACCTGGCGGTCTGCTTCTGATCGGCTGCAGTGCATCAAATAGTTCATCGCAATTTTATTGACACCTCTGCCCTCCTTTGCTATAATTATACATCAATAATTTTCATTCGGAAAGGAATGTTATGCCATGATGAAACTCGGCGTATGCGGTTCGGCGCAAAAGGCGGCCTGGGCGAAGGAATCCGGCTGCGATTACATCGAACTCAACTTTACTTCCGTGGCGGAAATGGACGAGCAGGAGTTTGCCGAAGCGCAACAGCTCCTCCAATCCGCCGGGCTTGCGGCGGAGGCCATGAACTGCTTCCTACCCCAGCGCTTCCCCATTATGACGTTGGAAGACACCAGCGAACTCGAGGCCTTCATGCGCCGGGGTTTTGAGCGCGCGCAGGCGCTTGGGACGAAGGTCGTGGTGTTCGGTTCGGCAAAGGCAAGAGTGCGCCCGGAAAGCATCCCTAAAGAGGATGGCATCACGCGGCTGGCGCCGATCTTCCGGCTCGCGGGCGGCATCGCGGCCGAACACGGCATCCGCATCGCAATCGAGCCGTTGAACTACCGCGAGTGCAACGTGGTCAACACGCTGCGCGACGGCATGACCCTGGCGAAAGCGGCCGATCATGAGGGCGTGGCGCTGCTGGCCGATATGTATCATATGGGCGAAAACGACGAAAACTTTGATGATATTTTGGACGCCGGCGAAATACTCATTCACTGCCATATCGGCAGACCGGCGGGCCGTAAATACCCCATGCCGGGCGATGGCTACGACTACGCGCCTTTCTTCGCCGCGCTGCGAAAGATCAATTACCCCGGCCGCCTTTCGGTTGAGGCGGGCGCGCCCAACGGCCCGGAGGATCTGGCGGTGTCCATCAACTATCTGCGCGGGCTTTGCGAATAATCTTAAAAAACAGAACGGGAGACTGGCGTGAAAGATATAGTTTCATGCCCTATTTGCGCCTGATTCCGTTTCACGCATAGAATTTCTTCGAAATTCAGAAAGGAATGAAATTTTTATGGCCTTTGATAACGTACACCTTGGCATTGCACCCATCGGTTGGACGAACGACGACATGCCCGACTTGGGCGGCGAAAACACCTTTGAGCAATGCGTCAGCGAAATGGCGCTGGCGGGCTTCACCGGCTGCGAGGTGGGCAACAAATATCCGGCGGATCGCGCCGCATTGAAACGTGCCCTTGACCTGCGCGGCCTGACGATCTGCAACCGCTGGTTCTCGAGCTTCCTGCTGAGCAAACCCTTCGCGGAGGTTGCGGCGGATTTTGAAGCGCAGCTGGATTTTCTTTCGTACCTTGGCGCAAAGGTGATTGGCGCTTCGGAGCAGAGTGGCAGCGTACAGGGGACGGGCAAGCCCGTCTTTGACGAAAAACCCGTGATGGACGACGCCCAGTGGAATACGCTCTGCGACGGCCTGAACCGCCTGGGTGAAATCGCCCTGCGCAAGGGGATGAAGCTGACCTTCCACCACCATATGGGAACCGTTGTGCAGACCGAGGCAGAGATCGATAAGCTGATGGGCGGCACCGACCCCGCGCTTGTCAATCTGCTGTTCGATAGCGGGCACCTGAGCTTCGCGGGCATCGACCCGGCCAAAGTGCTGCAAAAACACGTCGCGCGGGTGGCGCACGTGCATTTGAAGGACATGCGCCCCGAAATCGTCGCCAAAGTCAAAGCGGAGCGCCTGAGCTTTTTGGAGGGCGTGCGCCTGGGCGCGTTCACCGTTCCCGGCGACGGCTGCGTGGATTTCAAGCCGCTGTTCGCCATTTTGGAGCAGGCGGGTTATCAGGGCTGGTTTGTCGTTGAGGCCGAACAGGACCCCGCCAAGGCCAACCCCTTCGAATACGCGCTGAAGGCACGGAAATACATCAAAGAAGCGGCGGGAATATAATAACGATTTCGCATTCTTGTTGTTCCTTGAATGCATGCGGACGGCCAATGGCCGTCCCTACAGGTTTTTGTATTTCTATTCACTCAAGGCTATTGTTTGGTCAAGGAGCAGTCTAAACCTAAAATCTATAATCTAATATTTTGCAAGGAGAAGAATTCATGCTCAACATCGGTATCATTGGGGCGGGGCGCATTGGCAAGGTGCACACCCAGTCCATTGTCAACTACGTCCGCGGCGCGAAGGTCACCGCCATCGCAGACCCTTTCATCACCCCCGAAACGGAAGAATGGGCGCGCGGCCTCGGCATCGCGAACATATCCAGGGATTACCGCAGCATCTTGCAAGACGCGTCCATTGACGCCGTTCTGATCTGCTCTTCCACCGATACGCACTCGCCCATTTCGCTGGAGGCCATTGCCGCCGGGAAGCACATATTCTGCGAAAAGCCGATTGACCACGACATCGGGCGCATTCGGGAAGTGCTGACGGCACTGGCGGGCGCACCCAACCTGAAATATATGGTGGGCTTCAACCGCCGCTTCGACCATAACTTCCGCGCGGTGCGTGCCGCCGTGCTGAACGGCAGTGTCGGCAAGGTGGAACTGGTTAAGGTTACCTCCCGCGACCCGGAGCCGCCCAGCGCGGAATACGCGGCCCGCTCCGGCGGCATCTTCCTTGACATGACCATCCATGATTTTGACATGGTGCGCTATCTTTCCGGCGAAGAGGTCGAGGAAGTCTTCGTTTACCCCGCCGTTTTGGTCGACCCGGCCATCGGCGAGGCGGGTGATGTTGACAGCGCCGTGATCAGCCTCAAACTCGCCAGCGGCGCGCTGGCGGTGATCGACAACTGCCGCCGCTGCGCCTATGGTTATGACCAGCGTGCGGAGGTCTTCGGCAGCCTGGGCGCGACGCTTTGCGGCAACGACGCGGCTTCGAACGCGCAAGTCTGGTCGGCCAACGGCACAGCCGGCGAAAAACCACTGTTCTTCTTCCTGGAACGCTATATGCAGGCCTACGCGACTGAGGTGACGGAGTTCATCGAAGCCGTTGAGAAGAATACCCCCGTGCCCGTCACCGCCGAAGACGGCCTGCAGGCGGTGCGCATCGGTATCGCGGCCACGAAATCCGCCAAAGAGGGCAGGCCCGTGAAGCTGAGCGAGATTGAAAAATAAGATGTTTTACACACCCGTATGGATGCTTGATTGCGGGCGAACACTGTTCGCCCCTACGGTTTGTGCTGTCGTGCTTTTGTAGGGGAGCACAGTGTGCTCCCGAAGCTTTCTATATCAATCCGGTTGTTTGCTTCCAAAAACCTTGCCGTAGGGGACGACGTCCTCGGCGTCCCGCGCGAACAGGCCATATTAACAATGGTTCGGGACGTCCGGGAGGCCGTCCCCTACAAACAGGCGGTCATCAGTATGTACTCTACAATCATTCGTCACAAAAATCTAAAAGTTCTTTTTGATACTTTTTCTTTCAAGAAAAGCTATTTTAGACGAGCATATTGATTTCGTATCGCTGCGGGCGGCCTG
>JAVBOZ010000033.1:0-5893 GCA_031549985.1 Oscillospiraceae bacterium | reverse complement strand
GCAAAAGGCATCCAGATTTACTCCACCTCGGGCGATATGGCCCCCGAAAACCTGACGCCTCAGATGCGCAGAGAGCTTTTGGACCGCATCAAGAGCCATGGTCTGGTTGTCTCGGCCCTCTGTGGCGACCTGGGCGGCGGCGGCTTCACTACGCCGGAGAATAACCCCGAACAAATTGAGCGCTCCAAGCGTATTCTTGACCTGGCGAAGGATCTCGAGACTGACGTTGTCACAACGCACATCGGCGTTGTGCCCGGTGAAAAATCGCACCCACGTTATGGTATACTGCAAGAGGCCTGCGGCGCGCTGGCGGAATACGCCGACACGCTGGGCGCGCATTTTGCCATTGAGACCGGCCCAGAGACGGCTGCGGTTCTGAAGGGCTTCCTGGATTCCCTCGGCTCCCGCGGCGTGGCGGTGAACCTCGACCCGGCGAACCTCGTCATGGTCACAGGCGACGACCCCGCCGGTGCTGTGCGTACGCTTGGGAATTACATCGTGCACACCCACGCCAAGGACGGCGTACGGCACTACTACCGCGACCCGGAACAGGTCTATGGCATGGTTAAGAGCGAATTGGTTTTCTCGCCCTCTTTTGAGGAATTACCGCTGGGGCAGGGGAGTGTGAATTGGCCGGCCTACCTGGCCGCGCTGCGCGAGATCGGCTTTAACGGCTTCCTGACCATTGAGCGCGAGGCAGGCGAAAACCCCTACGAAGACATTGCGAATGCCGTGCAGTTCCTGCGCGCACAGATCGGGGGTTGAGCATATGCGCGTCAGCGTCAGCAGCTATAGCTTTTCGCAGCTCCTCAACAGGGGAGACGCCTCACTTCTGGATTTGTTCCGCATCGCGAAAGATATCGGTTTTGAGGCGATTGAATTCACGGACATCACGCAGGCCGCGTTTCGACCCGCGCGCGAGATCGCCGAAATGCTCCGCGAAGAAAGCGAGAAGCAGGGGCTGCCCATCGTCTGTTACACCGTAGGCGCGGATTTTTTGAAGGCTGATTCTGTCGAACAGGAGGCAGAGCGTCTTTTCGCGCAGGTCGATATCGCCAAGGTTTTGGGTGCGCCCGCCATGCGGCACGACGCCACAGGCGGGTATCCGGACCCTGGGGCGAAATACAGCGGTTTTGCGCAGGCGCTGCCAATCTTGGCAAAGGGTTGCCGCCTTGTAACCGAATACGCAGCTGCGCAGGGCGTCGCGACGACGGTCGAAAACCACGGCTTTTTTTGCCAGGACAGCGCCCGTGTGGCGGCACTGGTGGGGGAAGTCGGGCATCCGAATTTCGGTACGCTGGTTGATCTCGGCAACTTTCTCTGCGCTGACGAAGCGCCCAACCTGGCCGTCGGGAATGTCGCCGCGTTCGCCAAGCATGTGCACGCCAAGGACTTCCATGTGAAATCCGGTGCGGCCGATGCCCCCGGCGAGGGGTGGTTCCGCTCCCGGGGCGGCAACTGGCTGCGCGGCGCCATCATCGGCCACGGTGAGGTACCGGTGCGGCAGTGCCTGGGTATTCTCGCCCGCGCGGGCTACGATGGCTGCGTCAGCATTGAGTTCGAAGGCATGGAGGACTGCCTGACAGGTCTGCGGATCGGCTGCGACAACCTGAAACGGTATATTGCCCAGGTTTAATAATTGCGCTAAGAAACCCCCTGTTGTGTATTCATTACAACAGGGGGCATTGCTCTTGTGCTAATATTATAGTTCACTCACCAGCGCCCGGGTCTCCCGCGCGATCATGATCTCTTCGTTTGTCGCCAGCACAAAGACCCGCACCTTGGAATCCGGGGTCGAAATTTCGCCCTCCGGACCGCGAACCAGGGTCTCATTCACTGCCGCATCGACTTTCACGCCGAGATAGCGAAGGTTGGAGCAGACGTTCCAGCGCATGTCAAAGGTGTTTTCGCCGATGCCGCCGGTGAAGACGATAGCGTCCACGCCGTCCATCGCGGCGGCAAACGCGCCGATGAACTTGCGAATCTGGTAGTGCTGGATCTTGCGCGCCAAGGCCGCGCGTTCGTTGCCTTCCGCCACAGCGGCCCGCAGGTCGCGGTCGTCGCTGGAAACACCAGAGACGCCCAGCGCGCCGGATTTTTTGTTCAAAATTTCGTTTGTCTCGTCCGGCGTCCAGCCCTCCTTTTTCTGAAGGTAGAGGATCGCCGAAGGGTCGACACCGCCGCAGCGGGTGCCCATCAGGAAGCCGTCCAGAGGGGTCAAGCCCATGGTCGTGTCGATCACCTTGCCGTTTTTGATGGCAGTGATGGAGGAACCGTTGCCCAAATGGCAGGTGATGATTTTTAATTCACTTAGCGGTTTGCCCATCGCTTCGGCGCAGCGCTGGCTGACGTATTTATGCGAAGTGCCGTGGAACCCGTAACGGCGCACCTTATACTTTTCATAATATTCATAGGGCAGCGGGAAAATATAGGCTTCCGGCGGCATTGTGGAATGAAACGCGGTGTCAAACACAAGCACCTGAGGCAGCGCCGGGCCAAAGGCAGCCAGGCAGGCGCGGATGCCCTGCACATGGCCGGGGTTATGCAGCGGCGCAAGATCATAAATGCTTTCCAGTTCCGCGACAACCTCTTCGGTCACAAGCGTGCTTTTTTGCAGGTTCGGCCCACCCTGCACAACCCGGTGCCCGACGGCGTGAATCTCATCCAGCCGGTCGATCACCTTGGTCTGGCCACCGGTGAGCGCCTGCTGCACCACAGCGAAGGCAGCGGTGTGGTCTGGCATCGGTGTTTCGCGCTCGAACATCTCGCCGTCCGGCAGCCTGGCCTCCAACTTGCTGCCGTCCAGCCCGATGCGCTCGCAGCCGCCCTTGGCCAGCACCTTTTCCTGCTTCATGTCAAACAACTGATATTTGAGCGACGAACTGCCCGCGTTAATCACCAGAATATTCACATTTACTCCCCCTGCATCTTATACTCCGTCTAAACGAACCCATTAATTATACTGAATCAGCGGAGAAAATGCAAGGGTTTTGCAAAATTTCGTCTGTTTATTTGCCTTTGACTTCATCTTGGCCTGATCTCAGAAAGACTGCGGCTTTTCTCTTTACCTTTTTCGAACGGTATGTTATAATAACGTCAAACGGGTCGTTTGGCGCATTAAAAAATCGCGCCGGGCCCCACAAATCGAGGGAGAACAGCGCCTGTGAAAGCAGTTATCCAGCGCGTAACCAGGGCAAGCGTACGTGTCGCCGGGGAGACCGTGGGCGAAATCGGGGCGGGGTTTTTGATCCTGCTCGGCGTTGCTCAGGGAGATACCCTGCGGGAAGCGGAACTGTTGGCGGCGAAGGTTGCCAAGCTCCGCGTTTTTGAAGACGACGCGGGCAAAATGAACCTTTCAATCCTCGAAACCGGAGGCGAGGCGCTGGTTGTCTCTCAATTTACGCTCTGCGCCGACCTGCGCAAGGGTAACCGGCCATCCTTTATATTTGCCGCGCCGCCGGAAGAAGCGGATGCGCTCTACATTTATTTTCAGCGCTGCCTTGAAGCCGAAGGCCTGCCAAGACCGGCCGCGGGCCGTTTTGGTGCCGATATGCAAGTCGAACTGACGAATGACGGCCCGGTTACGATTTTGATGGATACCGACACATGGAGGAAATGACTCATGCTCACCTATATTCGCATCCCCGTCGGTCTGTTGGAGAGCAACAGTTATGTGTTGCGGGATGAAGCCTCCGGTGCGTTGGCTCTGGTGGACTGTGGCTTCTTCAACCGTCCGCTGGCCGAGGCGATCCGTAGCTTGGGCGGCGATTTGCGTTATCTTTTGCTGACACACGGCCATTGTGATCATATCCAGGGTGCGGCAGCTTTGAAGGCGGCCTATCCGGCGGCTCAAATCTGCGTCGGCGCGGCGGACGTGCCCTACCTGCGCGGGGAGATTGAGTCGATTCCCGGCAGGGCATCCCGCCACGGGCAAGCGCTTGAGCCTGATCTGCCGCTGCGCGAAGGTGATACGCTGGCGCTGGGCGAAAGTACGCTGCGGGTAATTGAAACGCCTGGGCACACCCCCGGTGGGGTCTGCTATTTCGCTGAATACGAGCGCCTGCTTTTCACCGGCGACACCGTCTTTTTTGAGGAGGTCGGCCGCACAGACCTCCCCGGCGGAGACTGGCCGACGCTACAAGTCTCGCTGCGCCGTCTGGCTGCGCTGGAAGGGGACGCCGAGGTCCTGCCCGGCCACGACCGGACCAGTACGCTGGCGCATGAACGTGCGTACAACCCTTATTTTGAACGTTAGGAAACTTATGCTTTTATACGTCGTCGGCCACACGTTCCATTTTGAATTGGAAAACCTTTGCCGCGTCTTCTTTCCGGCGGAGCAAATTACCGTGCGCCGTGCCGCGCCCCCAACGGGGACACTTTTGATTCGTCCGCGTGATTCCGTACGGCTGCTTAAACAACCCCGTCGCGAAGGCTCTGCGGTGACGACGGCTTTGGAAACTGACGCCGCCGGTACGCGGACCATCGTCACGCTGCGCAGGGGACAGTTCAGGCTGCGGCTAAGCCGCGCCCTTCCAAACGACGCGGCGCGGGATACGCGTGAACTGGCGCTGGCGCAGTTGCTCTATGCCGTTCTACGGCGCGCCAACGGGGGCGTGGCACCTCCATGGGGCCTGTTGACAGGCGTTCGCCCCTCCAAGCTGATGCTGCGCCTGCGGCGGGATGAGGGTGAAGCGGCGGCGGAACGGCGGTTTCGCGAGGTGCTTTGGGTGAGCCCTGCGAAGACGGCCCTTGCGGCGCAGGTCGCCCGGGCGGAGGAATCCATCCTCGCCCGCACGCGCCCGGAATCCTTCAGCCTGTACGTCTCCATTCCCTTTTGCCCCAGCCGCTGCAGCTATTGTTCGTTCATATCCCATACGGCGGACCGGCAGAGCGCGCAAAAGCTGATCCCCGCCTATCTGGAAAAGCTCCGCGTGGAGCTGGCGTACACGGCGGCGCTGACCCGACAGATCGGGTTACGGCTGGAATCGATCTATATCGGAGGCGGTACGCCAACGACCCTTAACCCGACGCAACTGACGCTGCTCTGCGAAACGATTGCCGAGCAGTTTAGCGCGCCATCCGAGTATACGGTTGAGGCCGGGCGGGCCGACACCATCACGCCGGAAAAGTTGGCGGCGCTGCGGTGCTGTGGCGTCGGGCGGGTAAGCGTCAACCCGCAGAGTTTGGATGACGAAGTGCTGCGCCTAGCCGGGCGGCGGCACAGCGCCGCCCAGTGCGTTGAAGCCTTTCATCAGGCACGCGCGGCGGGCTTCGGCTGCATCAATATGGATCTCATCGCCGGGCTGCCGGGGGATAGCCCAGAGGGTTTCCGCCGTACGCTCGAACAGGTGATCGCACTCGCGCCGGAGAACATCACCGTCCATACCCTGGCGATCAAACGCGCGGCTGAGTTGCGCAGGCTGGCAGACGGCAGAGGCGGCGAAGACACCGCGCATATGCTGGCGCTGGCCGCCGAGCTACTCCCTGCCGCCGGGTATGCGCCCTATTATATGTATCGGCAGAGCCAGTCGCTGGGGAACCTTGAAAACTTGGGTTGGAGCCTGCCGGGGTACGCCTGCCGCTATAACATCGACATGATGGAGGAGAGCCACACGGTGCTGGGCTGCGGCGCGGGCGCGGTAACCAAGCTCAAGCAGCCGGGTGGTGATTGGCTGGAACGCGTCTTTTCATTTAAATACCCCTATGAATACCTCAGCCGCTTTGACGAGGTGCTGGCACGCAAGGAGCGAATTGTTTCGTTTTACGCGTCATATACTATTGATATGTGTAATACTATTCCTCGATGAGATGGTAGATAGATAGACCACCCCGCCCATGTCTATCGGTTTATCGAAAGGCTCTTTAGACAATCGTATTGATGGCGGGCGGCCTG
>JAVBOZ010000122.1:0-11627 GCA_031549985.1 Oscillospiraceae bacterium | reverse complement strand
AAGCCTTTGATTTATGGGCTTATGCTTGATTTTTGGTTCAGTCTTCTAACAAAAAAACAGTATTAATACCAGCCCTCGTTCACGTTTTGCCAGACAAGCCGAACCGACTTTTTATCCGACAACAGAACATAGGTCTCCGGTGTGCTGATGCTCATGGTGGCACCCTTTTTGAGGGCCTTAAAGCCTTTTTCCTTCAGCTGGCCGATGAAAAGCTTGGCCATTTCGTTGTCCTTAAGTTCAATTGTGGCATCCATAATGACATTGGCGCGCGGGCTGGAATAAAAGTCCGTGCAAATGGAGAGAACCTTATAGCCAGGAGCCCACCAATAGGGGCCTTCGTCGCCGGTCAAATAAGGGGAGGGGCGGGTAAACAGTTCCTTGCCTCTGTTGTATATGGTATATTTCAAGTTGAGCCAATCGCTCTGCGACGCAGGCGCGTTGTAGTGCTCAATGTCAAGACCCTCTGGCTTGGTATAGATGCCGATTTCACCGCCTGTGGCAAGAAATACGCCGTAGCCGCCTTTCCAGAGCTGGATCAGATAGTCCTCGCCCTTATAGTTGAATTTGCAGCGCAAAGTGTCGGCCCAGACATTGACCACCCAGGGGAACACATCATAGAGTTCGTTGAAACCAAGCCCCCATTGAAACACTGGCTTTTGATTGATGATGGTGAATTGATAGGGGTCAAAAATGAAGCCGATAAAACCGAAGTTACGAAAGAAAAAATCGGTTATCTCGCGTGACCCTTCGGATTTGTTGTCGGCCTGCGCGGCAGGGGCGGCGCTTGCGGTCGGCGATAACGCAGAAAAGCTCAGGAGCATGCTTGCGCACAATGCGACGCTCAGGATGCGAGTCAATAGTTTGCGTTTCATGAAACACCTTTCCTCTCTGTTATTCGTGCTTATACTATTCCTTGGATAAAAACATTGCAAGCGTTTTGAGAATTTCGCTTTCAGTGCAAGGAAGAGGACGCAGGCAGGCTGACGCCTGTCAAGGACGATAACGCAGCACTGGGGGCGAAAAGCCGAAACGATACGATGATTTTATTCAAGGGGTAGTATTTATTGACGATTGCAATGATTAAAAAGCCCGCTCTGCTTTTGCGCTTGAGCGGGCAACTGGGCGCATTTGCAACGGTGCGCTTGACTGCTTCAGCCAAAGAATTTCGAAATAATTTCAGGGAGGTTCGTGAAAATTCCGGCCAGCCCCAGCAGATACGAAACCGCCGTAACGAGAAACGAACCTATGCCGAACAGCACCACCATTGAAGTTCCCTCCTGTTTTTTTATGAAAACAAGTCAAACAGTATGTTGATAATGGCGGGGTAGAACGTTGTGATTCCAAGCAGCCCGAACAAGAACGTAAAAGCGGATACAAAAAAAGAAAGTATTACCATGTGCAATCACCCCCGAATTATATTTGGCGCATTTAGGATACCAGATTTCGGAAGAGAAGTCAACTAAATTTTGAAAAATTTCAGAAATTGGGGAACGCGTTACCGGCCTAAAGTGTCGTCGGAAAGAATTCCCTTTTACGGCGAAAAACATTCCGTTGCTTTCGACCTCAGCTTGTTTTGGCAGCCGCGCATAATACCCAAAAAAAATCGGGGAAGGTCGTGGAAGTTTTCCATTGATTTGGTTTACTTTTGCGCCTGGACTTGCTATAATATCTTCTGTATCAGTAACAATAATTTGCAGGAATGCCTGCACAAGGAGGAGCCAATGGCAAGAAAGATGAAAACCATGAAGGGGAACGCTGCGGCGGCGTACGTTTCCTACGCCTTCACCGAAGTCGCCGCGATTTACCCCATCACCCCGTCTTCCGATATGGCGGAGGAGACCGACCAGATGGCCGCCAGCGGCGCGAAGAACATCTTTGGCCAGACCGTCAAGGTCGCCGAGATGCAGAGCGAAGCGGGCGCGGCGGGCGCGGTTCACGGCTCGTTACAAGCCGGGGCGCTGACCACGACCTATACAGCGTCGCAGGGCCTGCTGCTGATGATCCCCAACATGTATAAGATCGCGGGGGAGCTGTTGCCGGGCGTCATCGATGTCTCCGCCCGCTGCGTGGCCAGCCACGCGCTCAATATCTATGGCGACCATTCCGATATTTACGCCTGCCGCCAGACCGGTTACGCCCTGCTCTGCTCCGGCAATGTGCAGGAGGTCATGGACCTGGGCGCAGCGGCCCACCTTGCCAGCCTCAAAAGCCGCGTGCCGTTTCTGCATTTCTTTGACGGTTTCCGCACATCCCATGAGATTCAGAAGATCGCGGTGTGGGATTATGACGAACTGCGCGATATGGTTGATATGGAGGCCGTTGACGCCTTCCGCCAGCGCGCGCTCAGCCCCGAGCACCCCGTGCTGCGCGGCTCGGCGCAAAACCCGGACATTTTCTTCCAGGCGCGCGAGGCCTGCAACAGCTATTATGACAACGTTGTGGGCGTTACGGAAGATTATCTCAATGAGATCAACCGCCGCATCGGCACGAACTACCAATGCTTCAACTACTATGGCGCGCCGGACGCCGAGCGCGTTGTCATCGCCATGGGCTCGGTCTGTGATACGCTGGAAGAGACCGTCGACTACCTCAATGCCAAAGGCGAAAAAGTCGGCCTGGTCAAGGTGCGGCTCTATCGTCCCTTCAGCGCCGAGCGCCTGATTGCGGCGATCCCCGCCAGCGCCAAGAGCATCACCGTGCTTGACCGCACCAAGGAGCCAGGCTCCCTGGGCGAGCCGCTCTGGCTGGACGTCGTCGCCGCGCTGCGCAAGAGCGCCCTGAAGGATGTTCCTGTTTACGGCGGGCGCTACGGCCTGGGTTCAAAAGACACCAACCCCGCCTGCACCCTTGCGGTGTATGCCAATATGACCGCGAACGGCAAAGAACGTTTCACTGTCGGCATCGATGACGATGTGACCTACCTCAGCCTGCCCCTGACCGATCACGCCGACACCGCGCCGGAAGGCACCTTCAGCTGCAAGTTCTGGGGCCTGGGCGGCGACGGCACCGTGGGCGCGAACCAGGACGCGATCAAGATCATCGGCGACAACACCGATATGTTTGCGCAGGGCTATTTTGCCTACGACAGCAAGAAGACCGGCGGCATCACCATCAGCCACCTGCGCTTTGGCAGGACACCCATCAAGAGCACCTATTACATCAACAAGGCAGATTTCGTGGCCTGCCACAACCCGTCATATATTGACAAGTACGATATGGTCAGCGACCTCAAGCCCGGCGGCACCTTTTTGCTCAACTGCAACTGGAGCGCCGCTGAACTGGAGACCGCTTTGCCCGGCGGCGTGAAGCGCTATCTGGCCCGCAACAACATCCAGCTCTATACCATCGACGCCATCAAGCTGGCTGAGGAGATCATGGGCGACGGCCGCCGCACCAATACCACGCTGCAATCAGCCTTCTTCAACCTGACGGGGATTCTCCCGGCCGAACAGGTTCTTGGCCTGATGAAGAACGCCGTCACCAAGAAGTTCAGCAAGAAGGGCGAGCAAGTGGTCAGCATGAACCACGCAGCCATCGACGCGGGCTTCAACGCCACCACCAAGATTGACATCCCCGCCGCTTGGGCGGACGCCGAAGACACCGCCGTGGAGATTGAATGCCACGCCGAGCGTGAGGACCTGCGCAAATTCGTGGTTGACATTCTGCACCCGATCAGCGCCCAAAAGGGCGACAGCCTGCCGGTTTCGGCCTTCTTGGAAGGCGCGGACGGCACCTTCCCGCAGGGCAGTTCGGCTTACGAAAAGCGCGGCATCGCCATCGACGTGCCGGTCTGGAAGCCCGAGAACTGCATCCAGTGCAACCGCTGCTCGCTGGTCTGCCCCCATGCGGTCAACCGCCCGGCGGTGATGACCGAAGCGGAGCTGGCCGCCGCCCCCGCCGCGACCAAGTCGAAGGATTTCACCGGCATGCCCGGCAACAAGTTCTGCATGAGCATCTCCGTGCTGGACTGCATGGGCTGCGCGCAGTGCGCCAACGTCTGCCCCGGCATGAAGGGCAACAAGGCCCTGGTGATGGCCCCCCTTGCCAGTCAACTCGAGCAGCAGGAGGTCTTTGCCTACGCCGAAGCCCTGCCGATGAAACAGGAAGTTTTGGATAAGTTTAAGCCCAACACCGTCATCGGCAGCCAATACCGCACGCCGCTGCTGGAATTCTCCGGCGCCTGCGCGGGCTGCGGCGAAACGCCTTATGCCAAACTGGCGACCCAGCTGTTTGGCGAGCGGATGTACATCGCCAACGCCACGGGCTGGTCCTCCATCTGGGGCGGCAGCGCACCCAGCACCCCCTATACCGTTAACAAGCAGGGCCGAGGCCCCGCCTGGGCCAACAGCCTGTTTGAAGATAACGCCGAATACGGCTACGGCTTCCTGCTGAGCGTTACCGCGCGCCGCAAGCGTTTGGCCGCAATCCTCACAACATTCGCCGAGGTCGATCTTACCGTCGATGGTTTCCCGGCGTGGGTTGCCGAACTCAAGGACGCCTCCGCCGCGTGGCTGGCGGGCAAAGAAAGTGCCGAAGCCTCGCAGGCCGCCGCCGACCGGCTGCTCCCCGCGTTGGAGACCGCCATGGCCGAATGCGGCAGCTGCGGCTGCGAATGGGACGCGCTCTATCAGCAGGCGTTGGTGGAAAAGGACGTCCTGGTCAAAAAGAGCATCTGGGCCTTCGGTGGCGACGGCTGGGCCTATGACATCGGCTTTGGCGGCCTGGATCACGTGATCGCCCAAAACGAAGACATAAACCTGCTGGTCTTCGATACGGAAGTCTATTCCAATACCGGCGGCCAGGCTTCCAAGGCTACGCCCACCGGTGCGGTGGCGAAGTTTGCGGCCTCCGGCAAGGAGGTCAAGAAGAAGGACCTGGCGCAGATCGCCATGAGTTACGGCTATGTCTACGTCGCGCAAATCGCCATGGGCGCGGATTACGCCCAGACGATCAAGGCCTTTGCCGAGGCGGAAAGCTATCCGGGCCCGTCCATCATCATCGCCTACGCCCCCTGCATCAACCACGGAATCAAGGGCGGCATGGGCCAGGGCATGGCCGAAGAGGCCGCCGCTGTTGCCGCAGGCTATTGGCACCTGTTCCGCTTTGACCCCCGGCTGCGCGAAGCGGGCAAAAACCCCTTCCAGCTTGACAGCAAAGCCCCCAGCGCCGATTACCGCGCCTTCATTGAAAATGAAGTTCGCTATAGCTCGCTCAAACGCGCCTTCCCCGAAAAGGCCGACACCCTGTTCGACACTTCGGCCCGGCAGGCGAAGGAGAAGTACGAGCACCTGGCGCGGCTGCAAGCGCTTTACGCGAATACGCAAGAGGCGTAAAAATTGACATGCTGCGGGCGGCTTAACGGCTGCCCGCAGTTTTCGTTTTGAGCGCTTGCTATTTTTTGTTGCCAAGAAAAAGTGTAATACTATTTTTCGTTAGAAAAGTAGATAAAAAGCAGCGACACACATCATCGTTTCGTCGCCTGCGGGCGGCCTGACGCCGCCCCTACACAGGGCGCGCTTGTAGGGCGCACGACCCCGGACGCAATAACGCGTCCCACGCACACTCCCCTGCGGCGGAGTTAGATTAGCATTGTAGGGGCGGCGTCGGGCCGCCCGCAAGTAATACTACCCCTTGGTAAAAATCCTTGCATCGTTCCGGTCTTTCGTCTGTACCGCGTTGTTATCGTCCTTGACAGGCACCAGCCTGCCTGCGTCCTCTGCCTAGCGGTACAAACAAAATTCTCGAAACGCTTTCAACGTTTTTTATCAAGGAATAGTATAAGCTGGTGCCTTTGTTCACTCGTCTATTGTTTTACCGAGGAAAAGTGTAAGAAAAAAATTGAAGCGGCGCAGAGTGAACCTCTGCGCCGCTGGCGTACCTGTATGTTCCGATCATCTTCCAGGGAGCTCACATTCACGTTCTTTTTCAACCTTCGCTTCACCTTAGCAGGTGCATCCGCCGCCGAACAGGCCGTTGTCGCAGTTGTTGTTACAGCCGTTGTTGCAACAATTATTGCAGTTATTGTTGTTGTTGTTCAGCCCGCTCAATAGCAGAATGATGAGTAACAGCGGAAAAAGCGAATTTAGGTTGATGTTCATGTTAACCCCCCCTTTTTTTAGTTTTGTGCATGGTGCCGGTGCTTGGTCACGCCTCATTCTATGCGGCGCGGAGCGATGCTATGCACAAACGCGCGGGGGTTAGGGGAACCGCGTAGTTCGGGTCTTAGCCGTTGCAGCAACCACAGTTGTAGTCGTTGCTGCAGCAGTTGTTGCAGGAGTTACCGCAGGAACTGCCGCTGCCGCCGCCGCAAAGGATCAGGATCAGGATCAGGAACATGAAGCTGTTATTTCCGCCGCATCCAAAGCCCATTGTGTGGACCTCCTTTCTTTGTAGCCTACATTCACATGTTATGCGGCCACGCGGAAAGGGTTCCGGTTTTTTTCGTTTCGGCTTTTCAGGGCAAGCAGTAAGTGTTCAGGCGCTTACATATATACAACCTGCTCTTCGGTATAATAGGTGATCTTTGAGGCGACCGTCGCAACGGTGATGGGGTAACCCGTCTGCGTCACCTTCAGTTTGCTGTTGTGCACCTTGAGAAAGCTGCGCTCTTCCCCTGAGATGATATCGGGCGCGATGCGGCGGATGCTGGCAACAGCGTCGAGCAGAACCTCGCCAATTGCCTGATAGAGCACCATGAGGCGGTCTTTCGGGATTGCGCCGACCTGTGAATACGGCGAGACGCGGGCTGCCCAGAGAATCTCATCCGCGTAAGCGTTGCCGATCCCCTTCACCACCTTTTGGTCAATCAAAAATGCCTTAACGTTGACGCGCGGCCTTTTGCGGGCAAGGTCAAGGAAATATTCCGGCGTAAACGCGGCGTCCAGCGCATCCGGCGCTTTGGCGGGCTGAGGGTTATATTTCACGTTGCAGCGTCCGTCCATGTCGCTGAAGACGAGGGTCTCGCGCTCAAAGCGCAGGGCAATAATTTTGAACTTAACCGCCTTGACCTCAGCTTCGGCGATGATCGCGATCTTCCCGTGCAGCATCAGATGCGCCACAAGAACTTTTTGCTCGCCAAAGTCGAAGTAGAGTTCTTTACCGACCCGGTCAATGCGCAAAAGCGTCTGCCCCGCAAGGTCGTTCAACAGCGTTTCCTGGGGGGTAATCACCTTATCGGGATGATATACCGCAAGGTCAACCAAACGCTTGGACATCAGCCGGTTATAAATGTTCGTTTTGAAGACTTCCAGATCCGGCAACTCGGGCACCGTGAATCCCCCCTTTTTCACTTATAATGTAATAAAGAAATACAACATTCAAAAGCGCATCAGCCGCAGCGAACCTCCGCCAACAACAGGTCGTGGTCAGAATAGCCGGTGGGCACACTGCGGACATTGCGCAGGTCTTTCTCGCGGTCGCAAAAGAGGTTGTCGATCCGGGAAAGGCCGTCGACTTCCGTCCGCGCGTCGTGGGCGGCTTGCGCTGGCAGCTGGCCGTATTCCGCGTAAAACCGCACATTGAAATCCCCGCCCAAAAGGAAGGAGCCGCCCGGCGCGGCGCGCATGGCCGCGCGAATCTTCGCAAACTGCACCACGCGCGCAAGGCCGCTTTCGTAGCTCATATGCGTTACGAAGAGCCGCACGGGCAACCCTTCGACCACGATATCCGCCTGACCCAGCGCCCGCGGTTCAATCTTCGGCACGGTGGTCAGCGGCGTCACCTTGGCCCCGGATAGGGGAAAGGCGCTCAAAATCGCGGTGCCGTAAAAGCCACCGTTATAGGCCATCGCGGGAAAAAAGGCGTAAGAAAACCCCAGTTCAGCCGCAAGTAGCCTGGCCTCGTCGCGCCCACCGGAACGGTTCGTCCCGCAGTCGATTTCCTGCAAAAAGACCACCTGTGCACCAGTGGCGGCGATTTCGGCGGCCACCTCCGCGATTTTTGTGCCACCCTGGCAGTGCTTGACGTTATAGGTCAGCACAGCAAATTCCGCTCGGGTCACGCCATCCTCTCCCTTCACCATTTGATAAACCGGCTGGGTGCTACCCGCGCCGCCGCCGGTTGGCAATACGGCAGGCACCGGGAAGAAAAACGGAAACACCGCCTGAAGCAGCGCCAGCACCCCGGCCACAACGTGCTGGGAAAGGTATTTTAGAATGATATCCATCTGCTTGCCCCCCTGGTTTGATTGCTTTTATTTAAACGCATCATTTATAGATCCGCATTTTGGTCAGCGCGATCGCCGCCAGCAGGGAAAGCACCAGCGAGATCAGCAGCGCAAAAAGCGGCGTCCCGCTCAGCGGCAGGGTCGCGATGTTCATGCCGTAAAAACTGAAGACCATCGTCGGCACGGCCATAACAATGGTGATCACCGTCAGTACCTTCATGACGATGTTGAGGTTGTTTGAGATGATGCTGGCGAACGCGTCCATCGTGCCGGAAAGGATGCTGGTATAGATATCGCACATCTCAATGGCCTGCTTGACCTCGACCAGTACGTCCTCCAGCAGCTCCTGATCCTCTTCATAAAGGCGAATATATTTTTTGCGCTGCAGGCGTTCGAGCACCTTGTCGGTCGCCTTCAGCGATGTTGAAAAGTATACAAGGGATTTTTCCAGCCCCAGCAGCTGAAACAGCTCTTCGTTCCGGGAGGATTGATGCAGCTCGCTTTCCACCCGTGCCGAGAGCTTATCAATGTGCTTCAGGTACTGCAAATACCGCCCCGCCACCCGGAGCAGCAGCAATAGAACGAACTGCGTTTTAAATTGTGTATTGACCCCCTTCACCAAGCCGGAGGCGAAATCCTCAAGCACGCTGTTCTGGTTCAGCGAGACGGTGATCACGTTGCGCTGGGTGATGATCATGCTCATCGGCATGGTGTAATAGGCAGCCGTATCGCGGTTGCCTTTATTTTTTCCCTTGCCGACAACCTCCGCCCGCTCGCGCACGGGGTAGTCAATGACCATAAGCGTCTGGCCGTCCTCGCTTTCCATGCGGGAGGCCTCTTCCTCGTCCAGAGCCGCGCGGGTAAAATCCCGGTCAACAAGCAAAGTCTCCTCAATGTGCAGGAGCTCCGCCTCCGTCGGTGCGGTGAGCGCGATCCAGCAGCCATCCTCCACAGCTGCAATTTCCTCAATGCGATTCTCAACGGTTTTGTAGTATTTGATCATAATGGGCGCGTCCTTTCCCGCGCCCCGATATCCGGCGGCGCGTCTTAATTGATTTTGTTGGCCATGGTACTACCGCCAGGGTCGCCGGACATATCGTCAACTCCTTTTCAGGTTGCTGGTTTTATTGTAACATAAGACCGTGAAAGTTGCAAGGCGCAAAGTGGCTCTGTTGCGCTCATCCGACCAAAAAATTTATTCGCTTTGCGTATTATTCGAAATATATTTTGGTTTGCGTCAAAAATATGGTGCAGCCCCTTGCTTTGGCATGGATAAGTGAGGGGGTGTATTTTTTTTGCCGAAGCGAAAAAACGAGGCGGCGCCCGCAAAGCTCACCGAACAGGAGCTGGCGTTCTGTGCCCTATACCGCCGCACACGCAACGAGACGGAGGCGGCGGCTCGGGCGGGTTACGAATGCCCTGCCCAGAACGCGGCGCTCGCGCTGCTTGCGCGTGAGGATATTCGGCAGGAAATCGCGCGGGCGGCGGCGGAAGAGCCGTTGCAGACCGAGGTGCTGGCCGGCTACCGCCGCCTGGCTTTTGGCGCGGTGACGGACGCGCTGAAGCTGATCTTTATGGAAGAGACGCCCACGGAGGAATTTCTTGAGCAGCTGGACGTGTTCAACATCAGTGACATCAAGCGGCCAAAGGGCGGTGGGCTGGAGATTCGGTTCTTTGACCGCTGCGAGGCGCTGCGCCGCCTGGAGGCGCTTGGCGGCGCTGAAGAAGCCGACGGCGGAATGAAGACTTTTTACGACGCCATCGAGCGTTCTTTGTCGGCACCTGCGACGAGCTGGCCGCCTGCGCCGCCTTCGGATGAGGATACGTAAAAAAAGAAGGCTGTTTTAGACGTTGGTATTGATGCGTAATTGCGGGCGAACACTGTTCGCCCCTACGTTTGGCCGTTGCGTGCTTTTGTAGGGGAGCACAGTGTGCTCCCGTTGCCTCCTGTATCAATACGGTTGTCGAAAAGAGCCAAAAGAAAAGGAGTGAAGACCGATCGCCGGTTTAGAAAACATCAGACGGTTTTCGGAAAAGCAGTTACGCGTGTTGCACTGGTGGTACCCCGGCAGCCAGTGGAGCGGGCATGACGCGGTGATCTGCGATGGCGCGGTGCGTTCAGGCAAGACACTCTGCATGGGCATTTCCTTCGTCGGCTGGGGTATGGCCGCCTTTCGTGATTGCGCCTTCGCCATCTGCGGCAAGACGGTGACCTCGCTGCGGCGCAATGTCGTCACGCCTTTGCTGCCGCTGCTGAACGAACTTGGCTTTCAATGCGAAGAAAAGCGCAGTCAAAATCTCGTGGAGGTTACCTATGGCGGGCGGCGCAACCGCTTTTACCTGTTTGGAGGCAAGGATGAGAGTTCGGCCGCGCTGATTCAGGGCATGACGCTAGGCGGTATATTGCTGGACGAGGTGGCGCTGATGCCGCGCTCCTTCGTTGAACAGGCGATGGCCCGCTGCTCGCTGGAAGGCTCCAAGCTCTGGTTCAACTGCAATCCTGAATATCCGGCGCACTGGTTCCACACCGAATGGATTCGCAAAGCGGAAGAAAAGAACTGCCTTTACATTCACTTTCGCATGGAAGACAACCCCTCGCTCAGCCCGGCGATGCTCGAGCGCTATAAGACGCTCTATTCCGGCGCGTTTTACGCCCGCTTTGTTGAAGGGCGATGGGCCGCAGCGGAAGGCTTGGTTTACCCCATGTTTTCAACGGAACGCCATGTCTTCCGCGAGCCGCCCGCGTTCTGCGATACCTACTGGGTCTCCTGCGATTACGGTACGGTGAACCCCGCTTCCTTTGGCCTATGGGGGTTCAGCGATGGATGCTGGTTCCGCCTGCGGGAGTACTATTGGGATAGCCGCACGCGGGGTTGCCAACGCACCGACGAGGAACACTACCGCGCGTTGGAGGAACTGGCGGGGGCGCTGCCCGTTCGCGGCGTGATCTGCGACCCTTCGGCGGCCAGCTTCCTGGAATGCATTAGGCGGCATGGGCGATTCGCCGCGATTCCCGCCAACAACGATGTGCTTTACGGCATCCGCCGGGTGGCCGACGCGTTGCAGACGAGCACACTGCAATTTTCGGAAAGCTGTGCCGATTGCCTGCGAGAATTTTCGCTCTACCGTTGGGATGACGCCGGAGGCAGGGACGCCCCGCGAAAGGAGCACGACCACGCCATGGACGATATGCGTTATTTCGTGACTACCGCGCTGCGCGAAGAGAGCGGCGAAGGGTTTTGCGCGACGGTGAGCAGAAGGTAATGCTATTTTTCGTTAAAAGGGATGACAAAAAGCAGCGACACACATCATCGTTTCGTTGCCTGCGGGCGGCCTGACGCCGCCCCTACGCAGGGCGCGCGACGACCCCGGGCGCAATAACGCGCGCCAAGCACCCCCTGCGGCGTTTAGATAAGCATTGTAGGGGCGGCGTCGCCCGAAGCCTGGCAAGGCACACGGCCTC
>JAVBOZ010000069.1:0-4520 GCA_031549985.1 Oscillospiraceae bacterium | reverse complement strand
GGCGAGGGTGCCGACGCCACGGGCGTCGCATATATCCAGGTGCAGGCCCCCGGCGGAAAGATGCGTTTTGGCGTGGGAGTCAGCGCCAACATCAACACGGCGGCGGTGCTGGGCGTGCTCTGCGCGGTGAATCGGGATTTAAGCGGCGGCGCGGAAGACTAATACGCTTCTGGATAAAATAATAGAACGAGAACACACGTGTCGGCTTGCTTGCGGGCGGACGCCGCCCTATCAATCTACCCGCCCGCAGGCAACGGTACGATGCTGTGTGTCGCTGCATTTTGTCGGTTGTCTGATAGTGGAATAGTATAAATTGAAAGGCATGAGTTTTATATGGAATTTGTTTTATTGTTTGTTGGTTTGGCTTTAATCATAAAAAGCGCGGACGTGCTGATTGATTCAACATCAAAAATTGCGCGAAAATTCGGCGTCTCAACCTTTGTGATCGGTATCACGGTCATCGCTTTCGGCACAAGTGCGCCGGAATTGGCTGTCGGCGTGATTTCCGGTTTCAATAAGGCCAACGAGCTGACCCTGGGGAATGTTGTCGGAAGCGCGGTATCGAATCTCGCCCTGATCGTTGGCATGTCGGCGATGATCTTTCCTCTGGCGGTGAAGGATACGGTTGTCAAGCGCGAAATCCCCATGCTGATCGCCGTCGAAGGCGTGCTTGCCTTCATGGTGCTATACGACAATAAACTCACAAGGCTGGAAGGGGCAATATTGCTGGCCGGATTTGCCGGGTTCATTTTCTATGTCATCAGAAGCGCAAAGAAATCCATGAAGATTTCGATTGACGCGGAGGGCGATCTGGATACGGACGGCGACGGCAATCAGGTCGCCGACGAGAACATCAAGCAACCCAGTTTATTGAAACTGTCGCTCTTCAGCGCGGTCTCGCTGGCGGGGCTTTTCATCGGAGGCAGTCTGACGGTCAGCAACAGCACGAAGATAGCCGAAAAGCTTGGGTTGAGCGAGACGGTTATAGGGTTGACCGTGGTCGCCATTGCAACGACACTGCCCGAACTGATCACAAGCCTGATGGCGGTCAAAAAGAAAGAGCCGGATATTGTGCTCGGCAACTGCGTGGGCAGCAACTTATTCAATATTCTGCTTGTACTAGGGGCTTCGCTGGTGATTCACCCCATCACCATACAGGTAAATATGGCCTTCGATATAGGTGTTGCCGTATTGCTTACGGTTGCTGTTTTTTTCGTCTCCCTGTTCAGCAAGAGGCTGTCGCGTTCTTTTGGCATATTGTTTATGATCGGTTATTTCGTATATCTCTTTTTCAAAGTGCTTACGGCGTTCCGGGGTTCGTAGCCGCATAAATTTGGGGCTTCCCTTTTCTTCTTAATTCTGCTACAATAGCGTCAAACGGGTCGTTTGCCGCATTGGGAAAAACCTGCCGGTTTTTCAGAATCGCGCCTTGATCTGATCTATGCTATAATAGCGTCAAACGGGTCGTTTGACGCATTGGGAAAAACCGTGCCGGTTTTTCTTGATCCTGCGCTTGATCTATGCTACAATAGACATGCGAAAAACAGACTTTGAAAAGCGAGGGGATTCACATGAAGGCAAAACGCGCGCTCTGCGTCCTGCTGGCGTTTATCCTGATCTTTGGGTTGGCGGTGCCCACCATGGCCGCAAGCGCGAAGAACGTCTGCGCCTGCCCAAACATACCGGAGATTCACGTGCCCGGTTGGGCGCACGAAATATATTATAAGCAAGGCACACCCGAAGAGCGGGTCGTGGACTTCGTCAATACGGAAAACATTGCCTCCGGCCTCGGGCTGCTCCTGCGCGGCTTTGGTCTGGCGGCGCTCCGGCTGAACTGGGATTACGCTGCCGATGGCCTCGGCGCACTGCTGTATACCATCTTCAGCTTCACCCGCCTTGACGCCGAAGGCAACTCGCTCGAACCCATCTCGAATCATTGGGATGTTGACCCAAGCCAAAACCACAAGAAGAACACAAACTACCGCTTCGGCTACGATTGGCGAATGGATCCGATGGACATCGCACGGCAGCTCAACGACTACATTCAGGCAGTGAAGGCGCAGACCGGCCACAGCAAGGTGGCGCTTTTCGGCGAAAGCCAGGGAGCCTGCGCCGTCATGGCTTATATAGCTCAGTTCGGCACGGACGACCTGGATTCCCTCGTGCTGGCCACCGGCGCCCAGTGCGGTGTCGAGGCCGTCGGTCAAATGCTCTGCGGCAAGCTACATGTGGATAGCCAGGGGCTCGTCAATTTTCTTGGTGAAATGATTGCGGATGATACCGGTATCGTACGCTGCCTCCTGCAAGGGCTGCGCACACTGCGCGTTTTGGACGCGCTGCTGTGGCCGATTCAGGACATCCTGCTCCCAAAAGTACAGCGCCGCCTTTTTGACAACTATTTGCTTGAGATCTTCGGATATTTCCCTTCGCTTTGGTCCTTCCTGCCCGATGAATACTATGAGGACGCCAAGGCGTATCTCTTCCACGGCCGCGAGGCGGAATTCAAGAGCCTGATCGCCAAGGCGGACGACTACCATTACAACGTGCAGGCGAAGCATGAACAGCTGCTGCTTGACGCGCAGGCCAGCGGGGTGCGTGTCGCCCTCTTTGTGGCTTATGACAAGCCCGCGATGCCCGTGACGGCGCATTCAAACTACCAGAGCGACGGGCTGATTGACACACCCAACGAATCCTGCGGGGCCACGGTTGCCCCCTTCGGAGAAGTTCTGGCTCTTACGCAAGGCAAATACCTTTCACCCGACCGCGTCATTGACGCCTCCACCTGCGCCCTGCCGGACACCACCTGGTTCATCAAGGGCAACGGCCATGATACCAAGGCGATGCAGGAGCTGCGGCATTGGTTTGCGCAGAACAAGAACGCGCTCAATATCTTCTCCGACGCGCGTTATCCGCAGTTTATGCGAAAAGCCGACGATCGTGTCGTACCCCAATAACTCCATAATTTGGTTAAGCGCTTTCGCCTTTGGGCGGGGCGCTTAATAATTTGCTAACACCTGGAACGGATTGGTTGAGATGCACAAAATAACCGTCTAATATTTGTGAATTAAATAACATTGCCTTTTGGCTGTTTTTCTGTTAAAATGTATCTGTAGGATAGGGTTGTTTTCACGCGCGAAAGTGCAGTGTCAAACGCCTTGTGGCATTCTATTTCGCATTTGCAAAATTCAAAAGCCACCATTCCGAACCAAAGAAACGGAGGGTTACCAAATGAAGTCCCGAAACCGCATTCTCAGCATTTTGGTGACGGTCGTGATGCTCGCCACCGTGCTGCCGGCACAGTTCGGCGCCGCCACGGCGCAGAGCTTTCTTGAGGCCGTAAGCGCCCTGTTTGGCGGCGCTACCGCGCAGGCCGCAGAACCTCAGGCCAGCGAATACCCCGACGCCAGCATCACCGCCGTGCGCCGCCCCCTGCCCAGCGTCCAGCTACGGGTGCCGGAGGTCGTGCGCGTGGCCGACTCAGCCGCCAGCCCCTATGACATCGCCAACGCCGCCACCGGCGGCGTCATCGTCAACGCAACGCCTTCCGGCGTACCCCAGACCCCCGGCGGTCTGGCCACTGTCGCCTATGCAGGCGAACAGATCGTCATTCCAACCATTACGCTGCAGGTGAATAAGCGCACGGCGGACGCCCAGTTCGAAACGCAGATCACAGCCATTGACGTCACCGTGCCAAGCAACGTGGTGGGCGGTGCCAACGCTCTTTTGACGCAGGTGAGCAAGAACCTGGCCACAGGCAGCGCCAGCTGGACCGTCAGCGGGTCAGGCATCAAGGCAGGGTCTTCCATTGAATACGAATTTACCGTGAAGTATAAGTGGCTTAACCCCTGGGTACACATCTGGGTGGAGGACACTTACAAGTTCAAGGGCTATTCCTACGCGGAAAACGTGAGCTACCCGGCCGGCACGTGGTTATTTACCGCAATCAACAGCAGAAATTCCGCGCCGGATAACGGAAAAGCGGATGTCTACGCGGTCACGCGCATTCTGGGCCGCAACACCTATGGGAATCCCTTGGGCAGCGGAACCGGCGACGAGGTGGACCACGGCTACCTCAACTTTGCCTCTCCCGGGTTAAACAACACCAGCAATATTTTTACGAGCCGCAGTGACCCGGGCGTGGTCAAACTGAACACCACCAACGGGGACATCCGCTCCACAATGTTTTTCTGGGATCCGAAATCTGATAGCTTCTGGTGGGATCAGCGCGATGATAACGATAAGCGAGGCCCGATTTTGAACGGTGCCACGGCGGTGGACGGCAACCGCGCCAAAGCAGTTGTCTATATGGACACCAGTGCGGAAAACCTCAATACTCTAGGGCTGCGCATGAGCATTTTTAACAACGCCTTTGGACGTGGTCCTTCGCAGCATGGCGGCAAGACGATGTATTACCGAACCACCTATGTCAAGCCAGGCGAAGTCACTTTTGGCAATGGCATCACCACCGACACCGCTGCAGCAGCCGAACTGGGCATTAGCACAGCCAACGCCACCCAGTC
>JAVBOZ010000098.1:0-9853 GCA_031549985.1 Oscillospiraceae bacterium | reverse complement strand
AGGTCGATGAATAGGTTTTCGGTACCGCGAATTTGCTGCATACGCTCAAAAGGGTTGGTGAATGTACCCGCCAAAACAAACTTGTCGGTCTGGCGGCAGAAGGCGTCCACGCCGCTGTAGTCGGCCTGATCAAGAACCTCCCATGGCATTTCGTAGCCGTCAAGGGCGTCCCACTCGGCCAGACGGGGCTGTTTCACCTCGCCGACCACGCCGTCTTCGGCGGCCCGCCAGAGGTTGCCAAACATGTCGGTGTATTCGCCCTTTCGCCCCGCGCCGCCCTGCGCATAGCGTGAGACGCCAAACTTGACCGGCGGACCCGCGAAGTCGGAGGGGAATTCCGATTCCAGCTGTTTTTGCTCCTCCCGGCGGTATAGGCCGACGTAGGGCAGGCACCACTGTTGACGGGGGATGCGGTCGCATGGCTCCATATTGAGCGCGGCCAGCACACGCTGGCGGGATGTCATTGGCTCCGGCATATAAAAATTCATACCTTTCTGAATGGCAAATCAGTCACCTAACAACAATATTCACAAGCCTGCCTTTGATATAGAGTTCTTTCACAATTTGTTTGCCCGCGATGGCTTCGGCGGTTTTCGGCTCCGCCTTGGCCAGCGCCAGCACCTCGGCCTCCGGCATTTCAGCCAGAATCGTCACCTTGCCTTTGAGTTTACCGCAGACTTGGATGGCAATCTCAATCGTCTGCTCGGCGCACTTGGCCTCATCGTATTCCGGCCAGCGCTGGTCCGTGACGCACCCACCGAAGCGCAGGCGTTCCCACATCTCTTCGGTCATATGCGGCGCGAAGGGGTTGAGCAGCAGCAGCAACGTCTTCAGCTCGCCCGCCGTGACCGACCCGCTGTCATAGATCGTGTTGAGCAGCGCCATCATCGCGGCGATGGCGGTGTTATGTTTGAGCGCCTCGGTGTCTTGGCTCACCTTGCGAATGGCGCGATGGAATTCGCCCTCCATCTCCGGGCGATACCCTTTGCCGGGAATCAGCATTTCCCCCAGGCCCCAGACGCGCTCCAAAAAACGGCGGCAACCCTTAATCGACGCGGAATTCCACAGGGCGGTTTTTTCAAAATCACCGATGAACATCTCGTAGAGCCGCATGGTATCTGCGCCGTAACGCTCAATAATTTCGTCGGGGCTGACGACATTGCCGCGCGACTTCGACATTTTTTCGCCGTCTTCGCCCAGGATCATGCCATGGCTGGTACGCTTGGCATAGGGCTCGGAGCCGGGCGCTGCGCCGATGTCGTTCAAAAATTTGTGCCAAAAGCGGCTGTAAAGCAGGTGCAGCGTGGTGTGCTCCATGCCACCGTTATACCAGTCCACGGGCATCCAATACTCAAGAGCTTCTTTGGCGGCCACGGCCTGATCGTTTTTGGAATCACAATAGCGCAGGAAATACCAGCTTGAACCGGCCCATTGGGGCATGGTGTCAGTCTCGCGCTTCGCCGCGCCGCCGCACTGCGGGCAGGTCGTGTTGACCCAATCGCTCAGCGCCGCCAGCGGGCTTTCGCCGTCGCTGGTCTGCTCGTACTGCTCCAGGTGGGGCAGCGTGAGTGGCAGCAGTTCCTCCGGCAGGGGCACCATGCCGCAGCAGGGGCAATGCACAATCGGCACCGGCTCGCCCCAATAGCGCTGGCGTGCGAAGACCCAGTCCCGCAGTTTGAAGTTGACCTTCTCCTGCCCGATGCCCTGTTCGGTCAGCCAGGCGATGATTTTCACCTTGGCCTCTTCCACAGGCAGGCCGTCCAAAAAGCCAGAGTTGACCATGACGCCGGTCTCGCAGTCAGTGAAGGCCTCTTTTTCGACGTCGCCGCCCGCCACGACCTCAACGACGGGCAGTTCATACGCGCGCGCAAACTCCCAGTCGCGCGTGTCGTGCCCCGGCACGGCCATGATCGCGCCCGTGCCATAAGAGATCAGCACGTAATCGGAAATGAAGATCGGGATTTCCGCTCCGCTGACCGGGTTGACTGCCGCAACGCCTTGCAGGCGCACGCCGGTCTTGTCTTTATTCAATTCCGTGCGCTCAAAGTCTGACTTTTTAGCGGCTGCGCCGCGATAGGCCCTGACCTCGTCAAAGTTTTTGAGCCGGTCAGCCCACGCGTCCAACATCGGGTGCTCGGGCGACATGACCATATACGTCGCGCCGAAGAGGGTATCCGGCCGGGTGGTGTAGATCTCCAGCGTGTCGCCCGCCGTGGTCTCAAAGCGCACCTGCGCGCCTGTGGAACGGCCGATCCAGTTGCGCTGCGAGGTCTTGACCCGGTCGATATAGTCCAAGCCGTCTAAATCGTCGTTGAGCCGCTGGGCATACGCGGTGATCTTGAGCATCCACTGGCTCTTCTTTTTTTGTACCACGTCGCTCCCGCAGCGTTAGCAGACGCCGCCCACGACCTCTTCGTTCGCCAACACGCACTTACAGCTGGTGCACCAGTTGACCGGCATATCTTTCTTATAGGCCAGCCCGCGCTTGAACATCTGCAAGAAAATCCACTGTGTCCATTTATAATAAGCGGGGTCGGTGGTGTCGATCTCGCGGTTCCAGTCAAAGGAAAAGCCGAGCGCTCGTGCCTGCTGTTTGAAGTGCGCGATGTTGTTCTTCGTCACCTCCGCCGGATGAATGTGGTTCTTGATGGCGAAGTTCTCCGTCGGCAGGCCGAAGGCATCCCAGCCGAAAGGATTCAGCGGGTTATAGCCCTGCAAGCGGCGCTTGCGGGCGATGAGTGCAAGGCCGGTATCGGGCCGCGGATGCCCTGCGTGCAGCCCCTGCCCCGAGGGGTAGGGGAACTCGACCAGTGCAAAATATTTTGGTAGGGTATAGTCCTGCTTGGCGTGAAATACGCCGCTTTCCTCCCAGCGGTCCTGCCATTTTGGCTCAATCGCTTTGGGGTTGTATGGGGTTGGCATGGGGAATCAACCTTTCCTTCAAAAAATGCGTCAGCTCAATTCCAGCGCGACGGCTTCGCCGTCCTCCCAAAGACGTTCGAGATTATAATACTCTCGCTGCTCCTTCAGGAAGATGTGCACCAGTACCGTACCGAAATCCAGCAAAATCCAGCCGCTCGACCGGCCTTCGATTCCGCGGGGCAGAACACCGTGGCTGTGCTTCATCTCGTATTCCAGCTCATCCGCCAACGCCTTAACATGGGTGGTACTGGTGCCGGTGGCGATCAAAAAATAGTCAGCCAAAATGGTCTGCTCCGTGGTGCGGATGGCGGCCAGATCAACCGCCTTTTTGTTGTCCAGGACTTTTGCGAGGGTCTGCAACAATATTTCAGGATTCATAGCTTCGCTCCTTATTCAGGTTCAGTTTGTTTTGAGATTAATTCTTTTTGCCACGCAATTGAAGCCGGATGCGATTGCCTGCCCGACTGTTTCAGCTTGGCAAAGATGTGGTTCAAAATATACAGGCTCGCCTCGTCAAGGCTCCGCGCGGCAAGGCTTCGTACCTGTTCAACGTCCGGATAGTGCCGGTCGGCCGAGATTAGGTCGGCCACAAAAACCACTTGATCCAGCAGGGTCATGTCGGCGTGCCCGGTGCAGTGCCAACGCACCGCGCTCAGAATCGCCGGATCCGTGACGCCGCATTCCAGCGCAAGCCAGGCCTCCCCCGCAAAGGCGTGCCAGACCTGCGCCGCGCTCTCTTCTTCGGGCAAAAGCGGCTTGCCATAGCGCGCGCAGAGTTCGCGTTTTTCCTCCAGCGTCGCCAGCTTCATGCAGTCGTGGAGCATCCCCGCCAGCCACGCCCGCTCCGGCTCCGCGCCGTATTGCAGCGCCAGGGCCTCGGCGGCTTCGGCCACGCATTGGCTGTGAAACAGGCGCTCGGGCGACAAAACCCGCGCTACCCACTGGTGTGCGGTTTCGCGTTCGGGCAACGGCCGGTCGGTATACAGACCTTTTTGACGTATATACTGCAATGCCGCGGGCGCAAGCCAGGGGGAGACGTCCTCCCCGTAGGCCAGCACCGCGCGAACCTGCGTAGAACTGATTTCGAGGGGTTCGAAACCGGTCAGAAGGCGAACGCGATCCTGCGGAAGTTCGGGCGGAAGGCGCAGGGGCGCGGCATCCCGCTGCAAGACGCAAAGCGTGCACAGCCGCAGGATCCCGCGCCAGTCGTTCCATTGGGTAAAGCGTTCCAGCTGATCCGTGCCGATGAGCAGGTAGCATGCCTGCCCCGGATCTTGCGCGCAGAGCGCCCGCAGGGTATCCACCGTATAGCTTGCCCCGGGGCGGCGCAATTCCGTCGCATCAACCGCAAACCGGGAGTCGACCGAGAACGTCAGCTCGCAGAGCCGCAGGCGCGCTTCCGCCGAAGCGCCGCGCGGCGCGGCCTTCAGGGGGGCTTCCCCAGCGGGGATCACAAGCACACGCTCCAGCGCCAGGGCGTCGGCAAAGAATTGCGCGGCGCGCAGATGCCCCAAGTGCGGCGGATTGAAGGAGCCGCCGAAAATCCCGATTCCGCTCATTTCAGGCTGATCTTTCTTTTCAGCAGCCAATTGGTCATGAAGAAGAGGGCCGTGGTCAGGGCAAGCATCACGGCACCCGCGATCATATTCGGCTGCACCTTCGTGTCCATATCCGTCCCCTCCAGGGCGAAGAGCGTCAGCGAGAAAGGCCTCCATTCCGGCAGCAGCTTAACGCCGCCCCAGACGATCAGCCCGCAGCCCACGCCGACGATGATCAGGAAGAGGAATATCCACAGGCCGCTGGAGTTGGAGAAGGGGCGCACATGGCTGATGGTCAGCACAAAGATGATCGCCATCATCACCAAAACGTAAACCACAAGCAGGAAGACCAGCATAATCGCCGCAAACTTGAGCACGGCGGCAAAGCTTGGAAAGTAGATCAGGCCGGTCAGGCTCTCTTGCATCTGCGCCCCCTGCCCGGAAGGCATGGAGGAGAGCATCTCATCCCCAAGATTGCGGAAAATATTGCGGTAGTTGGACATCATGACGAATACCAGCCCGCCGCTGACGGCGTTGTTGAGCACCAGCCAGGCCATGTTGCAGAGCAGCTTGGAGAGCAGGATCTTTTCGCTGCTGGCCGGGAGGGAGAACAGCAAGTAGCCGCGCTCCGAGAAAAAGGCGCGGTTGGTGTTGATGATCATCAAAATCATGCCAATGGTCTGCGCCGCCCAGGCGAGCAGGAGCAGCAGGACGTTGACCAGCATAGCGACGCCAAACTGCGCAAAGCCGATGTCTTTGGTCGAAGAAAGCAGGGTCGCGATGCCGCCAACAAGAATGCAGCCGCCGAGCTGCCAGATAAACAACCGTCCGGACTGCAAAAAGTCGTGCTTCAATAACTTAGTAAACATAGGGGAACACCTCCTTGAAAAGTCCGTCCAGGGTCTTCCCCTGCGATTCCAGACGCGCCACCGTGTCGTGCAGCAGCACCTGCTTGCGCCCGATCATCAGCGCGACGTCAAACACCCGCTCCATATCATAAATCATGTGGGTCGAAAGCAGGATCGTCGAATCCTTGGGCCGGTTGTTGAGGATGGTGTCCATAATGAACTGCCGTGCGGAGGGGTCGACGCCGCCCAACGGTTCGTCCAGAACGTAAAAACGGGCGCTGCGGCACATCACCAGCAGTAGCAACAGCTTTTCCTGCATCCCCTTGCTCATGGTCTTGACCTTTTGGCTCTGGCTGAGCTGAAAGGCCTCAAGCATCCGGAACGCCTTGTCTTTGTCGAAATTCTCATAAAAATCGGCAAAATAGCCGATGGCCTGCTTGCAGCTCATCCACGGCGGCAAGAAGCTTTTATCCGGGAGATACGCCACAATTGCCTTGGTGTGCGGCCCGATGGGCTGGCCGTCGATCAGCACCTCGCCGGAATAATCGTTGATCATGCCGGTGAGAATCTTCATCAGGCTGGTCTTGCCGCTGCCATTGGGCCCCATGAGGCCGATGATCTTCCCCGCGGGCATGGTGAGGCTGATGTTTTCAAGCACCACATTGGAGCCGTAAGACTTGGTCAGGTTTTTGATTTCAACCAGGTTTGCGTTGGACATACGATACCTCCTGTGTTTATTGCGCTGCGACATTGATTGTGCGTTATTGGTTGTGCGTATTTGCTCATCCCATCTCTTCCGCCTCCTGAATCACCTTTTCGGGTATCGCCTCGCCGTGCCGGACAAAGCTGATGACAAGAATCGCCAGAGCGAAAGCGACAGGGCTATAATAGAACAGCGAAAGGTAGGTGCCGCTGAAAATGCGCACAAGTGCGTAAAGGATGGGGGAAGCGATCTGGGCGGAAAACGTGGCAGTGTAATAATAGCCGGTGAAGGTGCCGACCCTGTCAAGCCCCCCGATTTCCAGCACCAGCGGCAGCGTATTGACAGTGATGAGCATATTGGCGAACCCCGCCAGCGCCAACACCGGCAACACCAGGATGTTCAGGGTCTTGAGCACTTGAGCCGCAGCTGGGTCGGAGCCGTAAAGAAAGCCGTTCAGCGTCAGCCCATTCGCCTTGATCATCGTCAGAAACACACCGAGGAATACCAGAAGCCCGGCTGCAAACATCATCAACCCCGCCAGGATCATCTTTTTGCGCCCGAAGCGCTTGCCCAGGTTCCCCGCCGGGATCGCCGCGATGATGGAAACAACCGCCAGCACCAGCAGGCGCAGCGTCGCTTCGCTGGTGTTGATATGCAAAATCTCCTCGGCAAACAGGGCAAAGAAGGTGGTGATCGCATTCGTCCCGCTGAAAAGGAAGAACAGCCCCGCCAGCATAAACAGCAGGCTGCGGCGCTCGCTCTTGCTGAGCGTTTTTATGCCGCCGGCCTTTTTCTCCGCTTTTTTCGCTTCCTTTGCGGCTTTTGCGGCGGCAGCGTCCTGGCGGGCATTGATCACTTCACCGCCGAGCAAACGGCTATCCTGTTCCTTGACGCGCAGCATCACGATCAGCATCCCGAGGACCATGACCACCGAACCGATGAGAAATACATAAGGGAAGACCGCGTGCTCTTCGGAGATGTTTTCTTTGAAATAATCGCCGGGCAGGCCCTTGACCTTCAGGTAAATGATGCTGGCGGCCATGCCCGCGCCCATGCCGATGCCGGTGCCGATCGCGCCCATGAAATTGATGACACCGTTGCCCTGGCTGCGCAGCTTGGGCGGCGTGAGGTCGGGCATCAGCGCCACCACCGGCGCGCGCCAGAGGCTCATGACGAATACAAACAGGATGATGACGACCATCGTTGAGGGAATGCCGTTCATCCAGGGGATGAGGGCAAATAGCAGCGCGGCGACCGGCGCGCCAAAAAGAATAAATGGTTTGCGCTTGCCCATGCGGGAGCGCCAGCGGTCCGAAAGCTTACCGAACGCGGGCTGAAAAATGACACCGAAAATATTATCGAACGTCATAATAACGCCGATGAGCAGCGGCACAATCGTGAATGCGCCCGCCGCCGCGTATTGGCTTTCCTGCCCTTGCGCGGCCATGAACTTGGAAAGAAATTCTATGTTTTCCAGCTGCCTGCTCCACCCGGCGACCACCGGGGAGGCGGAAAGAAGCCTGTCGAGGATTTTTGTGATGAACGGGTCATAAATCGCCCACGCGATGCAGGTTCCCATAAACCCAAAGCCGATCAGGACGGTTTTTTTGTAATCCAGCTTCTGCGTTCCGGCGGTCTGCGTCTTTGTGGCTGCCATATATCTTCCCCTTTCGCGCTATTTTTTTCATATTCTCAGCATCCATTCGATGCGTTACGCATATTATACTGTTTATGGGCAAAAATAGCAAGAGCCAAAATGGAATTTACGAAGCGTTCATTTTTTCGTCGCAAAGGGCAATTTAACTTGCTTGATGGTTTTGTCCGCTCCTCACAAAAAAACACTTGCATTTGACGCAAGGCTGTGTTATAATTCTTTCTTGTATAGGGGAAAGGAGGTGCAAGCAATGCCAAACGTAAAATCCGCCAAAAAGCGTGTCCTGGTAAATCAGGCCCATGCCGAGCGCAATAAGGCGTACAAATCCGCGCTGAAGACCGCCATCAAAAAGGCCAAAGCGCAAGAGGACGCCGCAACCGTGCAGGAAGCAATCCGCAAAGTGGATCAGGCTGCCGCCAAGGGGTTGATTCACAAGAACAACGCCGCGCGCAAAAAGTCCGCGCTGGCCAAACTGCTGAATACTTAAAGTCCTTATTCGCCCGAGGCACGAGCGGCGAGCGAATGGGATAAACGATGAAAACGCTTCTGAAAAAAAGAGGCGTTTTGTTCGTTGCGAAAGGAGAATTGAATGAAACGGAACCTTACGGCTATATTGCTTTCTCTTGCGCTTGCATGCGTTCTGCTGCTTTCTGCCTGCGGCAGCGCGGCAGGCAACAGCACAACTACCGCCAACGCTGGCGCGACTTTAACCAGCAGTGCCGCCATTAGCGAGGGTGTGCGGGATGTCGGCCAGGGGGACACGGTCTTCCCGTTCGAGATCCAGTTCAAAGACGGAACGGCTGAACGTTTTAACGTGCATACAGACAAGCGCACCGTTGGCGCCGCGCTGCTGGAACTCGAGGGGTATGTTAAGGGTGATAACGGCGTGATTCACACCGTTAACGGCCATAAGTTGGACTACAATACCGATCACGCTTTTTGGGAATTCCGGACCGACGGAGTCGCGACCTTCATTGGGGCGGAGGAAGTGGAGATCAAAGCGGGGGAAAAATACGCCTTTGTCTATACAGAATCGACGTTTTGATGTTTTTTACGCCATCCCCCATATTTCGCTTGCGCGCCGCAAAGCCTTGTGTTAGACTGAAATAAGCATGGCAAATCGCACGCAAGGGAGGGGGAATATGCCGCGTACGCTAAAGGACATCCGGCCCGGGCAGACAGCGCGGGTTCGCAGGCTGTTTGGGCAGGGCGCTGTCAAGCGCAGAATTATGGACATGGGCATCGTTAAGGGCGTTGAGATCACGGTGCGCAACACCGCGCCGCTGGGCGACCCCATGGAGGTCACCGTGCGTGGCTACGAGTTATCGCTGCGTAAGGCGGACGCCGGATTGATTGAGGTTGAGGATTAAAGACCGGAACGATGCAAGGATTTTTACCAAGGAGTAGTACTAATGCTGCAATGGTTAAACGCAAACCTGGGGACCCTGCTGGTTGGGCTGTGCCTGCTGATGATCGTCGCGTTTATTTTGCGAAAGCTTTGGCGGGATAAAAAAAAGGGGAAGCCCCCCGGCTGCGCAGGCTGCGATGGCTGTACGGGCTGCAACAACGGCAGCGGTTGCCCCTATGGGCAGGATAGATAACAAGAAAATGTTTTTTTTGCGACAGACTCCCCGCAACGTGTGAAATTGCGTTGCGGGGAGTCTGTCGTATGGTGTGTTTTTGAAAAAGGGTACCCCCTCTCCTAGGGGAAAGGAGAGGGGGAGGGGGAGGAGAAGTCCGAAAACCGGACAAGAAGAAAGCAAATTAAGCCACGGTGTAGGCGCTGGTCTCATCCTTGCGGAAGAAACGGTAGGCGCAGTAGATCGTACCCATCGCAAGGATGGCGATGCATACCGTGATGCCGGTGTTGACAGCGCGCCCGGTGTCCGGGAAGTCGCTCTCGTCGTCACCGCTGAAAAACGGGCTGGTGCTCAGCGTTGAGCCACTAACCGTGGAGCCACTGACAGTACTGCCGCTCAGGCTGCTGCTCACGGAATTGCTCGCTGAAGCGCTGTTGGTCGAGGTCGCGGTATTGGTGCTGCCGTTATTGATTTCGTTTGCGATTAGCTCCCACATGTCGCCAGCAAGGCTCTTGAGCCAGAAAAATCCATTCTCAAATTTGACGTCAATGCCGTTGATTTCCTTGTCGTCCGCATTGCCGAAGACTTTATCCGCGCCGCTCCAGAAG
>JAVBOZ010000083.1:0-10618 GCA_031549985.1 Oscillospiraceae bacterium | reverse complement strand
CGTAGCGCTGCGCCATCGCTTTGAGCGCGCGCAACGCCCTGATCTGCGCGCTGATCTCCTCCCGCGCGCGGATTGTATCCTCATCCACGCAGGCGGTGACGAAATGAAGCTTGGCGGCTTCCTTTTTTTCTATCAGAAAATCCACACCATAAAGCGGCACCCGGCGGTAGTCGCCGATGATCCGGCCCCGGCCGTAGGCATCCGGCAGGCCGGTGATGACGCCGCTATGCCGCGCGGCCTTCATCTCGTTGGTATAAGCATCAAAGACGCCGTCGTTGTGCGTCTTGCGGTAAGTAAAGATGCGCTCGACCTCGGGGTTCATGGGCACGCCGTAGGCCTCAAGTGAAGCCCTGACCACCCGCAGGCCGCCGAAGGGCATGATCGCCCGCTTCAGCGGCTCATCCGTCTGCAAACCGACGATCTGTTCAAGCTCCGCGTCGATATAGCCGGGTGCATAGGCGTCGACGCCGGAAATGGTGTCAGGGTCAATGGCAAGCACGCCGCCCGCCTCGCGCTCTTTGGCCTGGAGCGCCTGCACCTTCGCCCAAAGCGCGCGGGTGCGCTCGGTGGGCGGGGTGAGAAACGACGCGTCGCCGTCATAGGGCGCATAATTGCGCACGATAAAATCCCGGACATTGACGCGCTCGCACCAGTCGCCCCGGACGAAAGTCTTCCATTGGGGAAAATCCATCTTGATGTACCCTTCCAAGTTATTTCTTCTTCTTATTCCCGCCCGGCGCAATGTCAGGCAACACACGCATCTGTTTTTCCTGCCGCCGGCTGCGCCCACGCAGGTAAATCGACGCGAGATAGATCACCGCTGCAATGATCACAACGATCAACAGCAACTGGGTAATGCGGTTGCCGATGGCTCGTTTCGCCAGCGCTACCAAGTACATTGACGCGCTGCGGTTGACGTCTTCCGCCGCGACAAGGTCGATCCGGGCGAATTCCTCGCCCGCGTAGAGTACCCGGGCCTGCGCCAGAACCTCGCCCTTTTTCACCGGCGCGACCAACGTCTTCGGAGGTTCCTCCGCAATCATCTCAACCAGTACGCTGCCGCTGCCGACGCCCTCCGGCACCAACGCCGAAAGCGGCTCTTTGGGCACAAGCTGCACATAATCCGTGGAGCGCGCCAGCGAAACCGGCAGACCGCCCACGACCGTATCCTGCGTAACGACGCGCTGGTAACGGATGTGGTCAAAGCTCCACTCCAGCAGGGCCTTGCAGTCGACAAAGGCCGTATTATAAATGATCTTGCCATCCTTTTCCAGCGGCGTTTTTACCCCGCGCATGACGATGCAAAGGTAATTGTATCCGTCCCGCGTGGCTTTGGCGGTGATGCATTCGCCCGCGCGGGAGGTGTGACCGGTCTTGATGCCCGCAAGCCCTTTAACGTAATATTCTTTTTTTGCCTTGCTGAGCATAAAATTGGTGTTGAAGATGCTGCGTTCGCGGTGCAGATTACTTGCCGGGAGCTTATGCTCCCAGGTACCGACGATCTTCTCAAACAGGGCGTTGCCGCGAAATTCGGGGCTCAGGGCGTAGCGCAGAAATTTTGCGATATCCGCCGCAGTCGTCATATGCCCCGGCTCATCCAGGCCGTGCGCGTTCGCGAACTGGCTGTTGGCGCAGCCCAGCCGCGCGGCCAGAGCGTTCATCATGCTCACAAACTTGCTGATGTTCTCCTCCGGCGCGGCGGGTGTTCCCAGGGCCTGCCCGCCGATATAATCGGCCAAAATCTGCGCCGCCTCGTTGGCGCTGGGCAGCATCAGGCAATAAAGCAAATCCTCAACGCTGATCTGCTCGTTCGCCAGCAGCCCCGCGTTGGAGCTGTCGGCAGCGTTATAAGTCTCAAAAATCGCGGGCTTGATCGTCAGCTTAGTCTTGAGATCCGCGCAGTTTTCAAGCGTCACGATGGCCGTTATGATCTTTGTCAGCGACGCCGGAGACGACTGCCGCGTCTCATTTTTGCTGAACAAAACGCTGCCGTCGTCCAGGCTCATCAGCAGGAAAATTTCCGACTTGCCAGTCAGGCCCGGAACTTCCTTGGTCAAAGAGTTGAACGCAGCCCCCGCCGGAAGCGCACCGCTCAGCAAGACAGCCGCGACAAGCACCAGCATCAGCAATATTCTTATGGCCCGTTGCGGCACAGCCGCTAAAAATTTTCTTGGTTTTTCCATAGACAAATCCACCCAAAATGTAGTATTATACTCAATGGAAGAATTATGATAGGGAGGTGGCATGGCGAATGATTTATTTCACAGGCGACATGCACGGCGACAGCACCCGCTTCCACCAATCCGAACTGCGCGTGTTAAAAAAGGGGGATACCCTGGTCGTATGCGGGGATTTCGGTTTCATTTGGGACGGCTCCAAGGCGGAGAAGGCGACGCTGAAAAAGCTGGGCAAACTGAAATATAACCTTTGCTTCATCGACGGGGCCCATGAAAATTACGAATTGCTGAACCAATACCCGGTTGAGGAATGGAACGGCGGTCAGGTACACCAAATCAGCGGCCGGCTCCGTCACCTGATGCGCGGGCAGGTGTTCACCATCGAAGGCAAGACGCTCTTCACCATGGGCGGGGGCATCAGCCCGGATGACGATCTGCGCGCGGGCGATGAGGAGCGCATGCGCTGGGAAATCCCTTCGCGCGAAGAACTGCATCAGGCCGCCGCAGCGCTGGAAAAAGCGGAAGGCAAAGTAGATTACATCGCCACGCACGAACCGCCGATGAAGATCAAGGCCTTTTTGCAGCTCAAGAGCCAGGTTCAAAGCACCGAGCCGACCGGCCTCAACACCTATTTTGAAGAGCTTGGTAAGTGCTGCGAGTTCGGACGCTGGTTCTTCGGTTCGATGCATATCGATAAGATCATCGCCTCGAGCCACGTTTCCCTCTTTCGCAAGGTCGTCAAGGCGGAATACTGAGCCTGCGCGGATATCCACCATCCGTCGATCATTATAACACAAGAACTACGGTTCGTCAAGTAGGGTAACCACAATATTTTGTGGTTATTCGTGAAAAACCACATATCTACGCCAATATAGCGCAACAGAAAAGAACAAGCCCGGCACGCGAAAAACGTGCCGGGCGTTTTGGCGGCTATGCCGCAAAATTCTGGAACAAGAGCAAGCGTATAAAACTTTTTTTCGTTAGAAAAGTAGACAAAACGCAGCGACACACATCATCGTTTCGTTGCCTACGGGCGGCCTGACGCCGCCCGCAAGTAAGCCGGGCCTTTGTTCACTCGTCTATTGTTTTACCGAGCAAGCGTGCAAAACGCTTTGGGATAAGTCTAAACTAAAAGCGCCGCAGGGTGCCAGGTCTGCTCTATTCCGCTGCGGGCGCTGGCGCAGGCGCGGAAGGCTGGCTCATAGCCGCAGCCTGCACAAGGGCATTGACGTCCGTCATGCGCTCGGCCGCAGTCGAACGCACCTGCACGGTCTGGTCGTTCAGCAGCACCCAGGCCAAAACGTCCTGCCCGGTAAGCTTGCCGGTCGCCGCCTGGCGAAGCGTGGGTTCCACGTCGCCCTTGGCCACGGCGGCCAGGGTCTCCTGATCGATGATACGACCCACAGCCATCAGGCGCAGCTCGGGTTCCGGGTCGCTGAGCGAAACCGCGTTGAGCGCCTCCAGGGCCTCGGGCATTTCGGCGAAACAAAACAGGCGCCGAATCGCTCTCTTGCGCACGCAGGGTTCCGCGTCCATGGAGGAGGCCTGGGTCAGGGCGGGGATATCCGTCAAATGCTTGATCGCCGCGCGGCGTACATAGGAGTTGGCGTCTTCTAAAGCAAAGGGGATCAGCCAAGCCTGAAGCTCTTCCTGCGCGTAATCGGCGTCCAGAAGGATCTGCCGCCCCAGCTTTTCAACCGTCATGTAGCGGAGATACCATTCGTTAACGCCGCGGCTATGGCGCACCAGCGCTTCGAGCGCGCGGGGAGAATCATCCGTCTCCACAAGGCTGTCCATGATATTGCGTTCATTCAGGCCGCGCTGTTCCGCCAGAGCTCGGATGCGTTCCTTTTCCTGCTCCAATGCGCGCTGGCGCTGGGCCTCTTCCTGCTGGAGCTGCTCGTCCAAAGCTGTCTTCTTAGCCATGTGATCTCTCCCTCTTCTGTATTAAATTTTTGCTTTAGCTGACAAAATCATTGAATCTATTGCTTTTATTTTACACAATCTGTCAGGGGTTGTCAAGCAAAATTTCCTTTAACTGCCTTCGGGCGAAATTTTGTCCCACGGCTCAAAAATGAGCCAAAATGTATTCCTTCGCTTCGGCGTAAAGCTCATCCTCATGCCCTCGCACCAGCGCCTCGAAGGCCTCGTCCCACGCCTGCACCTGTGGCTTTGCCAGCGACACCGCCTCATTATCCTCATCAAAAGCATCGTATGCCTGGGCAAACAGCGCGGCGTATTCGCCGCCGACCAGTTGCGTAACCGCATCGTACGCCTTCGGCGTCAGAGGCTTGCCGTTGGCACGGAAAAATTCGCTCAGCCCCTTGCGGGTATCCTGCACCACGTATCCCAGGGCGTAGATCAGGCGTTCCGGTTCGGAAAGGGCCGCGAAAGCCTCGTTCATGGAGATCGCTTTTTCAAGCGCCATCTGAATATGGCAGCAGACGCCTTCAATCAGGCGCTCCGGCGGCGTTTCAATCAGCCGGTCACGTTCCAAAACGCGAAAATCCGCCCGGAGCTTTTTTTCACGCTCCAAAGTCGCTATCAGTTTTGCCTTACTGACGGAGCGCTTTTTGGCGGCACGCAACGCCTTATACCACGCAAAGACGCAGACAAGAAAAGCCGCGACAACGATCGCGAGCTGCAAAGGGTGTTCGGCGAAGTAGTTGATGATAATCATGCGGACCTCCAGGTTCGATACTTTAGGCACGATAGAATTATAGCATAGTTTCGATCAGCCAAAAGAATCCTGGTTTCGCGCAGCGAGAAGGATTCTTACAATGGCTCGACGCCGCAGGCGGCGAGACTATTATAGCATAGATTTTTCGCCTTAACAACATAAATATATTTTTGACGTTTCTTGCCGCGTATGTGAACGCGTGTCATCGGGGGCAAAGCATAACGCGCACATGTTTCGCATAGGGTGGGAGGAAACACTCTTGCGAGGAGGAGCTGAACCGCCATGTTTGCCTGCCTGCAACCGCTCCCCAAAGAAAACGCGCCGCTGGCCCGCCTGCGCCAGTGGCGCAACCCCATGCCGCCCCAGATGATCCGGGTCAATCCACCCACGGGCGCGCCTTTTTTCCGCCTTGAAGTGCAACAGGGCAGGGACGGCATCCCCTGGAACGCGGTTGAACAAGCCGCCGGAAGGCTGCGCACACGTATGCTGTTCCCCGAGGGGGTCAATCCGCCGCCCCAGCCCGCGACGGCGGCGGGCAAAAAGTCAGCGGCAACTGAACCCGGCATCCGCCCCTTTGAACCGAAGCGCCTGCCCGCCCTGCTGGCGCTTCGCGCGGCGCAACAGGTTTTGCGCCGCTGCGAGACCCCCGCCCGCCACTTAAGTGTCGCGTTGGTTGATCCGCGCGGCCTGTTTACCCGTTCGCTGGAGCCGCTGGTACCACTGGTGGGCAATCTGCGGGTCTATTGCCCCGATTTTTCCCTCTATCGCGCGGCAGCGGCCCTGTTGCTGGAGCGCTATGGCATGACGCTGATCCTCAGTGATTCGCTCGGCTGCTTCGCCCAATGCGACGTCGTGGTCGCCCCGGAGCTGCGTCTCTTTACAGGGCGGGAGCGCGGGCTGATCTTTACGCCGGATCAAGATACACCGTTGCCAAACTGCCGCGTCGTGCTGGGTGTAAACCCACAACTGCCGAAAGCGGCGGCGGCGCTGCGCCCGGCGGGGATTGATCCGCTGCTGTTTGCCTCGGCTTTGTTTGAGCTTTGCGCCGTCAAGGAATGCGAACACCTTCAATTCCAGGCGTTTTGCCTGCCGCTGCGCGAAGAAAGTTTTTCGATCGCCGACCTTGCCTCGCTGCTGGATGCGCCCGCGCCGGATTTTGCCGTTAACAACGGCCCGCGCTGACGAGCCAATAAAAAGACGACGGTTCCGTGCGTCGCATTCGCCGCGAGTACGGAACCGTTCATGTGTGTATTTTGGCGCAGAGTTGGCGCAGAAATTGCGGAGGCAAAAACGCCTGCGATCTTGTTGCGGGCGGCAAAACGCCGCCCCTACGGCTTGATCTTGCTAATTTCTGCGGCGTTTCAGATCCGAAAGCTCGCGGTGCAGCCGCTCGGCCTCGTGGCGCGCGAGTTCGGCCTCCTTCTTCATCCGCGCCGCGTCCTCCAGATAATCCTGGATGCGGCTGCGCAAATTTTCGGCCGTCACCTCCGCCGCCCGCGCGGCGTCCATATAAGATAACGCGCTGACCACCGCCGCCTGCGTGACGGACATCCTCCCATTGGCGCGCAGAAGGCGCAGCATCTCCTCGTTGAGCTGTTCCCCCAGCTGTTCAATATATTCCTGCGGTTTGTCGCTGAGGATCACGTGATCCACTCCGCAGACCGTCAGGCACACCCGCGTTTTATCCAAGGTTCATTCTCTCCCCTTCACCACACTTGTGGAAACTATTATACAGGATTTTCACACAGTTGAAAAGAGGAAAAGAAAATATATTTGCGGCCAGCGCACACGAAAAGCTGTTTTGTGCAAAAAAATTTGAAAAATCGCAAATTTGTTCTTGACATTTCAGTGAACGATGCTATAATAGTCTCGCCGCCTTGCGGCGTCGAGCCATTGTAAGAATCCTTTGCCGGGCATGGCCCGCCAATTCGCTTCGCGAAACCAGGATTCTTTCGGTTGATCGAAACGATGCTATACTATACAGGCATATAGGTGGTTGATGGGGAAACGCGCCACAAGAGGCGTTGGGGGAAGCTATGGCTTGGAAGAAAAATAACAAAAAAAAGACCTCCGGCAAAAAGAAGCGCCGGGGGTTTTCAAACGACGTCATTGGCCTGCTGGAGGCACAGGGGCTGCGCACGAAGGATTTTCTCCTTTGCGCCACCGGGGATATGGATAACGAAGGCAGCTACTGCGCCGCCTGGGTGGCCATGGACGCCGAGGGGCTATACATCGCCACCGGCAAGGAAGCGGTATATAAACAAAAAGGCAACAAGCGCCTGAAGGCCGGAGCGGAGCTATACCGGCTGGAGACAGTGCCGCTTGCGGGCATCGAAAAGCTCAGCGTGGAGCGGTACGCCACGACCGGGCGGCTGGTCGCGCGCGTATTGCCGGAGAGCGAGAAAAAGGAGGCGGGCGATTCCGCTTCTGTTAACGATGCCGTTGATCATGAAAGCGCCACAGGCGGGGAGGATACCGCACTGCTGCGGTTTTCCATCGGCAAGGCCAAGGAGTTCCAGCTGCTCTGCGAGCTGCACGAGGCGCTGCGCGAGGGCAAAGACACCGCCGCTATTTTGGACGGCGCGAACGAGGAACTGCACTGCCCGAAATGCGGGCAGCGATATCCAAGCAAAAAAAACGTCTGTCCCCACTGCATCCCAAAACGTTCGACGGCGGTGCGGCTGTTCCGCTTCTTCGGCGGTTACAAAAAGCAGGTGGGCACGATTCTGGCGTTGATGCTTGCCCTGACCGGCTTTGAAGCCCTTATGCCAAAAATCGGCACAGAAATGCTCTTTGACAAGGTTTTGGGTGGCGACGGAGCCGATTATACCCAGCAGCAGCGCGTGGTCATGCTGAGCTGGCTGGTGTTGGCGGTGCTGGGCCTGCGGCTGCTCAATGCCCTTTCACGCATGGGTTCGGAATACATTCTGGCCGGCGTTGTCTCGGGGGTCATTTATGACATCAAGCTCAAGATATTTTCGGCGATGCAGCGGCTTTCGGTGGGCTTTTATTCCTCCAAACAGACCGGCTCCCTCATGGAGCGCGTGACGGAGGACGCGCTGAATATTCAGTTCTTCTTCGTCGACGGCGTGCCCTATATCATCAATAGCGTCTTCACGCTGCTGGGCGTGATCACCATGATGTTCTTCATCGACGTCAAACTTACGCTGCTGGTGCTGATTGCTCTGCCGCTGATTATGGTGCTGCTGGCGCTGGGCAACCGTGTCTTCCGCAGGCTGCACCACCGCGTCTGGGCCGGCAGCGCAAAGCTGACCTCCATGGCCAGCGACAACATCAACGGCCAGCGGGTGATCAAGGTGTTTTCGAAGGAGCGCGAGGAGGCAGAACGCTTCGGCAAGCTCAGCGGTGCGCTGCGGAACGCCGAAACCGCCCACAGCGGCAGGGAAAACACGCTCTTCCCCCTTTTCACAGGGCTGGTCCTCATCCTGACAACAATTGTGCTGGCGCTGGGGGGCAACGCCGTGCTCAATCATACGCTCAAGCCGGGCGAATTGATCGCCTTCACGATTTACATGAACATGCTCGGCGGACCGATTGAGTTCCTCTCCTGGGTTTCGAACTGGTGGGCGCGCTGCGTGGACTCCGCGCACCGGGTATTTGAGATCAGCGACACCGAGGCGGAAATCTGCGAACCCGAGAATCCTGTAGAGCTGGCGCCATTCAGAGGCGGGGTAGAACTGCTGGAGCTGGATTTCGAATACGAGCCGGCGCGCCCGATCATCAAGAAGCTGAATCTGCGGATCGAAGCGGGGCGAATGCTGGGCATTGTCGGCAAGACGGGCGCGGGCAAGACGACCATCGCCAACCTGATTTCGCGTCTCTATGACCCCAAGGCCGGTTGCGTACGCATCGACGGCGTGGATGTAAAAGACCTTTCGGTCGCCGTGCTTCGGCGCAACATCGGCCTTGTCAGCCAGGACATCTATCTTTTTGCCGGCTCGGTTGCCGAAAACATACGCTACGCCAAACCCGACGCCAGTTTTTCGGAGGTGATGGCGGCAGCCAAGGCCGCGGCGGCGCATGATTTCATCATGAAGCTGCCCGACGCTTACGAGACACGGGTGGGCAACGGCGGTCAGTCGCTTTCCGGCGGGGAACGGCAGCGTGTCTCCATTGCCCGGGCAATTTTGCAGAATCCGAAGATCCTGATCCTTGACGAGGCGACCGCCGCCATGGATACCGCCACGGAGCGCAGCATACAGGAATCCCTGGGCAAGCTCAAGCGGGGACGCACCACCATCGCCATTGCGCACCGGCTTTCGACCCTGCGTGACGCGGACATGCTGGCCGTGATTGAGGGCGGCGAACTGAAGGAATTCGGCTCTTTCGACGCCCTATTGAAGCAAAAGGGCGAATTCTTCCGGCTTTATCAGATGCAAAACCAGGCAATGGCCGCCATGGCGATCATTGAAGAATGAGGCCTTTGTTAATGGATACCGCTCAACCCTACACAACCCCCTGAAAGAGGTGTTAGCGTGAAAGATATAGTTTCATGCCCTATTTGTGCCTGATTCCGTTTCACGCTTGGAATTTCTTCGAAATTCAGAAAGGGATGAATTTTACTATGCCTGAAATACAAGAATTGGAAGCCCTGCGCACGGAGTTCACGCCGCCGGAACGGTGCCGTTTTTATCGCAACGCGCGGGGCTTTTTGGCCCTTGAGATAGACGGAAACGACCACAAGCGCGTGCAGCTGACCCGCGCCATGCCCGTCACCGCCCCGGCGCAATATATCACCGTGACGGATATGGAGAACAAAGAGGTTGCCGTGTTGGAAGACTTGGCGGCGCTCACCGAGGCGCAGCGCGCGCTGATCGAAGAGGAACTGGGCGTTCGTTACTTCTGCCCCAAAATCACGCAGGTGAAGTCTGTAAAAGAGAAGCTGGGCTCATACTACTTCGAGGTGCGCATCGGCGATTTTGAGAAGACCGTCGCGGTCAGTGACATCAGCAAAAACCTCAAGCAGCTTGAAGAGGTGCGCATCCTGCTGACCGACGTGGATGGCAACCGCTTTGAAATCCCCGACGTCAACGCGATCCCGCGCAAGAACCTGCGGATGCTGGAGCCATACCTTTACTAATACTACCCCTTGGTAAAAATTCTTGCATCGTTCCGGTCTTTCGTCTGTACCGCGTTGTTATCGTCCTTGACAGGCGCCAGCCTGCCTGCGTCCTCTGCCTAGCGGTACAAACGAAATCCTCGAAACGCTTTCAACGATTTTTATCAAGGAATAGTATAAACATTGGATTTTGGATGTTGTGTACCGCCCGAACAGTGCCTTTTGGCACAGAAGGGATTTTCCTATGCCTACGCACACAATCAACACCGTGCCCTTTGACCTTTCCCCTTCCGGCCAGCTCTGCTACGGCACGCTGTGCTGGAAGGGCGGCGCCCTAACCGCCACACTTGAGAGCGGGGAAGAGACCTTTCACTGTTCGCTCGACGACGTCGAAGAGCTCGTCCAGCGAACGGACATAGGCTGCGGGCGGCTGGAAGTAAAATATAAGGGACAGCAGAATCCCGACGCGGACTGCGGCACCGTCGCCCGTTTTACCATGAGTTGCGTCAACGGCGTCGGCGAGCTTTGTAAGGCGGTCAACTTCTACCTCAAAACCGGGCGGGAGACTGAACTGGATCGTGAGGGCATCAATCGCTGCCCGAAGTGCGGGCGCAGCCTGCTGCACGGCCTGAGCACCTGCCTTTTCTGCACGGAAAAGCGCTACATTTGGCGGCGAGCCTT
>JAVBOZ010000107.1:0-6076 GCA_031549985.1 Oscillospiraceae bacterium | reverse complement strand
TGGGGTAATATTTATAAAATGGGTTTACAACGAAACACGCGTATGATAAAATATCTACAGACGCTTTTGGAAATCAGGGGGATTGCAAATGAATAAACATTGGCCACGCCGCGTATCGGCGCTGTTTCTTGCCGCCGCACTGCTGCTTGCGGCAGGCTGCTCGGCAGGCCCCGGCCCGGAGGGGACAAGCACCACCGCCCCGCGCACGCTGGCGCCAGACACACCCGCAGGCGGAACGGGCATTGTCTATATCAACGAATACATGAGCAAAAACACCTTCACCGCCTACACAAAGGCCGGCGATTATGCCGATTGGGTGGAGTTATATAACCCCGGCGCGGCGGCGGTTGACCTGAGCGGCTGGTTTCTCAGCGAAGACTCCGCGAAACCGGGCAAGTGGGCTTTCCCTAAAGGGACAAGCATTGCGCCTGAAAGCTACCTGCTCATCTGGTGCTCAGATAACAAAGCGCCGGTCGAAGGTGAGCTTCACGCCTCCTTCAAGCTGGGGCAGGATGAACTGAGCCTCATACTTTCCGACCCGAAATTGCAGGAGATTGACGCCCTTCCCATGGTGCCGCTGCAGGAAAACGTCTCCTATGGCCGCAGCGCAGCTGACCCGACGCAGCTGCTCTATTTTACCATGGCTACGCCTGGGGAGAAAAACGGCGGCGGTTTTGCGGAGCTTGCGCTGGCCCTCAGTCCGGAAAGCCGGGAATTGGTCTTCAGCGAAGTCAGCGCCGCCTGGGCGGTGGGCAACAAAGATACCGGCCAGAACGACTGGATTGAACTGCATAACCCTACAACAGAGTCCGTCTCCCTCCAAGGGTACGGGCTCTGCAAAAGCCTGACGGGCAATCGCTTTATCTTCGGGGAAGAGACCCTGGCCCCCGATGGCTACATCGTAATTCAGGCGGAGGGCAAGGAGCTGTTGACGGATGCCGATACGGGCAAGGCGGGCGACGTTGTGACGGTAAGCGTGAAGAAAACCGATGCGTGGTATGCCCCTTTTCAGGTCGACAGCAACGGCGAACGACTTTTTTTGCTGGATCCCGCCGGTGAGGTCATTGACTTTTTTGATACCGGCAAGCTGCGGATCGGTGAAAGCAGTGGTCGCACGGCGCAGAGCCTGGAGCGCGTCTGGTTCAGCGAGCCGACCCCCGGCGTGGCCAATGGTAAGGCGTTCAAGGGCTATGCCCCGAAGCCGACGCGTTCGCGCAGCGGCGGCTACGCCAAGGCGGATGACGTCGTCAGCGCCTCCGCGCCCGAAGGCATCACCCTGCGCTATACCTCCGACGGCAGCATCCCCACCGAGGCCTCCCCTGCCCTGAACGGCGGACTGAAGCTGCGCGAGACCGTCACGCTGCGGGTGCGCGCCTATGCCGAGCACTACCTGCCCAGCGATACCGTTACTGCCTCCTTCATCGTCGGCGCATCACATAAACTGCCCGTCTTCTTCCTTTCGGCCAAGCCGGATGACCTCTTCGGCCATCAGAACGGCATCATGGCCGACGGTCCGGGGTATGCGGAACCCTTCCCCTATGAAGGCGCGAATTTTTGGAAGGATTGGGAGCGCGAAGCGACGCTTGAATACTATACGCCGGACGGAGTCAAGCAGCTTGAGTTTGACACGGGTATCGGCGTCTTCGGACAATATACGCGCGCATACCCGCAAAAATCCCTGGCAGTGCATCTGCGCGACAGCTACGGTACGCGAAGCGTCACCTACCCTTTCTTTGAGGGCAATCGAATCACAACCAACACCGACCTCGTGCTGCGCGCCGCCGGGCAGGATCAATACCGCACCAAGTTCCGCGACGCGTTCTGCACCCAGGTGCTCCGTGGCTACTCCGACGTCGTCTCGCAGGATTGGCAACCGGTGGTGCTTTACATCAACGGCGCGTATTGGGGGATCTATGCCTTGCGCGAAAAGATCAATGAGCAGTTTTTTGCGGCGCGTGAAGGTCTAGATCCTGACCATATGGACATTGTCAAGGGCGATACCAACGTCCTTTCGGGCGATAAAGCCGATTGGCGGGCACTGCGGGAATACGCCCGCGACCATGACTTGCGTCAAAAGGAGCATTACGACTACATTGCCGCCCGGCTTGATATTGATAACTTCATCGACTACCTGATCGCGGAAATCTTTTTTGCCAACAGCGACACCGGCAACAAAAAAAGCTACCGTGAGGCGCCGGAAGGCGCAAATGGCGGCAGCAAGTGGAAGATGGTGCTTTACGATTTTGACATGACCATGCGCGCGGGCGCGATGGGCCCACCGCGCAACACGATCCGCGAGATGTTCAGCCCCAATGGCCACGGCTATAACAACATGTTTTTTACCGCTCTGCAGGTCGGCCTTTTGAAGAACAGCGGCTTTAAGGCACGGTTCAAGGCGCGCTATAACGAATTGCTGGACACCGCCTTTAAGCCAGAAAATATGGAAAAGGTGCTGGATCGCATGGCGGCGGAGGTGGAGCCGGAGATCGCGGCTAACAGCGCACGCTGGGAGCGGCCCACGCCGGAATATTGGCGCAGCCAGGTGGAGGAAGTCCGGGAAATCATTCACAGCCGCCCCGCCGTGGCCCGGCAGCAGATGGAAGATTTTCTGGGCTAACGTCGCGCTAAAACACATTGCCGAACGTCGGGCGCTCCATCTCGCGGATCGTACGAACACACTGGATGCTCCGCACGCATTGCTCAATATAAAGCTCCGCCTCGTTTTGCCGCCGGTATTCCGGCAGGGTCTGCAGCGCCCACTCCAGTTCATTCAGGTTGATATGGGGCAGCAGCACGTGAATCCATTCCTTGTCACGCCGCCAGAGCCGATCCACCTCCTGCGTGGCGTCGTCCCAGTCCTGGGATTCGCTCAGGGCAGCCTCCAGCGCGACGTTGAGCGCGGTCTCCAGTTCCCTTGCCGAGTGATCCAAAAAGGCGGCAAATCCGAGCGCGGCTCCGACGGAAACCACCAACAGGCAGACGGCGATGATCAGCCGCAGCTTCACCGTGTCCCCTCCTTCCGCAGGCAAAACACATCGCCCCGCTTGTTGACGGTGAGCAGCATCACCTTCGCCAGCGGGATTTTTTCCTGCTTAAGGATGCAGTCCAGCCTGCCATCCGTCATCGCGACCTCATCGTAGTTGCGCGGCATGCGTTCGCCGTCGTAGACCATCACAAAGGGCAGGTCGTTCCCCTCGGTCTGCAACTGCAAATCCCCCGCAGTGACCTGGCGCTGCTGCGGCTTGGGCAGTACGCTAATCTTCCCAGTGGTCTCGACGTAGCAATACTCCACGTCGTTGATATCGAAAATGTCCTTCTGCCGCAGCGCTTCCATCAGATCCTCCAGCGAGATGCGCAAATTCTTCAACTGGCGCTGATCCGGCTTCCCCTGCCGGATCACTAGTATGGAGTGCCCCTGCGTCAAGGTGCGGAACTTGTTTGAGCGCACCGCGAAGATGGAGTTGAGAATCTCAAACCCCACCAGAACGGCAGCAGAAATGAGCGAGGTCGCCATCGGCAGGCTGTTATCCTGGATCGGGATGGCGACCAGTTCGGAAAGAAGGATGGTCACCACCAGCTCCGTAGGCTGCAATTCGCCAACCTGGCGCTTGCCCATCAGGCGGATGGCAACCATAACGACGCAATAAAGTATCGTCACGCGGATGAGCGTGATCAGCATAAAATCCCCCCGGCATCTCCCTAAATGCGCGCAAGGCGCTTGAGGGTAGTATTGCCGGGGGGAAGCCAAATATGATGATATTTGCTCAGGAGAGCAACAGCCGCGTTAAAGTCGCCAAGTTTTCCGCCGCCCCGGGAACCCCCGCCTTTGCGCGCAGCACCAGAGCGCCGAGCAAAACTTGCAGTTCGGCGGCTTCCAGCTGCACTGCCTCCGCTGCACCCACCTGCGTTGACGCCGCATCTTCAGCGGGTTCGGCGGCCTCCACCTTCAACTTCCGCGTCACCTTCTTCTCAGCTATCTCGCGTTCGGCAAGAAGCTTTCTGTACCCATGTTTTTGCAGCAGCTCGCGCAGCGCGTTGCCGCTGCATTCGCCCCGCTCGTCACTTTCGCCCGTCAAGTAAAACGGGTTAACATTCAGGGCTTGTGAAAACGCAACCGTCATCTTCGCGGAGATGCTGCCAGTATTGTAAACACGGTAGACTGTCTGCGTCGCTACGCCAGCAAGAGACTTCACGGCCTGCTTCTGCTGGGCGCTGGCCGCCTTCCAAAGCGCTTCGACGCGCTCCTTGGTCTTATCGCCGTCTCGACTGATATTACTTTGTTTCAGCTGTTTAATTGTCGCTTGATTCAGCATATTATTCACCTCAAATTGTTCTTTTCTTTTATTATAGCACTCCTTTTTGAGATTAGCAATACTTTTTATATGCATTCACAGAATATTTACTATTTACTTCGAGTGTCACGGCGTCTCTTTGCGCCTATGCAAGAGTTTTTCTGCCAACACGCCCTTGCAATTCACATTGTATTCTTTGAGTTTGAACAGCGTCACGGTCTCCTCAAGGCAGGCCAGGCAAATCAAAATCGAAATGGCCAGAATCATCCAAAAATTAATTTCCTGCAGAATCAAAAAGACCGGTACGAAGAAAAAGAAGCTAACAAAAACGGATTTGTTCATCAGGGTATGCATCATGTTAAACTGCTTAAAGCGCGCGTAAGTCACGAAGACATTGGCAACTTTATACGCCACAGCAACCCCCAGGACGGATAGGCACAGGGCATAATTGAAACGCAATTTTGGTTCCGCCAAAAAGAACAGGCTGATGGCCGCGCACGCAAACAACAGGGAATCTCCGATCGCGTCCAGCACCGAACCGATTTTGCTTTCCACATGGAAACGTCGAGCGATCTTGCCGTCAAGAACATCCGTCAGCCCATTTACCAGATACACCGCCGTAAAAACCCAAGGCCATTTCACAAGATAGAGCAGCGCTACAGACAAGACAATCCGAAGCGCAGAAAGCGTGTTGGGCACGTGTTTTACTATTTTCACAAGGGTTCCTCCGATCTTCCGCTCATGGTTGCAAGCCAGCCTTCGACCGTCCTGCTTTTCGGCTCTATTATACGCTCTTTTTGCCTGCCCGTCAAGCCCCGATTGCTCCTGCGCGAGAGACCCCATCATCATCTGATCGGCAGCGTCATAGCGTAAAGAATTTCCGCGATTTCGCGCGGAGATTCCCGCAAGCCCCGTTTCAGCCAGCTCTGCACCAACCCGGCTCCGCCGCTCACAGCAAAAATAAAACGCAAATCATTCGCAAACGGCGCGTTCAGCTTGCTTTATACCGATGAAAAATCGCACATTTCGTAAGCGGCGGCAAAGAACTTTTTCTGAAAGTTGATGTCGCCCTGCTCGCTCATCAAGACCTGCAAATATTTGCTGTTCTCCACGAAATTTTGTTGACAAAACAGGCAGCAGTGCTATAATATAGTCAGAATTATGAACCAGTTTTGGAGGGATGATCATATGCTATTCGAGTTTGACAGCGAAATAAAGCGTCTTGACGGCAAAATCAAATGGAACGTATTTTATTTCCCATATTCGACTGCCGAGCACTTCGGTTCCAACGGCAATATTCCTGTCAGCATCACGGTGGACGGGCACGCATTTGACCATATGCTACTGCCCTCAAAAAACGGTCATTACTTGGTGTATAACGAATTTATCCGGCGAAGAGTTGGTAAGAATTTGGGTGACAATGTACATGTAACCCTCGAAAAAGACACAAAAAAGCGAGAGATCATCATTCCCGCATATGTTGACGAGGCGCTGAAGAGCGGCGGCGTATTTGAGCTGTTCCTCAAGCTGCCGGAGTATGAGAAACGCGAGATACTCAATCACATCGAGATCGCCAAGCAAGACGAAACAAAGGCCAATCGGTTGGCACGGCTCATCCAACGCTTAGGAAACAAATAGCCCCCCCTTTAAAACAAGACAGCCTTGGCGAAATAGCCAAGGCTGAATAATAACAAGGGAATGGAAATTTTCGCACATTGAAAACCGAACAAAGGTCACAGAGTGGAGCAAACAAGGAGGTAAAAGCGAAGGAAAAAACCACAGTT
>JAVBOZ010000012.1:0-3068 GCA_031549985.1 Oscillospiraceae bacterium | reverse complement strand
GCCCGGATTGTTGGTGCGAGCGCGTCTTCGCACCCTGGCCCGATATGGAAGCCCTGCTCCGTGAGCGGGGGATTCCGCTCTGGGGCCTCGAAAGCGGCGACGCCATCGCAGGGTTTGACCTGATCGGCTTCACGCTGCAATACGAGATGAGCTACAGCAATATTCTGAACATGCTTGACCTTGCGGGCCTGCCCATCCGCGCGGCGGAGCGGGGCGACAGCCTTGCCCCGCTTGTAATCGGCGGCGGCCCCTGCGCCTGCAACCCGGAGCCGCTGGCGCCCTTCTTCGATTTGTTCGTGCTGGGTGAGGGCGAAGAGGTCAGCGAAGAGCTTTTCGATTTACTGAAAGAACATAAAGCGCAGGGCAAGGGTAAAGGCGAATTTCTGCGTGCTGCGGCGCAAATCCAGGGCATTTATGTGCCGTCGCTATATAATGTAACTTATAATGACAATGGCACGATTGCCGCGATCGCGCCGCTGGAAGGCGCGCCCGCGCGGGTCAAAAAGCGCCTTGTCGTTGATTTGGACAGCGTCCCCTACCCGGCGCAGTTTGTCGTGCCGCTGCTGGAGGTCGTGCATGACCGTACCGTGGCGGAGCTGTTTCGCGGCTGCATCCGGGGCTGCCGATTTTGTCAGGCGGGGTTTTTGAACCGCCCCGTGCGCGAAAAGGCTGCCGAGACGGTCAACCGCCAATGCGCTGCGCTCTGCGAAAATACCGGTTATGAAGAGGTCTCGCTCTGTTCGCTCAGCACCAGCGATTATACCGAACTGCCCGAATTGCTCAAGCAATTGCTCGATTGGACACAGGAACAGAAGATCAACGTCTCAGTCCCCAGTTTGCGGATTGATAAGTTCCCCAAGGAGATGATGGAACGCCTGGCGCTGGTGCGCCGCAGCGGACTAACCTTTGCGCCGGAGGCCGGTACCCAGCGCCTGCGCGACGTGATCAATAAGAACATCACCGAAGAACAGGTGCTCGCCACTGCCCACCAGGCCTTCGCCGGGGGGTGGACGAGCGTAAAACTTTACTTTATGCTTGGCCTGCCCACCGAGACGGCGGAGGACATCGCGGGCATCGCAGCGCTGGCGCAGGCGGTTGTGGATGCCTATTACCGCAACCCCGATAAGCCGAAAGGCAAAGGCGTCAGTGTCTCGGTCAGCACAGCCTCCTTCGTACCCAAGCCCTTCACCCCCTTCCAGTGGGAGCCGATGGATACCCGGGAGATGCTGGAGGAGAAACAGCGGCAGCTGCGTGGCGCGATCCGCAGCAAAAAGATCACCCTGAGCTGCCACCATATTGAGACGAGCCTGCTTGAGGGCGTGTTGGCCCGGGGCGACCGGCGTTTGGCCAATGTCATTGAAACCGCCTGGCGCACGGGCGCGCGGTTCGATAGCTGGGACGATCAGTTCCGGCCCGCGCTCTGGTACGCCGCCTTTGAGGCGCAGGGCCTTGACCCGGGATTTTACAATGCCCGGCGGCGCGACTTGGAAGAGACGCTGCCCTGGGATCACCTGGATTACGGCGTGAGCAAGATGTTCCTGCTCCGGGAGCGGGAGCGTGCCTACGCCGCAAGGACGACACCCAACTGCCGCGAAAAATGCACCGGCTGCGGAGCCTGCGCCGGGTTGATGTAGCTGAAGTTTTTGTTGGAGGATTGCCATGCAATGGACCGAACTGATACTCACCGTTGCGGCGGAGGACATGGAGGCGGCGGAGACGATCGCTTTGCTTGCCTCGCCAAACGGCTTCTATATTGAGGACTATCGAACCCTGGAGGCGGATACGTTTGCCATCACTCACAGCGATCTGATTGACAGCGCATTGCTGCAAAAAGACCGCAGCGTCGGACGCATCCATATCTATCTGCCGCCGCAGGAATCCCCCGTCGAGGCCGCAGCGTTTTTGACTGAACGCCTGGCCGCACTGGGCTTGGGTTGTAAAATTGATACCGAACTCTGCCGCAGCGAGGATTGGGAGAACAACTGGAAAGCCTATTTTCACCCTATACCGGTCGGGGAGCGGCTGTTGATTCAGCCCGCTTGGGAAACCCCGGATCCGCAGACCTACCCGGGGCGGGTGCGGCTTTTGCTGGAGCCCGGCGCGGCATTTGGCTCCGGCAGTCACGCGACCACGCGCCTATGCCTCGAAGCCCTCGAGGAATATCTCGATCAACCTGACGGCGATGGTACGGAGCGATTTGGGGTTACGAAATGCTTCGGAGCATTTCTCCCGGCTGCGCCTGCGCGCACCGCACCGCGGGTGCTGGATATTGGGTGCGGTTCCGGGATATTGACGGTCGCTGCCCTTCTGTTGGGCGCGGAGCGAGCCGTGGGGGTGGATATCGACCCACTTGCGGTGGCCAGCGCAAAAGAAAACGGGTTGCGCAACGGCTTCGGGCCCCCCGCACTGACCGTTCTGGAGGGTAATCTGGCTGAACAGGTCGCCGGGCAGTTTGACGTCATCGTCTCCAATATCGTGGCCGACGCCATTCTCGCGCTCGCGCCGGAAGCCCGCCGCCTGCTCAGGCCCGGCGGAATCTGGATCAGCAGCGGGATCATCGACACCCGTGCGGCGGAAGTGATCGCAGGGCTGGAGAAACTAGGCTGGCGGCTCGCCGGACGCAGGGATGAGGGCGGCTGGGTCTGCCTGGCGGCGCGCTGAAACTGATGAGTCAGCAAAAAACGCTTGACACTCTCGCGCCCTCGTGTTATACTATGTATTACAACCGAATACACTAAAGACTATGATGGAAAACAAGACGTTGCGGAAAGCACAAGGGGATTTTCCCCGCAGAGAGTCGGCGGTTGCTGCGAGCCGACGTGTAGCCCAGCGTGCATAACTCATTCCGGAGTCGCCGCGCCGAAACTGCGCAGGGGTCATCCCGTGCCGCAACTAAGTGCGGACGCATGGACTGCGTCAAAGGTCGGGGCCTTCTCTGAGGCCTGCTGAGGGCGGGCGTTTGCTCGCTGAAATTAGGGTGGTACCGCGTGGAATACAGGCAGCACATATGTATTCTCCGCCCCTGAATTGCATCCCCTGCGGGTGTTTTCGGGGGCGTTTTTATTTTG
>JAVBOZ010000171.1:0-15972 GCA_031549985.1 Oscillospiraceae bacterium | reverse complement strand
CGAAGAGGGCGGCATCGAAAGCTTCAAGGCCGGCGACATCACCATCCGCAAACAGGGCGAAGCGGCCTTTTCGAGGCGCTTTGAGCGGGCGGAACGCCTGCGCGCCGAAGGGCTGGCCGCCGCCGCCGAACTGATGCGCGACACCGGCTTTTGCGCGAAGAGCACTGCGTTCTGCCACAAGGGCGAAGCTTGAAAAATCACGCCCAGCTATTTTTCAACCTATAAGTTTGTGCTGCGCAAAAACTTGAAAAGGATGGATCACACGTATGAAAGAGATCATGCAAGTGATGCAGCGCTATGGCCGCCCGGTGCGGCTTTGCCTGCCCGACGGCTGGCAGAGCGAGACCTTCGGGGCATTCATTCAGCCGCTGCGTTACAAAAACAAAATGTATCTCGGCGGGGTCAACACCCGGATCGGCTTCAACCGCGAGGGGTATTACCTCTACCTCGGCCCGCCGGAGCATGACCTGAACCAGCTCGGGCGCGACGCGCGCATCGAGAGCAACGGCGAAAGCTATACCGTTGACCGGGCGGAGGTCGTCTATTGCGGAGCGGAGCCAAGCCACACCTGGGCGATCATCCGCAGCATCGTTGAATGAGAGAGGGGGAAGGCACATGAGCGCAATCAGCGCCATGCCGGGCGCCATCGCCGAATGGCTCAGCCAGCAGGAACCTTTGCATGCCATTGGCTTTTTGACGGAGTTCCCCGCCGCGAACAAGGCGGTTCCCCTGCGCAGCGCCATGGTGGCGGTAGGGGTCGATTCCGTTCATATTACGGATAAGTTTGTCGAGAACGACGACGGCGTTTTGGAGCGCCAGGAATATTGCCGCACAGCGGAAATACGCATGCGATTGGATGTTCACGTCCCCTTTGCCGAAGGGGGCGACCGATGCCATGAGATCTTTACTTCCGTGCTGGACGTTCTTACCTTTGCCAGCGATTTGAACATTCCGGCCTCCGGTTGTGGTGAGGTCTCGGCCCACCGTGACACCGACGCGTTTGTGCTCGAAGCCTGGGCTGATATCATCGCGGACTTCTGCCCGGCGGAAAGCACGGGGCTGCAGCTTGGCTCCTTTTTAAACAAAGATTTGCTCTGTGGCAGCCACATCAGCAATGATGCAATCCATCTTTCCGCCGCCGAAAAAGATTGGGTGGATGCGCCTTTCCGCGTTGGCGGCTACAGCGGTACGGGCGCGGCAACGCAAAACATCAATCTTGGTCAGCGTCCGCACGCCGTGTTCGTCTTCATGGCGCAGATGCCGGCGGTGCAGCCCAACTTCAGCGCGGGCACCGCCCAATCGTTCTTCGGCTTTGCCACCCGCGACGGCGGAACGCAGGGGTTGGCCATCACCTCCTCGGGCTTTCAGCTGCGCGGCGGCAGCGGCGCAACCGTCGGCACGACATCCGCAGGGCTTAATGCGGCGGCGCTGCCGTATTTTTATTTTGCGCTGATGTAGGCGTCCTGAACGCCTAGCAGCTACGTCTCTGCGTCTGTTTGGCGCATGCGGCATAGCCGTGAAACCCCGGGCGGTGTAAATTACACAGTCCGGGGCATGTTTTTGCCATATTGCTGTAAAAATATTTCAAAACGCTATTGACAAATAATCTTTATTGATATACAATACTATTAAGAACAGCGCTGTTATAGGAAGGTCGTCGTATGAACATGCGCAACACCCTTCAGCGGTCCTTGGTGCTTGAAGCGGTAAATACGCTGCAATGCCACGCCACCGCCGATCAGGTTTACGCCAAAATTGCGCAGGAATACCCCGATATCAGCAAGGGGACGGTCTATCGAAACCTGAACCTGCTATCCGAGCTTGGCAAGATTCGCAAGCTGGAAATACCGGGCGGCGCCGACCGGTATGACCATATACCCGGCGAGCATTATCACGCCAGATGCACAAAGTGCAGCTGCGTCCTGGATGTTGACATGGAGTGCATTCCAGACTTGGAAAACAAGATTCGGGACGCGCGCGGGTTCCAGTTCACCGGGCATGATGTCATCTTCAAGGGTGTTTGCCCCGACTGCAATTCGAAGGATTTGCAATAAGACGATAGAAACACCCGGAATGCAAAGCAGTACGCTTCTGCCGCCAATCAACACTGTCCAAGGATGCAGGTAACCAGCCCCCCATGTGTGCGCATACGGGCGCACGGAAAACACCCGTAAATATAGAGTAGAGGAGAGCAGACATGAGAAGCTTCACCACATTGGATTTGCAATACGCCCACCGGTTCTACGGATTCAAAGGAGAGGCCCAGTATTTGCACGGGCACACGGGGATTCTGACGCTTGAAGTTGAAGACACCGTCAACGCAGGCGTGAACATGATTTTCCCCTGCAACGAAATCAAAAAAACCGCTTGGGAGGTCTTGCAAAACTTCGACCACGCGCTGGTTTTGCGGGAAGATGACCCGCTGCTGCCCGCGATTCTCGACGTTTACGAGGCGCAGGGCATTCAGAACGGCGCACCAACCAATAAGCAGAAAGGCCCCGCTTTCAAGACGGAGCTTGCCACAGCGTATCCGGAATGTCGCCTGGTCGTTACAAAGGAGACGATGACCGTTGAGGGCATGATCAAAATGGTTTACGATTTGCTGAAAGACAAGCTCAATATTGTTAAAATCACGTTTACCAGCGGCGTAAACGGAGCTACGGAAGAATACGCGCCGCACGAAGGCATCGACCGCTGTCCGTTATGCGGCATTGCGCTAAACGAAAACGGCGTGTGCCCGAAATGCGGTTACAGGAAATAGCCTGCTGCCTTTCGCGCGTCTTTTTCGCGGCAGAAGCGAGATCGTTCCCAAGGCAAGCAAAATCGCGGCCCCGGCGAAACCATCGCCGGGGCCGTCACTTTTTTTTCATGAGATAGCGACAAAAATATATGGCCGCTATTTTTTTCTGTTCAGCAGCAGCGCCCGAACCCGCACCGGCAGTCCGAAAAGGTTGATGAACCCGGCAGAGTCCTTTTGATCATAGACGTTGTCGTCTTCAAACGTGGCGAAGGCCTCGTCCCAAAGGCAATTGGGACTGTTGACGCCCGCGTTGATGATGTTGCCCTTATAGAGCTTCAGCCGCACCTCGCCGTCAACGGTCTCCTGCGTCTTTTCAACGAAGGCGTCGAAGGCCTCGCGCAGCGGAGTATACCATTGGCCAAAGTACACAAGCTCCGCGTAGCGCTGGGAAAGCATGTCCTTATAATGCTGGGTGTCGCGGTCCAGGGTGATGGTCTCAAGCACGTCGTGGGCGTGGTAAAGGATCTTGCCCGCCGGGTTCTCATAGACGCCGCGGGATTTCATGCCCACCAGGCGGTTCTCAACCAGGTCGTCGATGCCGATGCCATTGGCCCCGCCGATCTCGTTCAGCCGTTCAATCAGCGTCACCCCGTCCAGGCGTTCGCCGTTTAGCGCCACCGGCACACCGCGCTCGAAAGCCAGCGTAATATACGTCGCGGCGTCGGGTGCCTGCTCGGGCGAGACGCCGATTTCCAGAAAGCCGGGTCTGTCGTAAGGCGGCTCATTGGCCGGGTCCTCCAGGTCAAGACCTTCGTGGCTCAGGTGCCAAAGGTTCTTATCCTTGGAATAATTGGTCTTGCGGTCAATTTTGAGCGGGACGTTGCGGGCCTCGGCGTAGGCGATCTCTTCTTCGCGGGATTTGATGTCCCAGATGCGCCAGGGGGCGATGATCGGCATTTCGGGCACGAAATGCTTGAAGGTCAGTTCAAAACGCACCTGGTCGTTGCCCTTGCCGGTGCAGCCGTGGCAGATGGCGTCCGCCCCCTCGGCGATGGCGATTTCCGCGACGCGCTTGGCGATCAGCGGGCGGGCAAAGCTGGTGCCCAAGAGGTATTCGCGCTCGTAGCGCGCCCCGGCTTTGAGGGTCGGCCAAATGAAATCTTCAACGAATTCTTTTTTAAGGTCCTCAATATACAGCTTGGAGGCCCCTGTCTTGAGCGCCTTTTCCTCCAGCCCCTCCAGCTCAAGGCCCTGCCCAACGTCAGCGGAGACCGCGATCACTTCGCAGCCGTCGTAGTTCTCCTTCAGCCAGGGAATGATGATGGAGGTATCCAGCCCGCCGGAATACATCAGAACGACTTTTTTGATTGGCTTATTTATAGGAATTCCTTCTTTCTATGCAAGGTTTTCACGATTGTTTAGGGCCTGCATCTTATGCCTTGACCTGCCAAAGACCGACCTTCTTCATCACCTTTTCAAGGGTGCGCGCGGCGATACGCGCGGCGGCCTGCGCGCCCTCGCGGGCCGTTTGCTCCAGGTAAGCCTTATCCGCCAATATGCGGCGGTACTCCTCCTGAAAGGGCCGCAGCTCTTCGACCAGCGCCTCGGCCACGGCCTGCTTAAAGCTGCCGTAGCCCTGCCCCGCAAACTCCCGCTCGATCTGCGCGAAATCCTTTCCGGTCGAGCAACTGTAAATCGCCATGAGGTTGTTGACGCCTTCCTTGCCCTCGGCGTGGCGCACGCAGGCCTCGGAATCCGTCACGGCGCTCTTGATCTTCTTGGCGATCTGCTCGGGGGAATCCAACAGGCCGACCGAGCCCCTGGGGTTGGGGTCGGTTTTGCTCATCTTCATCGTCGGCTCCTGCAAAGACATGATGCGCGAACCGACCTTACCCATGTAGGGATCCGGAACGGGGAAGGTGGGGCCGTAAATCCCATTGAAGCGCTCGGCGATGTTCCGGCAAAGTTCCAGGTGCTGCTTTTGATCGTCGCCGACGGGGACATAGTTCGCCTGATAGATCAGGATGTCCGCCGCCATCAGCGTGGGGTAACTGAACAGGCCGACGTTGACGTTATCGGCATGCGCGGTCGATTTTTCTTTAAACTGGGTCATGCGCATCGCCTCGCCAAATTGGGTGTAGCTGTTCAGGATCCAGCTGAGCTGGCAGTGCGCGGGCACATGGCTCTGCACAAAGACAACGTTGCTGCCCTGCCGCAGGCCCAGCGCCAGGTAGATGGCCAACAGTTCGTAGGTCTGGCGGCGCAGATCGGCGGGCACGGGGCGAACCGTCAGTGCGTGCAAGTCTGCCACGCCAAAGAGGCAGTCATAGGTTTCCGCCGCCTCGGAGCCGGGCGCGGTCCTGGTGACCCAGTTGCGCAGCGCGCCGAAATAGTTGCCGATGGTCGGCAGGCTGGTGGGCTGGATCAGGCTGAGTACGCGCTTACGCGGCGCTGATGTTTCTTCCGGCAAGGTGATATCCTCCAATCGCAACGCGATAATCTGGTCGATCTTGTACCGACGGCAAGGTCAACCCAAAATCTACCAGTCCAACGTCTAAAAGCTAAAGTCTAAAGTCTAGGCATCCCATTGCCAGTCCTCAAGCAGCGCGTCGACCGCCGCCTCATTTTCGTCCGCCCGGTAGGTCGCGGTCAATTGCTTCAGCAATGAGGCGTATTCGGCCTGGCGCATCTCCCACAGGCAGGCGCTGCGCTGGGGGAGGTAATACTCCTCGGGGCTGTCGCCCATATTGACGCCCCGCGCAAGCAGGAAAAATCCGCCAAACTCAAGCACCGTCAGCTTCGCGGGATCCAGTTGGCGCACCTTTTCAAATTCCGCCGCATTGAAGCCGGGGTCGCCCCGGCGGAATTCCGCCGTACTGGGAACTGTATAGCTCAGCTCCTGCGCATATTTTTCGCAGGTCGCGAAGAAATCCTGCCCACCATTGACTTCGGCCGCGATCGCTTCCAGCCGTGCCTTAAGCGCCGCGCTCTCCTGCGTGGTCATCGGGCGCTCCGCGCCCGCTCCGCCCGCCTCATCGGGCAGGGTGCGGAAGATGCGCAGGCCCTCATATGCCGCGTGCGTTCGGTAAAAATAATCCTTGATCATTTGTTCCGGGACTTGCCGCGGGCCGCCGCCGCCAAAGACATCGTCTCCATTTGGCACGCCGCCGTCATAGAGGGAATAAAAGAGCTGCTTCTGGTTCGCCTTATAGGTCTCGACAAGATAAAGGGTTTGTTTGCCCACGCCGATGGAGCGGTAATAGCCACCGAAAACGCGCCAGAGGAAGCCTGTCCGCTCAGAGACCTGCGATTTATACTGCTGTTCCAGAACCTGCCACATGTTATGCAGCTCGCTGTTGACGGCGATGAAAGCCGTGCAGCGCAGGGCAACATCCTTGCGCAGCGCCTTGCGTTTTTCAGCGTTCGTTTCCGCGCCCCGGTATGCCGGCTCCCGCAGCGCCTCCGAAAGGTAGTAGGCATAAAGCTCCCGATAGACCGGTACGCCGTCCACCTGAAGCAGCCAGGCGGCCTGTGGCTTGGTAAACACCCCATTGGCTACCGAAAGCGCCAGGCAGATGGCCGCCAGCACCAGCGTCGCCTTCTTGGTCCAGTTTGTCTTTTTCATTGCACTTTTAAGCCTTCTTTCGCGAAGATGCGCACCGCCTCGAGCGTGGCCTCATGCTTGTATATTACCCGAAATCAGTGGATTTGTCAAGATCGCAGCCCAGGGACGCGCCTTTGCCTTGTAGGGCGCGACGCAAAACGTTGATACAATTCACACCGCTGTGCGCCGAGGGCGTCACGCCCTACAAACGCGTTGAGGGGTGCCCATTACCCAAAATGCACGCCATGGCATCTGCGGCACAGCCGCCTAAAGCTCCACCACGCGCAATACCGTCTTCACGTCCATGCCCGCGATGCAGTCAAGCGTTTCGCGCGCCTGCCCTTCCGCCACGGGCGGCGTCAGGAACGCGAGTTCACCGGAGGCGGCGTTTTCGCGTTCCAGCCAGCGCAGGCCGGGGAAGGCCCGCAGCAGCGCGTTCTTTGCAGTGCCGATTTCAGCCGCGACCTGAGCGCGAACATACAGCACCGTAATATCTTCCGCCGCCGGGGCGACATAGGTCGGGTCAGCGGCTGCCCAGCCGAAGAACTTGCGGCGCTCCACGTGCTTGCCGCAGTCGATGATATCCGCCACGACCGCGCTGGCAGTGGGCAGCTTGCCCGCGCCGCGCCCATAAAAGATCACGTCGCCGATCGCGTCGCCACGCACAAGGATGGCGTTATAGACATCGCTGACATTTGCAAGCAGGTGGCTTTGCGGCACCAGCGCCGGAGCGACTGTCGCGCTGACGCGCCCATCAGGCAGGCGCACCGCGCGGCCCAAAAGCTTGATGGCAAAGCCCCCCGCGCTCGCGCAGGCGACGTCTTCGGCCTGTAGGGCGGAGATACCCTGCGTGCGCACCTGATCCGGGAAAACATGCCGCCCGAAGGCCAGCGCCGCCAGGATGCAGATCTTACGGCAGGCGTCGTGCCCCTCAATGTCGGCGGTCGGGTCCTTTTCGGCGTAGCCGTTTTCCTGCGCCAGGCGCAGCGCGTCGTGGAAGGGCATGTCGTCTTCCAGCATGCGGGTGAGAATAAAGTTGGTGGTGCCGTTGAGGATGCCCGCCACCTCGCTGATCTCGTTGGCGGCCAGGCACTGGGCAAGCGGGCGCAGAATCGGGATCCCGCCGCCGACGCTTGCCTCAAAGAGGAAGTTGACGTTCTGGGCCTCGGCTGCCGCCAGCAGCTCGAAGCCCTTGGCGGCCACGAGCTCTTTGTTTGAAGTGACCACGCTCTTGCCCGCTTGCAGGCAGGCCAGAACGAATTCGAAGGCCGGGCGAAGACCGCCCATCGTCTCCACGACGATGCCGACCTCCGGGTCGTTCAAAATATCCTGAACATCCTTGGTCAGCAGGTGTTCAAAGGGGTCGCCGGGGAAATCGCGCAGGTCGAGGATATATTTGAGCCGCAGGCTGGTCTGCATGGAGCGGGAAACGATGCTCTCGTAATTTTTATGCAGCAGCTGCGCCACCCCGGAACCCACCACGCCGTAGCCCATGATTGCAATGTCCATTGTGTGCTTTCTTCCTTTGCTTCCTATTTCGATATTTCGATGTTACTCGGGCGGCCAATGGCCGCCCGCAGGTAACGATACGATGACGTATATCGCTGCTTTACCAATACCTTACCCCGCCGCAGTCGCCATCGCCGCCATGATCTCCGGCTCATACCAGGTACAGTCCTTGCGGTTAAGCAGCGCAAAGGAGTTGCCGTTATATTCCTCCTCGGGCAGCAGTCCGTTATCCCACCAGCCGCAGGTCATGCCGTATTTCGCCGCAAGGGTGATATAATCCGCCGCGTAGCGCGCGCGCTCGGCGCTGTTGTCTTTATCCGCCGCGCCGAATTCCCCAAGGTAAACGGGGATCCCCCTGACGATGAACACCCGATAGATGTTCTCCAACATCCGGGTGACGGCCTTTTTGTGCGCGTCGGTATAGGCGCTGTCTTCCGGATGAGAGGCGTCGGTGTATTCCCAGGGGGTATAGGCGTGGATGGAGACAATCAGGCGGTCATCGTCCGGCAGGCGAAGCGAGCGCATCACAGCCGGCTCGGCGGAGGCCGCGTGCGTGGGGAGCAGGAGCCAGCGCGTCGCGTTGTTGCCGCCGGAGGCCCGCACGGTTCGGACGAACGCGGCGTGCAGCCGGTTGATCACCTGCCGCTCCGCAAGCAGCCCGCCGTCCCATTCCAACTGGCTGCCCACCACCTTTGGCTCGTTGATCGCCTCAAACAGCAGCTTCTCGCCATACCCGGCAAATTCGGCCGCGATCTGTTCCCAGGTGCGGCAATACCAGGCCGTCGTGGCCTCCTCTGCTTCCGGGCTGGGGACGTACTTATACCAGTCGTCATTATGCGCGTTGAGGATCACGTAAAGCCCCGTATCATAAGCGTAATCAACCACCTCGCGCACCCTTGCCATCCATTGCGCGTCGATGGTTCCCTCTTCGTCCATGTGATTCGACCACGTGACGGGGATGCGCACCGTGCGGATGCCCGCCGCGTAAAGGGTCTCCATCACGGCCTTGGTCGTGGCCGGGTTGCCCCACATCGTTTCGGTTTTCAGGCCCGTTTCAATGGTGCCGTCTTCGGCCGTGAAAAATGACTCCAGCGAACAGCCCAGGTTCCAGCCCAGGTGCAGGTTCTGCACCATGCGGAAGCCGGGGGTATCCGGGATCACGGGCTCTACCGGGCAGCGGGGCAGAATGCTCCCGATTTGCCCCAATCCCAACAGGAGGAAGGAAAGCAGATAATCAAGGCCCAAGCAGAGATACTTCAGGATGAACGCCATTTGCAGCCTCCGTCTACCGCATCGTACGGGGATTTATAGGTATATGTGACTAATAAAGCGTTATTTCGTCCAACGTCAGCACGCGCGCGTCATTATACACCGCCCGCAGCGCCTTAACGCTGTTGTATTTTTCAGAGTATTGCCGCAGAACGCCGTACGGCCGGTCGTTCGGATCGGGCAGCAGAACCATCTCACGGTTCCAGGTGCAAAAGAAGAGCCACTTGGTGTTCATCGCCCACATCTGATCCAGAGAGGGCAGGACGTCGTTTTCGCTCATGGCGACCATTTTGCCCGCGCTGGCCCGGCGGGTATATTTGAAGCGCGTGGCGCGGGCCGGGTCGAGCGGATACAGCCAGGTCACATTCGCGATGCCATAGGGGTCGTCCGAAAGGATATCCGCCCGGTCGTCGCCGGGGTACCAAGCGGGGTTCTGCCCATTCCAGACCCAGATCAGGTTGTGCAGGCCGTATTCGTTGACCAGCTTATCATAGAGTAAATTGTAAAGCTCCAGGTAGGCGTCCTTTCCGGCGGAGCCCCACCAGAACCAGCCGCCCGCCGCCTCATGCAGCGGCCGCCAGAGCACGGGCACGCCCGCGTCCTGTAAGACGGCAAGCTGCGCCGCCGCGTTTTTGATGGACGCCAGCAGCCATTGGTAGCCCGTACTGTTCTTGTCGGCCAGAGCGGCCTTGAGGTCAAAGTTGGTGTCCTCCGGGTGAATGGCGCTTTCCCAGCGAGACCATTCTGCGGGGGCCTTGGTGATGTCGGCGGGTACGCCCCAGTGCCAGCAATAGGTGACGATGCCGCCCAGGGAGTGCCATTGCAGCGCCTGCTGCGTCGTCCAATCGTCCCATTGCGAGGCGAACTCCACGCCCGTAAAATCCAAGCCCAGCACCGCCGGGTATTTGCCACCGTTGTTTTCAGCAATCGCGGCCAGCTCGTTGGTCAGCCGGGCGTCGAGCCGCCCTTCGGCATCTCGAAACTGCGGCTGCGAATAATCCTGAAAGGGGTCAACGAATTGCCCGGAAAGAACGCAGGAACCGTATTGCGCCTGCAAATATGCCATCAGCTTATGCGCTGCCGGGGTGGCGGCGGGGTCGCAGGGCGTGATTGAGGCGCTGGTATAATGCGACGGCGGCACGCGATCAAGCGGCGCGGTGGTGAGCTTGCCCGCCGTCAGCAGGCTGACCAACGGGAAGGCCAGCGTATGAACGGCGCACAACAGAAACGAAACGGCGCGGGTGAGAAACATGGCAAACCCTCCCGAAATAAAATGATGCGTCCTTTACCGCGCCTCACGCCGTCGGCGACCGTCTTACCTTTGGTCAGCCCGCTTTTTTCCGATATTCCTGCGGGGTGAATCCCGTGGCTTTCTTGAACTGGCGGTTGAAATGAGGCTGGTCATAAAAGGAGAGTCCTGTCCAAATCTCCGTCAGAGGGCTGGCGGATTCCAGCAACTGTTTGGCCAGCTCGATGCGCTGCCGCTGGATATAGGCTGTGATGCTCTCGCCCATGACAGCTTTAAAGCAGGCGTTGAGATAACTGGCGCTGTGGTCAAAGCGCTGGGCAATCTCCGCTACGCGAATGCGCCCCTGCCCCCGCAGCTGTTCTTGCACATAGAGGCAGACCTCCGGCACAAGTGCCTGGGCGCTGCCCGCGTCTTTGCCCTTTGCAAAGCGACGCTTCAAACCGCACCACCTCCCTCAGAATAATATTTTAACAGAAGCCGACGATTTGTACAATACTTTTTTCAAATAATCCCGCATAATAACAATCAGCAGCCTCTTCAGGGGCCGAATTTGGAAAGGACTGAATTATTATGATCGGACTGGGCAATTGGAAATTCCACGTTGACACCATGTTTTACCGGGGCGAGGCCATCCTCAGCGTCACCGACAATGACGGCAAATATCATGTCGAAATCGAAATTACTGACGTTGATATTCCCGAAATCACCATCTATGGCATTGAGCAGGACGGCAACACCATCACCGGCACCGCCGCCACCGATATGCTCAAGGGCAAGGAAATCCCCTTCTCCATCACCTTCGAAGGCGAAACGGCCAATGGATTCATGAAGATCCCGTTCCTGGGCCGGGTTAAGATGGAAAACGGGCAGAAGATCGGCTAAGAGACCCGCAACGGCAAGTTTCGCCCCGCGCATTGCGGCCTGCGGCATAGCCGAGAAAAAGGGCTTGCATTTTTCCGCGCGATCCTGTATAATAGCTATGCGCCGCAGCAAAATGCCTGCGGCCTTCTGGAGAGTTGTCCGAGTTGGTCGAAGGAGCACGACTGGAAATCGTGTAACGGCCTAAAACCGTTCGAGGGTTCGAATCCCTTGCTCTCCGCCATTTCACGAAAAAGTGGACAAACCGTTGTGTATCAACGAGTTTGTCCACTTTTTCTTTTGCTCGACATAAACAAGCCGTACAAGCATTATGGAAAGCAAAGCCACACGATTTTTTAGGCTTTTTTGGCTAATCGTGTGGGTTGCCCAAAACGGAATAAATGTAATTTTTCTTTCCTCGCTTGAATATATTTTTATTGTAGGAAGAGGGATTATTATGGAAAAATTACGCATTCGCCAAGGAACCGAAAATTTAACTGTGCAAGAACTTTTTGAAAGGTTTCTTCGAGACAGAGAGATTTCTAATGTTGCCCCCGACACAATTATCTATTACCGCAACTGCTTCATCTCATTTAGCAAATTTCTTGATGTAAGCTTGCCTTGCTCTGAAATTGAAATGGAAACAGTTCGCGGTTACATCCGTTGGATGAAAGAGCAAGGGACAGCAAAGGATATTACCATCAACACGAATCTTAGAGGTATTCGCTCCATTCTGTATTTTGGCATGCAAGAAGGATATGTGCAGGAATTTAAGATAAAGCTTCTTCGTGTCGTAAAACCAATTAAGCCCGTATACACTGAGCAGGAGTTAGAAAAGCTTCTAAAGAAACCCAATATTAAAACATGCACCTTTGCAGAGTATCGTAATTGGGTCATGGTGAATTATCTGTTAGGCACAGGCAACCGCCTCGAAACAATGTCCAAGCTAAAAATTGCGGACTTGGATTTTGAAGGGAATCAAATTGCTTTAATCCATACAAAAAACAAGAAGCAATATTTTATACCTATGTCAAAGGAACTAGCAAAGGTTTTGAGGGAATACCTAACATACCGCAAAGGGAGCATTGAGGAATATCTATTTTGCACTTCCTATGGTACGCCCATTAACAAAGCCACAATTCAAACGCAAATACAGCATTATAACGAGAGCCGAGGAGTGAAAAGTACATCTATCCATATGTTTAGGCATACGTTTGCTAAAATGTGGATATTGAACGGCGGGGATATTTTACGCCTACAGTCTATCCTGGGACACTCCACGCTTGAAATGGTTAAGGAGTATGTAGCAATGTTCTCTGATGATTTACAAGATGGCTTTAGCTCACACAATCCGCTTGACACGCTTGCCCGAAAAAGAAAAGATGGCGATAGAATTAGCATGAAGAGATAGCCCCGCCGTGCGGCTCACGGCTTAAAAAACCTTACCTTGCCTAATCACCCCCGAACATAGCCAAACTGGCTTGTCAGGGGAAGGGTGGAGATTTTTTCGCTTACAGGATATACACGAAAAAATACGACCCGACCTTGATAAGCCAGTTTCGCTATGTTATCCTCTGGCAGGCAAGGAAAGAAATTTATTTCCCATCCCCATTTTCCAGTATACGCAGTCACACAAAAAGAACCCTCGCTTTCCTTTGTAGAAATGCTTGGGTTCTTTTGCTTTGCCTGCACCTTCGCAATTAAGGGGTATGGGTTGCCTGTGGGCTGTTATGCTTGTTCTAATGCAAGTTTTTGCTCCAGCCGTTTAATACGTGCATTTGTATGCGGGTGGCTTGCCATAAGCCATTCCCGCAGGGTACGCCTGCCGCCCATATTTAACTTGTTTAGCAGGTAAAGGGAGCGCTTGAGCTGTTCTCCAAAGCCAATCTGATAAGCAAAACTATCTGCTAGATACTCGCTGTATCTGCTGTTCAAGGATAAAATCACGTTTCCTAAGAACATAAATAATAGCACGCTGTAGTCGAAAAGAAGCCGAACAATAAAACTGGTGATACTTGCCCAAATTTGATTGTCTGTTATAAATCCAATAAAGAACATAAACATGCGTAAAATCAATTTGAATAGCATTATGATAATAGAAAAAACGCCATCCCCTATGATGGTAAGCAGGCTTGCCTTGGTGTCTCCATTTGCCATATGCCCGAATTCGTGTGCCAGTATGCCTTTTAGTTCTTCCCGGTGGAAGGTTTCAATCGCTCCACGGGTTAAAACTATGGTCTTTCTGCCCATGGCATGGGCGTTAATGGTCTTTTCTTCGGAGATATAGAGCCGTATGTTTTTGTGCATAGATGGTGTTTTTGCGTATGCTTCTTGGTAGACTTCTTCAAAGAGGGGCATTAGATAATTGCTGTCTTGCTCTGTTTCTATGGCATGTGCGTCTTGTAATACCCGCAAAATGAATTCCCCCACGGGCGATAATGCTATGCCTATAGAGATAGCATAAGCGATTCCCGCCCATAGATACGCCATTTTTGCGTCCCGTAATACCCCGCTTAAAATGGCTACCGCTAGGAGGTAATGCAGGGCGAACCAAAGGATATATGCCCAGTTTGACCGCAGAAATAATGCAATTTTAATGCCTGCGTGTTTGCAGAAATGTGCTATCTTCTGCATAAAATGCCCCTTTCTTAAAATGGTTTATGTATTTTGATGGTGTTGTGCGCTCCTGTATCGCGGGATAAAAAGATACCTTGCCCGATGCCCAGTGTCTTTATATCGTCCGGGTGATAATAGAATTCTCTCGTTCTTCTGGCACTTCCATAGCCTGTTTGGGAGGTGTCCAGCCCCTTTTGTTGTAGCTGATAGGTAACATCCAAGGTTGCTCTGGTACCCAGAATATTTGCCCAGTGCTCTGCGTTTACCCCGCTGTTTTGCCTTAAAACAATATAGTTATTACAGTTTTCTATGACTTGCTCTTTATAGGCTTCATTGACAGCAAAATCTAAGTCGCTCAAACTTTGGGTTGCCAGTACGCAAGTCACGTTTGCGCTTCGGGATTTGTTGACAAGGTCAGTTAGGGCGGTTGTGGCATAACTGCTGATTTCATCTAAAATAAAAAATGTCCTTGGCATTTGCGCGCTATACAGCTCGCCTATGGCAATTTTACTATCAATCAACATAAGCCTGCCAAAGGCGGGGCTTAGCTCTGGGTATATCATAGGGTTAAGAATAAAGAGAATAATTGCATTTTCTTTCAGAGCCTGCGCAATATTGATTCCGCTTTCGGAAAGGATTTTGCCTGCTTGGCTCTCTGCGATGGTGCTGAATCTGGCTACAGAACTTTGCGATATTTTACCGCTTGTTTTGAGCAATTCTAGGTTGTCTACATGTTCTTCTTTTGAGATAAGTTCCTGTTTGAGTAAATAGCTGCTCATAGCGGTAAATTTGTCAGGGTTCATGCATTTTACGATTTTGCGGAAAGATAAGGCAAATCCCCCTTTCTCCATCAGCTGTAATATTCTTTGTATATATCGCTCCGCATTTAGCTTGTAGTGTTCTTCGCTCCAATCGGTTAAGTTAATAAGCATATCTGTTGCCATGGCACTAGTTGCTCCATAAAAAGGGTTATACTTGTCCGAATGCGCTGGCTCTGATAGATTGATAACATACACTTTCTTTTTCCCTTGGTTCAAGGTCTGAATGATATTGAAAAGCGAACCTTCGCCAATATCGCCTTTGCCGTCTACAACCAGTGCCGGTATATCATTGTCCACAGCATTTTTGATAAAATTCGACAAAGCAACGGTTTTTCCACTGCCTGTTGTCCCGCATACAAACACATGCTTTGCATTATCTGGAATGTAAACCTCACGCCTGCCATAGGTGCCAATAAAAGTTCCTTTTTCCTGCGGTTTGCTCGGCTTAATAATTTTAGGCTTCTGCTTACGCATGCGCTTTAGCTCCTTCTGAAAGTTAAATACCTTTCTTAGTCTGTGAGATTTTACGCTTTCTACTGCTATGATGGCGCTGGAAAACATAATAGCCATTGCAAAAATCAAGAATTGATAATTCTTGATTCCGTTCTAAAAATTGAATCATTTCTTTTGTACCTCCTCTAATCCCAATATGCTCATAGTGGGGTATTGTCTGCGACTGTCCGCGAGGATTTGATAAATTCTGCACTCTTTATCTGGCACCACCCATATTTGATGGTCATAGTCCATGAAATTGGACTTGATGTTTTGCTCTAAGCGCGATTTCGCTTTGAGCGATAATTCCACTTCCACTGAGTATTTTTTGCCTTTGTGGGCAATCACAAAGTCTGGTCTATGCTTGCGCTTGCCAAAGCCGTCTTGGCTATGTAGCTCTCTTTCGGTCGTCATTTGCGAAAAGTCGATACCCTTCACCCTGTGAAGATAGATGGCTGTATCCAGCACTGCTACGTCATGGCGTATTTGTTCCACTCGTATTTCATGCGGCCTTTGCTTTTCCCCGATAACGGCAAAGCCCGCTTTTGCCAAACTGTATATGTTTGGCATTCCGTATAGCACGCGTTTTCTTTCTATATATCCTGCTAGGGCTAATTTTTTTAATCTTCTCTCACATGCCCTTTGTCCTGAAAAATTAGCTAACTCTGTGATATGTCTGCTTAACACAATTCGCCATCTGGTGATCTCTCGCAGAATCTTCTCGTCTCGCTCTACTAATCTTATCTCACTCACACTATCACACCACCACCACCAAACCTTACTTACTACTTTACTTATTATTTATATTTTATTT
>JAVBOZ010000136.1:0-2746 GCA_031549985.1 Oscillospiraceae bacterium | reverse complement strand
ACTGGCCGCGCTGGCCGACGGAAAGGCCGCAGCCTATGTTACGGACTTCCCGACCGACGACCTGATCGGTGCGCCGGGCGTGACTGCTATCCCTCATTTGGGCGCTTCGACACCCGAAAGCGAAGACAATTGCGCGGTGATGGCGGCGCAGCAGCTGACCGCGTTCCTTGAAAGAGGCGAGATCAAAAACTCTGTCAATTTGCCCGCGACGGCGCTGCCTGCGAGCTTCAAGGTTCGCGTTACGGTGATTCACGAAGCGAAACAGGGCCTGCCGGAGGCGATCCTTGCCTGCCTGGGTGCCGCGCCCGCAGCTTTCGTAAGCAATACGCGCGGTGGCGTAGGCTACACGGTGGCCGACCTTACGACACCCGCAAAGGATGCGGCGACGAAAATCGCGGCGCTGGACGGTGTAACGCAGGTGCGGGTGCTGAAATGAAGGTAGGGATGCGCATTGTGCGTCGGCATGACCTTCATGCCGCTGTCAAAGACATTCCCAGTTTTAAATGAAATCAAGCAACAGTCTAAGACAACAAAAAAACGGTTCCGTGCAATCAAACACGGAACCGTCGTTTTTTGCCTGAATTACGCCAGTTTTGCCTTCAACTCCTCCAGCGAAGCCTGCATCTCAGCGGGAACCTGGCCGTTAAATTGGGCGTAGAACGCGGCGATGCCTTCGGCTTCGGTCTGCCAAAGCGCGCTGTCGACATTCAGCATCTCCGCAAGCGCTGCGTTACTCACCTTGTCCTCGATGCCCTCAAGGTTGATATCCTCCGCCTTGGGGAGGTAGCCGATGGGGGAATCGACGGCGTCGGCCTTGCCTTCGCAGCGGTCGATGATCCAATCCAGCACACGTAGGTGGTCGCCAAAGCCCGGCCAGAGGAAGTTGCCGTCGTCGTCTTTGCGGAACCAGTTGACGTTGAAAATCTTCGGCGCTTTGTCAGCCTCGAGCGTCGCGCCGATGTTGATCCAGTGTCGCCAGTATTCGGCCATGTTGTAGCCGCAGAAGGGGAGCATCGCCATGGGGTCGCGACGCACGCCCGCAGCAAGCCCGCTGGCTGCCGCCGTGGTCTCGCTGCCCATGATCGAGCCGACGAACACGCCGTGGTTCCAGTCCCGCGCCTGATAGACCAGGGGCGCGAGCTTCGCCCGGCGGCCGCCGAAAACGAAGGCCGAAATCGGTACGCCCTGCGGATTCTCGAATTCCGCGCTGATGCAGGGACAGTTCTTGGCCTGCGCGGTAAAGCGGCTGTTGGGATGCGCGCCAACGGCGTCGCTCTCCTGGCCGTTCCAGGCGTTGCCCTTCCAGTCGACGCCGTTCGCGGGCGGGTTCTTGTCAAGGCCCTCCCACCAGACGGTGTTGTTGTCAAGGTTATGCACCACATTGGTGAATATCGTGCCGCGTTTGGTTGCCTCCAGGGCGTTGGGGTTCGATTTCACGCTGGTGCCGGGCGCGACGCCGAAGAACCCATTTTCGGGGTTAATCGCGTAGAGCCGCCCGTCCGCGCCTTTGCGAATCCAGGAGATGTCGTCCCCGACGCACCAGACCTTGTAGCCCTTCGCGCGGTAGCTTTCCGGCGGAATCAGCATGGCAAGGTTTGTTTTGCCGCAAGCGGAGGGGAAGGCGGCGCAGATGTATTTCACGTCACCGTCCGGATTCTCGACGCCGAGGATCAGCATGTGCTCCGCCAGCCATTCTTCCTTCCAGCCCTGATAGGAGGCGATGCGCAGGGCGAAGCACTTCTTGCCCAGCAGCACATTCCCGCCGTAGCCGGAATTGACGCTGATGATCGTGTTATCCTGCGGGAACTGGCAGATGTAGCGGTTTTCCTCTTCGATGTTGCAGCGGCAGTGCAGGCCGCGCACCCAATCGTCGCTGTCGCCCAACGCGTCAAACACCGCCTTGCCGACGCGGGTCATGATCGCCATGTTGAGCACGACGTAGATAGAATCCGTCAGCTCAACGCCCGCCTTGGAGAACGGCGAACCCACCGGTCCCATCGAATATGGGATGACATAGGCCGTGCGACCTTTATAAGAATCTTTCGCAATGCCGTAAAGCTTGGCATAGGCTTCGTCAGGAGCCATCCAGTTGTTGGTCGGGCCTGCCATTTCCTTGGTGGGGGTGCAGATGAAGGTGCGGTGCTCCACGCGCGCCACGTCATTCAGCGCCGTGCGGTGCAGGTAGCAGCCGGGCAGCAATTCCTCGTTGAGCTTGAGGATTTCGCCGGAGTCACAGGCTTGCTGCCGAAGGGCTTCCAGCTGCGCCTCACTGCCGTCGATCCAGACCACGGCATCGGGCTGCACAAGATCAAGCTTTTCTTTGAGCCACTGCAAAACAGTAGGGTTCTTTGTCAATTCAGCCATAACATAAACCTCCTCGTACGATATGATTTGATTTCAGTATACAGCATTTTAGCGCAAAATGCAACCTGCCAATGAAAAAAAATTCATTCTTGGTGCAGTTTCGTATATAAGGACAAAAAATGAACGCAATTTTGCAAGAAACTGACCTTAAAGATGCAGGATTGTTATTTGACAAGCGACAGCCTTCTATGCTACAATAGCGTCAAACGGGTCGTTTGCCGCATTGGGAAAAACCGAGCCGGTTGTTCAGAATCCAACCTTGATCTATGCTACAATAGCGTCAAACGGGTCGTTTGCCGCATTTGGAAAAACCGTGCCGGTTTTTCTTGATCCTGCGCTTGATCTATGCTACAATAGCGTCAAACGGGTCGTTTGCCGCATT
>JAVBOZ010000160.1:0-4031 GCA_031549985.1 Oscillospiraceae bacterium | reverse complement strand
CAATAACGGAGCGTTCGCCGTCTTCCCGCCCGAATATAGTCACGAGCTCCGGCCAACGGCGGGGCGCGTAACCCCAGTGGCCAAAGCCCGCTATGCGCCGATTTTGCAGCCGAAAAAAGAAGGAGATCAGCCCCGGCACCCGGTTGGCCAGGGAAAGCAGCCGCCCTGTGACGGTTTCACGCCAGCCGGGTTCTGGGGATTCCTTTGTGTCTCTTTTTCTCATAGCAGTGGCTTGGCCCAGTCATACCAGAGTTCCAGCGCGCGCAGGCGCTGCTCGTTGAGTACGGAACCGCTTCGGGTCACCCACTCCATCTTCGCCCCTTGCAGATTCGCCAAATATTTTGCCGAAGCCGGGAAATGCCCGCCCAAAACGTCGTCCAGCAGCAGAATGTGCTTATGCGCCAGCCTCGCAGCCTCAAGATCACCCTTCTGGAACGCCTCCCATTGGCGAACAAACAACTGCGCACCGCAGGTCGTTGGCGTCGCCGCAACGCCGCGCGCGCCGGCCTCATAAGAATCCTGCAGCAGCGGGATGTTCGCCTGCAACACCGACGAATCACCCTGCAACGCGATTTTCTGGCCGATCAGTTCCATGGTACAGGTGGTGTCTTTGATCGCAACGAAGCGGCCGGTTTTCACCAAGCGGCTATAGGTCTCGCCATCCATGCAGTGCGGCTTGGCCATGGGGCATTCATAAAGCACGATGGGCAGCGGCGTATGGCTGGCAAGCTCGCTGAGGTAGGTAACCAAACGGTCCGGGTCGCCCGCGTATCCTTTTGTGATGAACACCAGCCCCTGCACACCGGCAGCGGTGATGCGCTTAACCTCATCCACCTGCGCCTCCCAGGAGGGTTCCAGGTTCGCCGTGGCCACAACTGGGATTCCGCCCGCATGCCTCACCGCCAGGGCCGCCAGCTTTTCGCGCTCCTGCAGAGTGAGGTGCGCCATCTCGGAAGAGCCGCACACGCTGAAAAGGACGTTCGGCCGGTGGGAAGCCTGCCATTCTACATAGCGCTCATAGGCGGGGTAGTCGATCTCTTTCGACTGATTGAAGGGAGTCAGCAATAGGGCGTAGACGCCGGAGCTCTGAAAACCGGGAGTTGACATAATGACACTTCTTCCTTTCTGTTTGCAGCTACGCGGGCTGATTCGACACAACAACAACAGGAGTTGCTTTATTTTACAAAAAAAGCCGATAAATAATTCCCAATATTTTCATCTTTCGCTATTGTTTCCACGAAAAGCGTGGTATAATGACAGAACCTAACCTGAATGATCGGAGGACTCTGTGATGTCCAACCAACCTGCTCCCGATGCTAAAGCAATCAACAGCGGTATGTTAACCCTGGCGCTGGATTGGAGCGAAGAGACAATGACGCTGGATAGGCTCAGCACGGATTTTCGCTCCCTCCGTACCTTGCAGGAAAAATCGGTTTACCCGCTCTCGCCATTGATCATGCTTCTGGAACAATACAGCCGCTCGTTCGAGGGCACATGCGGCGGAGAACCGAGCGAACCAACCCGCTTCCTGATCGACTGCCGCTATAATCACCATGAGGTCAGCTTTTGTCTGCACCTCAGCAACGAATACGCCTCTGTGATCAACGTACCGCAGGAGCAGCTGCGGGCCGCATTGAGAGGTGCCCTGACGCCCAGAGAAACGGACATTGCTGTCCTGCTTTTTCAGGGTGACACCATTCGTTCCATCGCGGGCAGCCTGCATATTTCGGAGGGCACGGTCAAACGAACCATCTACAACGTATATCAAAAAATGCGGATCAGCTCCCAGGTGGAACTGATCCGGGAGATATATACCCTGCTGGCGCAACAGGCGGTCGGCAGGGCGGACGCGGAGGAATAGTTTCCTCCGCGTCGCCAAAGGCTATCAGGTCAGGTCTATGTTGTACCAAATGGAAAAGATGCTGTCGCCGAATCCGCGGGGACCCCAGAGATAATAGAAAACCTCGCTAAGGAACCAGGTGACAGGTTCCAAAATCATCGCCGTATAATCCGGCTCGGGCGCGGAACGTACGCCGATTTTCACCAGAACGGCATGCAGCCTTGCGTCGGCGGCCTCAATCTGCCCCGGAACGACGCGCGTGTCGGCCAGGATCTGCTCCACTTCAGCAATGGCGCTTTCCAGCGCCGCTTTGTCCTGCGGCGAAAGCGTGGAGGTATCCACCTTCTTGGCGTCCGGCAGCGTCCCTGTGCGCAGGCCCCTGGTGTCGCGCGCGTAGTTGAACTGCGGGAATTCCGGGATGCTGAACACCGTCTCCTGATTGGCGGCAGTGGCCAGGCGGATGGTCAGAAGCATGATCACGTCGTTGCGGCCCGTGCTCTCGTGGTTCTGGCCTTTCATATAGAAGGTGGTCTCCGGCAACGTGCCGGTGGAGGCGTCCACCATCCCGTCGGGGGAAAGGTGGTTGTGCCCGCAGTTTGTCACCGCCTGTTTATAGCCTTCCGGCAGCGTCTGCCCGACATTGGCAATCTTGCCGCCCATGGACGTGGAATCCGTATGAATCACGCCGTCGGCGTTCTGGTCTTTGTAAGAACCGGCAATTGCATAGAGCGGGCAGTCGTAATCGACGATGTTATAGACATGCACACCCGCGTCCACCATGGCCTGAATGTTCTTGCGCGAATTTTTCTGTGCCTTCCAATAGGCGTCGGTCTGCGCGCGGATCTTGTCGTGCGCACTGTCATTGAGCCAGCGCTCACGCGCCTTTTCATAATCCCCGCTGGGCACAAGTGACCACATGGTGGTCGAATAGCTGAGCACCTCGCCGACGACGCCCTCCAGCACCCCGTTGAGCACACCCTCAACCACGCGCTTGGGCAGCAGGCGGATCACAAGGTTGAGCAGGTAGCCCAAATATTCGCCCTCCATCAGCGAGGGGATCATATAGCGGTAAAGCTCCTCGTTCGAAGTGCTGAGGTTCCCGAGATAGAGGTCGCCCACAATGCGGGAGCCATCCAGCGCTGGGATAATATAGACAACATTATATAAGTCGCCAATCACATCGGGATGGGTCTCAAGCAGGGAGTTCATCAGGGTTCCGCCCAGGCTGACGGGAATCAGGTTGACCTTGTCAACGCCCTTTTCCGCCTTGATGCCCTGGATAAACGCATAGAGTTCCTCGGTGATGGCGGCGTTGTTTCCAAATGAATCGTAAGCGAAGTAATAGATGTTTTCATCACCGACGAGGTCGCGCAGCCCCTGCAGCGGGAACGATTTAAAGACAAAATCCTTCCCCGCCTGGTCGGTTTCCGCCATGCTCTTGGGGTAGCGCATCACCTGCATGTTGTTGACAGGCATGCCGTCCTCGTCCATTTCAAATGTACTAAAAAGAGTAGCGGCGGCCTTCTGAATCGCATCCGAAAGGCCGAAATCAAACTGGAATAGCAGCGTTCCGATCAGCGGCAACAGCAGATCCGGCAACACGGTCATAAAATCAAGCGCCGGCGGCCAGCCCTGCACATAGGAACCGTCCTCCTTTTGCACCCGTTCGCCTGTTGCCTCGTCATAAAGGAACACTTCCGACTGCCCAATGCCATGAAGGATGATGTTTGGCCGCACGTCGACCTCATACCCCGGGCCTGCCGCGCCGACCGGAAGCGACAGCACGCCAAGCAGCAGCGTCACCCCCAATAGCAGCGCGAGAACCCGTTTGCCAGCATTCATACTCGTATCCCGTCCTTTCCCCTCATTTGACTGAATTTCCTATATTGTACAACATCCGGCGAAAATAGTCAATGCATTTTTCACTTGATTCCCCCCAAAGCGAACCGCCAAAAATTACATCCCAGCGCGCGTCAACTGCGCCCTTCCAATGCTTGTATGCCGCGTGGCATGTCGCGAACACCTTGCATTCTATTTGTTTTGAAGAAAATCGCGTTTTTCTCTTCCTTTTTCTGCTTAAAGATGCTACAATAGCGTCAAACGGGTCGTTTGCAGCATTGGGAAAAACCGTACCGGTTTTTCAGAATCGAGCCTTGATCCTGCTTCAATAGCGTCAAACGGGTCGTTTGCC
>JAVBOZ010000138.1:0-4440 GCA_031549985.1 Oscillospiraceae bacterium | reverse complement strand
ACGGTCTGCTGACCGTTTGCCTCAAAGTAATTTTCGCCCCCGAGCACCTCGTAGGCGTCAAAGGGGTGGGTCTCCATCATGTAATCCACGAATGTGGGGGGGACCTGATAGACGTTGGAAATCCAGCAGGGGTGGCAAAAGATGCCCAGGCCGCCGCCCGCGCGAATCTTGTCAAAAATCCAATGGCAGCAGGCGTAGGTGAAGCGCTCAATGCCTTCGGGGATGTCAAGGCCCCTGGCGTATTCGTCTACCTCGGCCCAGAACTCCTCCTTGCTGCGTACGCGCGGCGGGTTGGGGATGATGGCGCGCCGCTCTGGCGCGTCGCCCGCCTCTTTCTGGTGATCGCTGCCTTCCACCAGGGCATTGATGCTGTAACTGCCACCGAAATTGACGATGTGAACGTCATTGATGTGGTCGGGGTAATCCTTAGGCAGATGGATTTCTTCGCCGGGGATGATGGTGAATTCGCTCGGCACGTCCTTAAAAGCCGCGATGGCGTCCAAAGAGGGGTAATAGCGCTGATGGTCTGAGATCACCGTGAAGTCGTAGCCCGTCTTGCGATAGTTGGCGGCGACAATTTCCGGCGCCTGACGGCCGTCGGAACGGCGGGAATGCATGTGCAGATCGCCCCGGAAGGGGTAGCGCCCCACAAGATCTTCCTTGATCGCGAAGACGCTTAGCTCCAGATTAAACTTTCCCCCGTCGCGCAGGCGTATGAAAAACTCCTGTTCGCCAAAGAAGGGGAAGGAAAACCGTACACAGCCATCTGCGTCGGGCTCCACCTCAAAAGAATGATCGTTGGGACGATTCGGATAATCGTAAGGCGCGCCTTCATCCAGCGGGCAAATGCGCAGATCATACCGCTCACCCGCCTGAAAGGCCGCGTGCCAGCCCAGCGGCTTGATGGTGATGGCGCTCTCTTTGCCCGAGGGCACAACCTTTGGAAAAATGTCATAATCGCGCAGTTCATCCTTATGGCCCAGATCCAGCTTGTTCTTGGTAAATGACCGATTCATTTGGCAGCTTCCCCTTTCGTAATCGCCCAGTCGTAACACGTTTCCGCTTTCCCGGTTACGGGGTCGATGGCGCGGATATACCCCTGCGCGGGAAAAACCGTCGTATCACAGCTGAAGTAATATATTTTACCGCCCTCGCAGAAGGGCTGCATAAAATTGAGGTCAAGCGGCATCACATCTTCAACCAAGGTTTTCGCCTCGCCCTTTGCGGGCTGATGGATAAGCTCACGCTTGCCCTTATCGTCGACGCCGACGGGCTTGATAACGAAGCAGTCGGGCGCGCCGTCGCCGGAAAGGGAGAAGAAGGCTTCCACATCTCCCTTGGCCCGGAAAAGGGAGACCGCGCGGGTTTCGAGGTTCAGGGCATATACGCCCGGGGCATTCAAACGGGTGAAATAAAGCGTATTTTCCACCGCGCAAAAGGCGCGAACGTCATTGTCTTCCAGGAGCTTTGTCCGCTCCACCCCCCGCAGGGAGGCCTGGTGCAGTTCCCCCCGCAACAGGTAATAGACATTGCCGCCGCTCACCTGCGCCGCGGTGATATTCGGGTCACCCAAGAGCGTTGCGCCGGTGTCTGCCATCGCCTTGCCGTCCATCCCAAGGCGCTTCACCCCAAAGGTTTCGAATGCCTGGGTTCCCATCAAATAAAGCGCACCGTTGCAGAGCTGGAAGGAGGCGAAATATTCCTCCTTAATCTTGCCTTCATAAAGCAGCTCAGGTTCTTTTTTGCCGGAACTCATATCCAGCCGATACAGCCGCCGGGAATAGAAAACCCCCTGTACGCGCGGCTCGGTGACGGCGACGTAGTCGCTGAAATAGACATACCCGGCGTAAAAACTAACCTGGCCGACTTTGACTTTATCGTAAAGCGTGGTCGCTCTGCCCTTGGCGTCGATTTTTTGCAGCGCCTGTTTTGCGTTGACGGCGCTATATAGCACATCGCCCACCTGCACCGCCCGCCGATTGGCGGCCGTCGCGGAATAAGGGCGATTGCCATAGGTGTTGAGCGCAGCCTGGTTGACGTTGATGGTGTTTTCCTCGTCAACATATACCCCGGCGGCATAGGCGCAGTTCTCCGGTTTGGGGAGCAGCAGCTTATCCTTTTTTTCGCCGCAGGAACTCAGCGGCAACGCCAGCGCCAGACAAAGCGCCAGAGCGGCGTATCTTTTCTTCATGTGTATCGCCATACCTTTCTCTTGCCTTATTCGTCGTCCTGCGTCTCTTCCTCCGCTTCATCTTCGCGGCCCACGGCAAAGCTTTCTGCCTCGTATTCGTCGTCAAGCTCGCTGTCAGTTTCCTCAGTGTCCCGCCTTTTGAAAATCAACAGAGCGACAAACACGAGCGCCAGCACCGCAAGCAAGGCTCCGGCGCAGATCAGCACAATAGCCAACGACAAGGGAGCGTTCCCGAAGTCCTTTGGCAGGGCGTTGCTCTCCCAGCGCAGAGCAAGCTTGTTGCCGCTCTCGCCCAAGTGAAGCGGCAAGAGGGCATAGCGTGCGTGCCGCGCGTCATAGGGATCCGGTAAATCCGCCAACAAATAATATTTACCGGCAACCGGTTCGCCCTTCGTGTTTCGCAAAGGGATGACAGCCGAACCGACGCTGCGGTAGGTGTTTTTCGCGCTGTCTTCCAATGCGAAAGCGCCCTTGGCCTTCCAATCACCCAAAATACCGTTCTTTGAAACGTAATAGACGCTTTCTGACGGTTGGCCGCCCTCGTTGGCGATCAGGTAAAGCACATCCTTCGCGCGGAAAAGAATCGGTGCGGCCTTGCCCTCTGAGTTGGGGATAAGCATCCACTGCTCGCCTTCTTCGGAGATGCCGTTCGGTTTCGCTGCGGGTTCAAGCCAGGTGTTGTTTAGGCGCAGCAGGTAAAGGCCGCTTTCTTTTTCGGCGTTCGACGGCTGCAGCGTGGCCGCGAGCCAGGCGCTGCCATCCGCATCGGTAAAGAGGGAAAAATCAGTGGGAGCATAGCTTTGCTTCGCCTGCAAACGGAGCGAAGCGCCGCCCACATAGAGGAACGGGCCGGCCGGGCTTTGGCTCATCGCAGAAATGAGAGCGGTGCGCTTTTCATTTTCGCCCGCCTGGCGGGGCGCGTAATCCTCAACCAGTAGCCACATAATATATTGCTTCGTCTGCGGATTATACGTAACCTGCGGGCGGCTCAGCTCTTTTTCCCAGTTGAAGGAAAGATACAGCTGCCGCCTTTGCTGAAATCCATAACTCGCGTAAAGCGCATTGAACTTTGCAATGCCTTCGCTGCCGCAGGCCGCCGCCAGGGTGGGGGAGGCGGGCTTTGCCATCCCGTTTGGAGGGAGCGACGTACCGACGCCGCCGTTATCCCTGAAAGTGCGCAGAGGGCTGTTTTGATAAGCTTTACTGTTTTCGTCAACATAGAGCGGGGCTTTGTCGCTGTCAGCCGAGCCGTCAACCAGCTGCGGATTGTTGAATACGGGCAAGACGAGGCCTTCCGATGCCCAATTGCGCAGGTCGGTTGAGGAATAACAGCGCACACCCACGGCCTGATAATGATCCGTGCCCAGCAGATTGGGCTGCGAAGCGTCAACGCCGTACCAGTAGTATTTCTTTTCGGCCGCAACATAGAAGAAACTGCCGCTATGCGCTTGAATCGGCTTGCCGCTCGTATCGACCCACAGTCCGCCGTTTGGCAGGCTGGGCAGTGCGCCCGCGTTTTCGGCGGCTTGCCGAAGCTGTTTCAGCTCCTTCAGCAGGCGCTGCTGTTCGGCTTTACTGTTTTTGTTGAATTCGACGCTGTCCGTACCCACCTGGGCGTCGATCTCGCCGGCAATTTCCAGAAGCGCAGGGAGGTTTTTGGCCTGGGCAAGCTGGCGTATGGCCATGATCTCCGCTTTGTGGGCGCCGTAGTCGTCGTCGGGCACACCGGCACCGCCGCCGATGGCATAGACGGCGATCTCGGCGGCGCTGATGCTCCCGCCGTTGGTGCTGCTGGGCACAGCCTGAATTGCCAGCAGTTGCCCGGTATAGGGATGCAGGATCGCCGACTGGGTCTTTTTGCTGCCGGGATCAAACTGCCCGCGCCCCGCCAGCTCAAAATCGACGTCCAGGCTCAGTTGATCGCCGACATACTGCTTCCCGTTGCCGGTGCGGTTGGCGCGCAGAAAATAGATGTTATATTTCAGAATGCGGCCTTCGGCCCCGTCGTCTTGCCGAGGGGTATAATCAATTCTCGAAACGCTGAAGCTGTGCGCAGACTGCCCCAGATCAAGAATCAGCACATTGGAAGCGCTCGCGCCGGGCGCTTGGCTGCCTTGTGCGCTGACCGCATAGTATGTTGCCGTGTCGCCGTCATTCAGTGTTTCCGCGTTGTGGTCGGCGTCGGTCGCCGTTGGGGCATAATGGATGGTAAAGGGCAACCGATTCCATTCCCCCTGCGGCGCGCGCCC
>JAVBOZ010000043.1:0-5122 GCA_031549985.1 Oscillospiraceae bacterium | reverse complement strand
CTCTCGCACGCCTCCAAAGCGTACGCGCCACCCCAGCCTTCGGGGCAGGGGATGGTCTCTTCGACGAGGCAATCGGCCCAATCGGGCGCAAGGCGCCGGAGCAAGGTTTGAAGCATTGGTTCGTTCCTGCCTTTATGTTTTTTCGATCGCTACCCACAGGCAAAAATGATACGGCGGGCAGCGGGCGCTGCCCTCTGCTCGCCGTATGTGTAGCTGCGATATCCGTTATCTCCGGCTGCCGCGGTCGCGCTGGAGCTTATCCACCAGCATGCCGATCACGGTGTCGTGATCTTTGTCGACGTCCAGGCCTTGCTGACCGGCGGCGGCAAAGGGGTTCTGCTGCTCGTTGAAAGGGGTCTGCCGCTGCGGGTCGCCCCAGGGGTTCTGCGGCGATGGCGATGACGATGGCTTCGCGTCGGCTGCTTTCACCGTGCCGGCGGGCTTTGCGCTCGGCTGAAAGTACTTGTCGATCGGCGGCGGAAGGTCATATTCGCCGGGTTTCCAGGCCGGTCTTTCTTTTTCGGGTCTGTCGTCCTTCGGCAGGCGTTTGGGGTCAAAACCGGTGGCCACAACGGTGATGGAAAGCTCATCCTCCATCTCGTCATCCAGCGCGATGCCCCAGATGGTGTGCGCATCTTTATCTGCGTTCTTGGTGATGTAATCGACTGCAGCCTCGACCTCATCTAAATCCACATCTTCGGAGGCGCGGATGTTGATAATCAGGCCCTTCGCGCCGTCGATGGAGGTCTCAAGCAGCGGGCTGGAGACGGCGGCCTCCGCCGCGATCTTCGCTTTTTCGTCGCCCTTGCCGTAGCCCACGCCCAAATGGGCATAGCCCGCGCCGCGCATCACAGTGTTGACATCCGCGAAGTCGAGGTTGATGTAGCTGGGGATCTTGATCAGTTCGGAAATATTTCGTACTCCCTCCAGCAGCACCTGATCCGCCAGGGCAAAGGCCTGCTTGACCGGGAGCTTTTGGTCGCTCAAGCGCTTGAGGTGCTCGTTTGGGATGACGATCAGGCTGTCTACGCACTCCGAAAGGCGGTGGATACCTTCCAGGGCCTGGTCCATCCGATGTTTGCCTTCAAAGCGGAAAGGTTTGGTGACCACGCCCACGGTAAGGATGCCCATCTCCTTGGAGACCTGGGCGATCACAGGGGCCGCGCCGGTGCCTGTGCCGCCGCCCATGCCCGCAGTGATAAAGACCATGTCCGCGCCCCGCAGGATATCGGTAATGGCTTCGCGGCTCTCTTCGGCGGCCTTGCGGCCAATTTCGGGATTGCCGCCCGCGCCCATGCCACGGGTTGTGCGTTCGCCGATCTGAATTTTGTGCGTGGCGACCGATTCGACGAGGATCTGCTTGTCCGTATTAATGGCGATGAATTCAGCGCCCTGCACGCCGCTGGCAACCATGCGGTTGATGGCGTTGCCGCCGCCGCCGCCAACACCGATGACTTTAATCTGCACGCTCTGATCCAATTCATTCGCCAGTTCAAAAGCTGACAATGGCGTGTCCCTCCTTTATTGCGTTGCGATCTTTGGAATCGCATGAAATTTCAATATATTATATTTTAACATATAGTATGTAAAAAAACAAGCCGAAAATCTGCGATTGCTAAAAATATTTGCACCTGCGGTGGGCTTGTCGGCTGTGCCGCTTTTCGTCGGCTGTGCCGCTTTCAAGATCAAGTCGAGATAATGGTTGTGTGCAGGCACAGTGCATTATACCGTCCAATCGGGGGTAAAAACCTCGTAGCCAAAGATGCTCAGGTCAACGATCCCTTTTTGGTTGGGCCGTTCCTTCGCGATGATCTTAACGGCGGAATCCAGTTTGCGCCGCAGCACCTCTTCGACACTCAGCGACGAATTCTTGGGCATCGGCCCGAAGATGATGCGGATCCTATCCTGATACATCAGTTCGGGCGTAGGGTCGACTCCAAGGCGCACCTCCGTGATTTCCTTGCGCAGCTTCATCTCCTCCAGCAGGCGCAACAGCGGCTGAAAGGCGTATTCCCGTTTGTTTTTCCCCCATTTGGCAGCCAGCCCAAGCTTCGGCGCGGCCAGCGTTGCCCCGGTGAGCGGTAGCGCACCCTTGGGGGCCTTCGCGGCCTGTTCGAGGATTTTTCCGTTGGCATCCAGCAGCCACCAGGCCTTGTCCTGCTGAACGGCAAACGCCGCCTGGCTCTCTCGCAGCGTAAGGCGCAGCGTGCCGGGGGGGTTGCGGCGTAGTTCGGCGCTCTCGATATAGGGCAGCGCCTTGCATAGTTTGGCCTCCAGGGCCTTAAGGTCGGCGGTGAAGAGGTTCTGCCTGTTTTCAGCCAGGCCAAGCGCGGCGGCCAACTGTTCGGGAGTATAGCGGCTCTCCCCTTCAATCGTGCAGTTCTTGATGGGAAACCACACGCTCAGCGAAAGGGTGAGCAGGAGCGCCAGCGCCGCCACGAGCCCCAGCGTGGTCAGGAGCGGCGTATAGTTCTTTTTGCGTTTCATGCTGTCTTCCAATCCAATGTATAGATATGACGCGAACGCTGTTTCAGGCGGAAGCACAATGTGCTCCCCTACACGAAAACACGCTCAGGCAAACGGCGCAAAGTCCGTCTCCTCCCGCCTGATATCCGCGCCCAAAGCGCCGAGCCCCACTTCCAGGCGTTCGCACCCCCGGTCGATGTGCCGTATATCGCACACCCGGGTGACGCCCTCCGCAGCCAGACCCGCAACCGCGAGGCTCGCCCCGGCCCGCAGATCGCAGGCGTCCACCTGTGCGCCTTGGAGCATCGGTATGCCCTCAATGACGGCAACGCGATCTTCGACGCGGATGCGCGCGCCCATGCGCCGCAATTCGCCCACATGGCGGAATCGGTTCTCAAAGATGGTCTCGGTGATCATGCTGGTTCCCTCGGCGACCGCCGCCAGCGCCATGATGTTCGCCTGAGCGTCCGTGGGGAATCCGGGGTAGGGCATGGTGCGAACCGTCGGCAAGCGGCGCAGGCGGCGCGGCGCGCGCAGGTGCAGCCCTTCGGGCAGGCGCCGCATTCGGCAACCCGCCTGTTCCAGTGTCACCAGGACGGCGTCCATGTGTTCCGGCACAGCGCCACGCAGTAGCACCTCGCCGCCCGTGATCGCGGCCGCGCTGAGGTAGGTCACGGCGGCGATGCGGTCGGGAATAACCGTATGTTCCGCTCCGTGAAGCTTCGGGACGCCCTCAATGAAAAGTGTACAGCCCCCCGCGCCCTGAATCTTTGCTCCACAGGCGTTGAGAAAGTTGGCAAGGTCAACGATCTCGGGTTCACGGGCGGCGTTGGTCACCACCGTGATGCCTCGGGCTGTGGCGGTGGCGATCATCAGATTTTCCGTCGCGCCCACGCTGGGGAAAGAAAGCGAAAGCCGCGTCCCCCGCAGGCCGTCTTCGGCACGAAAGAAGAGCCGCCCGCCCTCCTCGCGTACCTGCACGCCCAGCGCCTGCATCGCTTCGAGATGCAGATCAATGGGGCGCAAGCCGATTTCGCAGCCGCCCGGCGCGCTCAACTCCGCATAACCGAGCGCGGCGAGTAACGGTCCTAAAAAAACGATCGATGAGCGCATTTCATGCATCAGCACCTCGGGAATTTCGCCGTGCCGCAGGGTCGAGGCGTCAACAGTGACTGCGTTGCCATCCTGTCCTTTGTCAGTGACGGTCACACCACAGCCCAAATGCCGCAGAATGTTGAGCGCCGCGTCGACATCTGTCAGCGCGGGGCAGCGATGGATGCGGCACACACCACCGCTGGCGGCCGCCGCCGCAAGAATCGGCAGAGCGCTGTTCTTTGCGCCCTGTAACGTATGTTCACCTTCCAGGCGACGCCCGCCCCGGATCAAAAACGAAGCCATTTTGCCGTTCCTCCCTCTGCGTAACTTGCTCTATGGCAGTATATGCGCAAAGGAAAAGGAAGGTGTAAGGTCATGGTAGCCGCAGAGGACGACGTCCTCTACGCAAGCTTCGCGATCACCTCATAAATCCGTTCTGTGGCGTCCGTAACCGCCATGGTTTTGGCAGCCTCCGCCATGGCCCACAGGCGCGTGGGGTCATTTAGCAGCGCCTGCACCGTCTCAGCCAACAGGCCCGGAGTGAGGTCCTTTTCTTCGATCAGCACCGCCGCGCCCCGGTCAACGAGGGCCTTGGCGTTATAATATTGATGGTTTTCCGCAACATTTGGAGAAGGAATCAGGACGCAGGGCTTGCCCAGCGCCTGCAACTCGGTCAGGGTGCTCGCCCCGGCCCGCCCAATCACAAGGTCAGCCGCTGCCATGCAGCGGGCCATGTCGTCGATGTATTCCCGCAGCGTGATTTCCGGTATGTCGGCATCAACGCCCTGCTTCGCCAGTGCCTCAGGCACCCATTTGCCGTATTGCCCATAGGCATGATGAAAATAATAATTCCGCGTCTTCCAGAGCTGCGTAACCATTCCAATGCAGGCTTCATTTATGGCCCGTGCGCCCAAGGAACCGCCCATGGAAAGCACCATCGGCCGGGCGTCCAGGCCAAGCTCCCGGCGGCTCTGCGCCCGGTCTGCCTTCAGCATCTCGCCGCGCACGGGCATCCCCGTCACCACGGGTTTATTTTTGCAGTCCATGCGCGCCGCCGCATCGGCGCTGGTGAGCATCACGGCGTCCACCCGTTTGGCCAGGGCTTTGTTGGTGATGCCTGGGAAGGCGTTCTGTTCATGAATCGCCGTGGGAATGCCACATTTCGCCGCCGCGCGCAGCACAGGCCCGCTGACATAGCCGCCAAAACCGACGACGACGTCGGGCTTGAACTCGTTCAAAATCGCCTCCACCTGTGCGTTTACCCGTAGCAAGCGGCGCAGCGTCGCTAAGTTGCGCTTGATATTCTTTGGGCTCAGGCTTCGCTGAAAGCCGCTGATCTCAATGGTGCGAAAGGCAAACCCGGCGGCGGGCACAAGTCGGGCCTCCATGTGATCCGCCGTGCCGATGAAGAGGATTTCGCAATCCGGGTGCAGGCGGCGCACCAGCCCCGCCACCGAAAGCGCGGGGTTGATGTGTCCGGCCGTTCCGCCGGTTGCGAACAAAATGCGCTTTTGGTCCAGCAGCATAGGCACCCCCTTTCTTGTACTTTTCTTGAAAGAAA
>JAVBOZ010000071.1:0-7684 GCA_031549985.1 Oscillospiraceae bacterium | reverse complement strand
GACTTCGCGCGCACCCATGATCTTCGTCATCACCACATGGTCCGCCAGCGAAAGCGACTTGGCAAAGTCGTTGAGCAGCATGGCCGTGCGCGAATAGGTGAAGGGCTGGAACACCGCCCACACCTTGCGGTACGGCATCTGTTTCGCCGCTGTCAGCGCAACCTCCAACTCCTTCGGGTGATGGGCATAGTCGTCGGCCAGGGTGACGCCGTTGAACTCGCCGATGAACTCAAAGCGACGCCCCGCGCCGCGAAAAGCCGCGACGCCCTGTTCGCAGTCAAGAATACTCGCGCCCGAAAGCATAGCCGCAGCGATGGCCGCCATGGAGTTATAGACATTGTGTTCACCTGGCACACTGAGCTTGACGCGGGTCAAAAAATCACCGTGATACTGCAGGTCATAGCTGGCAAAAGCGCCATCCATGGTTACATTGACCGCCCGGAAATGATTGCCCTCCGAACGACCAAAGGGAATGGGCCGCTTCACTTTGGCGTTTTCAAGCGCCCGCTTGGTGTTGGCATCGTCGCCGTTATAGATCACGGCCTTGCTGCTCATTTCAGCGAATTTGCTGAAGGAGGCGATGAGGTTTTCAAGGGTCTTGAAGTATTCCATGTGGTCTTCGTCGATGTTGAGGATCACCGCCACGTCGGGCGAAAGACTCAGGAAGGTATCCTGAAATTCGCAGGCCTCGCAGATCATATGCTCACTCGCGCCGACCAGGCCGTTGGTGCCGGTCAGGGGGAGCTTCCCGCCGATTACCGCAGAGGGCGAAAGGCCAGCCTGAAGCATAATCTGCGCAAGCATGGCGGTGGTACTGGTCTTGCCATGGGTGCCGCAGACGCAGATGCAGTTGTCGAATTGCCGCGTTATCGCACCGAGCAGTGCGGCGCGCTCAAAAGTTGGGATGCCGGAGGCCTTGGCGGCCACCAGCTCGGGGTTGTCCGGCAGCAGGGCTGCCGTGTAAACGATCAGATTGGCTCCGGCGATGTTCTCCGCCCGCTGCCCCATGGTTACGGGGATGCCCAGCGCCCGGATGCGGCCGAGCGTCTCGCTTTCGTTGTTATCCGAACCGGTGATTTCATAGCCCCGGCTGTGCAGAATCTCTGCTAGGGGGCACATGCCCGAACCGCCGATGCCGATGAAATGAACCTTTTTCGCCTGCTGAAGTGCTTCATCTATCCCAATATGTTGCGCCATGCCAGAATACCTCTTCGCTTCCGTAATGAATTTGACCTATCCTATTCTACCAAAAATTGGTTGAAAACGCAAGCGAAAACAGGCGCAAAAATCCACTGATTTAACACCGATAATCCGCTGAAAATACGCTTGGGATAAAATTTAAGTATGTGGTGTTATTCCGTCTGCCATTTTTTATGCGCAGAGTTGCACCGCCTATTTCATCCTAATTTCGTCTCTTCCTCCAGCACACGTTTCAAATACTGCCCGGTATAGGATCGCGGGTCGGCGGCCACAGTTTCCGGCGTGCCCTGCGCGATGATCTCGCCGCCGCCGTCGCCACCTTCCGGGCCGAGGTCGATGATCCAATCGGCGGTCTTGATCACATCCAAATTGTGCTCGATCACCAGCACGGTGTTGCCACCTTCGACCAATTGCTGCAGGACTTCCAGCAGGCGGTGGACGTCCGCCGCGTGCAGGCCGGTCGTGGGCTCGTCCAGGATATAAATTGTCCGACCGGTGGAGCGCTTGGAAAGCTCCGTGGCCAGCTTGACTCGCTGGGCCTCGCCGCCCGAGAGTGTGGTCGCGGGCTGCCCGATTTTCGCGTAGCCCAGGCCCACCTCAAAGAGCGTCCGAAGGCGGCGGGCAATCTTGGGTACATTTTCAAAGAAGCGCATGCCTTCCTCGATGGTCATTTCCAAAACGTCATAGATGCTCTTGCCCTTATATTTGACTTCCAAGGTTTCACGGTTATACCGCGCGCCCTTGCAGACTTCGCAGGGTACATAAATATCGGCCAGAAAGTGCATCTCAATTTTGACGATGCCATCGCCCTGGCAGGCCTCGCAGCGCCCGCCCTTGACGTTGAAGGAGAACCGGTTGGGCTTATAGCCCCGCTGCTTCGCGTCCGGTGTGGCGGCGTAAAGCTCCCGGATGTCGGTATAGACGCCCGTATAGGTGGCCGGGTTGGAGCGCGGTGTGCGGCCGATTGGGCTTTGGTCGATGTCGATCACCTTATCCAGATGTTCGATACCGTCAATGCCGTCGCAGGCGCCGGGGAAGGTATGCGCCCGGTTGAGCCTGGCGGCGAGGGTCTTATGCAGAATTTCGTTGACCAGCGAGCTTTTGCCCGAACCCGAGACCCCGGTGACGCAGACCAGCAGCCCCAGCGGGAAGGCGGCGTCGATGCCCTTGAGGTTGTTTTCCCGCGCATTGCGCACGGTCAGCCAGTTGCCGTTACCCGGACGGCGTTCCGTGGGGATGGGGATTCGCTTCTGCCCGCTGAGGTATTGCCCCGTCAGGGAACCCTCGCAGGCGACGATGTCCTCGAGCGTGCCCTGGCAGACCAGGTGGCCGCCGTGAATGCCCGCGCCGGGGCCGATGTCCACGATGTGGTCCGCCGCGCGCATGGTATCTTCGTCGTGTTCGACCACGATCAGCGTATTCCCCAAATCGCGCAGGCGTTTGAGTGTCTCGATCAACTTATCGTTATCGCGCTGATGCAGGCCGATGCTTGGCTCATCCAGGATGTACAGCACCCCCATCAGAGAGGAGCCGATCTGCGTCGCCAGGCGGATGCGCTGGCTTTCGCCGCCTGAAAGCGTCGCCGACGCCCGTGAAAGGTTCAGGTACGAGAGGCCAACGGCGCGCAGAAACTCAAGCCGGGCGTTGATCTCCCGCAAAATTTGCTCGGCGATCATGGCGTCGCGGGGGTTTAGCTGCAGCCCTTGAAAGAACTCCAGGGCCTTGACAATCGAAAAGCGGGTGCATTCGGTGATGTTTTGCCCGCCAACCGTGACGCACAGCACCTCTTTTTTGAGACGGTCGCCGTGGCATTCGGGGCAGGGAAGAGAGGTCATGTATTGCTCAATGTCGCTCCGCGCCCAGTCGCTGCCCGTCTCCTTGTAGCGGCGCTGAAGGTTGTTGCAGACACCCTCAAACGCCGTCATATAGGTACCGCTGCCGTAGCTACCGGTGCGCCGCATAAGAATCCGCTTGCCCTTTGTGCCATAAAGAATAAGATCAAGCGCCGCCTTTGGCAGAGCCTTGACTGGCGTATCCAGCGAAAATCCGCCGTACTCCGCCAGACCCTCAAAATACATTTGCGCGATGGTGCCGCCCTCGGCGGTCGTCCAGCCGGAGGCCCTGACGGCCCCGCCCCGAATGCTGAGGTTCTTGTCGGGCAGCACAAGCTCCGGGTCGGGGGTGAGCAGGGAACCCAGGCCCCCGCACTGTGCGCAGGCTCCAAAAGGGTTGTTGAACGAAAACATGCGCGGTGCCAGTTCCTCCATATTGAAGCCGTGCTCGGGGCAGGCGTAGTTCTGCGAAAACAGCTGCTCTTCCCCGTCAATGATATCGACCAGCAACAGACCCTCTGAAAGCCGGGTGGCAGTTTCGACGGAGTCCGTCAGGCGGCTGCGCAGATCTGGCTTCATCACGAGCCTGTCCACGATGATCTCAATATTATGCTTCTTATTTTTATCCATCGGGATGGTCTCAGAAAGATCATAGACGCTGCCGTCGACCCGGGCGCGGACATAGCCGCTTTTGCGCGCCTGTTCCAACTCTTTCTGATATTCACCCTTGCGCCCGCGCACAATGGGAGCCATCAACTGAAAGCGCGTTCCCTCCGGGAGTTCCATCAGCTTGCCGACGATGTCGTCGACCGTCTGGCGGCTGATTTCGCGCCCGCATTCCGGGCAATGAGGGACGCCAATACGGGCAAACAGCAGACGCAGGTAGTCGTAAATTTCCGTCACGGTCCCGACGGTGGAACGGGGGTTTTTCGATGTCGTTTTCTGGTCGATGGAGATCGCGGGCGAAAGCCCCTCAATGCTTTCGACGTTGGGCTTTTCCATCTGCCCCAAGAACTGCCGGGCGTAGCTCGAAAGGCTTTCGACGTAGCGCCGCTGCCCTTCGGCATAGATGGTGTCAAACGCCAGCGAAGTCTTTCCGGAGCCTGAAAGGCCGGTGAAGACAATCAGTTTTTCCCGGGGAATGGTCAGGTCAAGGCCCTTCAGGTTGTGTTCCCGTGCGCCGCGTACAATCAGATTTTTCTGCATGTGCAGCCCCAGTCTTTCGTCAAAGTACAGATAGTATACACCATCTTACAGGAAAAAACAAGAGGAAAACAGAAAATTTGTTCCACTCTGAAGATTGACATTTTCTCCGTGGTGTGTTACTATCATAAAAGAGGTTTATACTATTTTTCGTTAGAAGAGTAGACAAAAAGAGAGATACACATCATCGTTTCGTTGCCTGCGGGCGGCTTGACGCCGCCCCTACGCAGGTGCGCGCCACGCACACGTCCCTGCGGCAGGTAGGTATTGTAGGGGCGGCGTCGGGCCGCCCTCAAGTAAGCTGGTGCCGTTGTTCACTCGTCTATTGTTTTACCGAGGAAGAGGTTTAGGCTAAGAATTGAGGTTGCGCATGTGGATCATTGACCGATTTGAGAATGAGACCGCCCTTTGCGAGACGGAGGACGGCGGAATTGTCGAGGTTCCGCGCATGGCACTGCCCCCAGACGCGCGGGAGGGCAGCTGCCTGCGGCGGGGCGCCGACGGCGCATTCACGCTCGACCACGACGCCGAGGCCGAACGACGCCGCAAGCTGTTCGAGATGCAGCGGGATTTGTTTGGGTGAAGGGGCTGGGAATAATCAGGAGCCGTGTGGAGGCACACGGCTCTTTCTGTTATTTTTCATCGTCTGTTGGTTCCAAGTGCTCCAATGCATACCGCAACGCAATATCAACAAACCGGTTCATCGAAATATTTTGCTTGCTGCAGACGGCTTCAACATCGCGAACAAGTTTTACGTTCAATCGAAACGTTTTATTCATATACTCTTCCCGCGGGATTCGCAAGTTCATGATACTTCCCTCCACGCACTATTCTTGTGTAAATTATACGTGAAATTACAGAATGATAAAACACGCCATATTTACACTTGAAAAAACAGTGTAAAAATGGTACAATAAGGAAAATATAAAGGAGGTGCTTTATGTACTGCGTAAGTTGCGGAAAGTTATTACAAGAGGGGGGAGGTTTTGCGCGAGCTGTGGGGGGGCAAGCGCTGCCGCAGCCAAGCGGCCCGCTGTACCTGACCATCGCCGGAATGCTGCTCGGAATGCCCATTGTTGGCCTGGGGGCTTTTCTGTTGCTGAAAACATATTCCATGCCTGCGTGGCAATTGATCGGCTTCCAAACAAGATACGGGCTTGAGCTGAAAGACGCGGCTATTTTGATTTTTATTGTCGGTCTGGCGCTGTTCATGGTAAGCGTGATGCTGTATATGATCGAGAACGGCAAAAGGCAATAAAGTACTGTGCCGCGCAGCGGAAAACGTCCTTGACATTCGCTTTTTCCCCATGCTATACTTATAAAAAAGCACATCACAAGGAGCACACCATGAACCTACGCAGTGCAAACGTCACACGGGGCGTGGAACGCGCGCCCAACCGCAGCCTTTTTTATGCCCTTGGCTACACCGCCGAGGAGCTTGCTCAGCCGCTGGTCGGCGTTGTCAGCGCCTATAGCGAGATCGTGCCGGGCCACCAGCACCTGGATAAGCTGGCGCAGGCGGCCTGCGCGGGCGTGCGCATGGCGGGCGGCACACCCATCTTGATGCCCGCCATTGGCGTCTGCGACGGCATCGCCATGGGGCACGTGGGAATGAAATACACCCTGCCGAGTCGTGAGTTGATCGCCGACAGCGTGGAGACCATGGCCATGGCGCATCAGGTCGACGGCCTGGTGCTGATACCCAACTGCGATAAAATTGTGCCAGGCATGCTGATGGGTGCGCTGCGGCTGGATATACCCGCCGTCGTGTGCAGCGGCGGGCCGATGCTGGCCGGGCGGGTCGAGGGCGAACCGAGCACGCTCAGCACGCTCTTCGAGGCCGTCGGCAGTTATAAAGCGGGCATGATCGACGACGCGCAACTGCTTGAGCGCGAACAGGGCGCCTGCCCCGGATGCGGCAGCTGCTCAGGCATGTACACTGCCAACAGCATGAATTGCCTTTGTGAGGCGCTGGGCATCGCTCTGCCGGGCAACGGAACCATCCCCGCCGTACATAGCGGCAGGGTGCAGTTGGCCAAACGCTCCGGTATGGCGGTGATGCGCCTGATCGCGGAAAATAGCACGGCGCGGCAAATCGTTACCTCCGCCGCGCTGCAAAACGCTCTGGCCTGCGATATGGCGTTGGGCTGCTCCTCCAACAGCGTGCTGCACCTGTTGGCCATCGCCAACGAGGCTGGCGTGCCGATGGATCTGCGTACCTTCAACGAGGTCAGCGCCCGCACGCCGAACCTTTGTCACCTTGCACCCGCCGGGCCTACGCATATGGAGGACCTCTTTTACGCGGGCGGCGTGGCTGCGGTGCAGGCCGAACTGCTCAAACACGGTTTGATCGACGGCAGCCTGCCGACCGTCAGCGGCAAGACCGTGGCCGAGAATGTGGCCGGGGCGGCGTGTCGCAATACGGAAGCGATCAGGCCCATTGCGAACCCTTACAGCGAGACCGGCGGCCTGCAAATCCTCTGGGGGAATATCGCCGAGCGTGGCTGTGTGGTCAAGCGCAGCGCCGTCGCGCCGGAAATGCTTTGCCATAGCGGCTCCGCCCGCGTTTTTGAGGGCGAGGACGCCGCCATCGAAGCCATATACGCCGGGCAGATTCGCCCCGGCGACGTTGTGGTGATCCGCTACGAAGGCCCTAGGGGCGGCCCTGGGATGCGCGAGATGCTCAACCCGACCAGCGCCCTGGCGGGTATGGCACTGGATAAAAGCGTCGCCCTGATCACGGACGGGCGCTTTTCCGGCGCGAGCCGGGGGGCTTCCATCGGGCACGTTGCGCCGGAGGCGGCGGAGGGCGGCAACATTGCCCTGCTGCGCGAGGGCGATGTGATTGAGATTGACATTCCGGCCGCGTCGGTTCGGGCGCGGGTAACCGAGGAAGAATTCGCGCACCGTAGGGCGGAATGGAAAGCGCCGGCCCCCAAGGTGACCGGCGGTTGGCTGGCGCGGTATGCGCGGATGGTCAGCAGCGCGGACGAGGGCGCGGTGCTACGGTAGGGTCCGTTACGCCGTTGTCTCTTCAGCAGCCTTGGCGATGCAGAATCGCTTGACAATCGGGTCAATATAGTCGCTTTCGCTGAACAATCTTTGGCTCTTTGGGTCTCCATATTGCCTGACCATTTCGCCGATCGGCACGGTCAATCGCGCCCTTTGCGCCGGGGATTCGCTGTTCAAGTAGCGCGACAAAATAGCTTGCGCGCCGTCGGTCTTCAGGTTGCCGAGCAGCCAGAAGGGCGACGGCGTTGTTATGTTCGGGTAAACATTCAAATCCTTGTCGATAAAGAAGACCGGCCTGTCCGTGACATAGCTCTCAACCTCGGCGCTCTCTGAAAGCGCGGCGACCAGCGCCTGCTCTGTTTCCCCAAACACCTCGGTCAGGCTGTCCTCCTCCCAGTGCTGTAAAGAATAGTCCACAAGCTCTTTGGGGATTTTCG
>JAVBOZ010000151.1:0-11348 GCA_031549985.1 Oscillospiraceae bacterium | reverse complement strand
TGGCTGCACACCATCCTTTCGAACGTGAAAGAGGACATCCTGGGCACCTTCCACGGCGTGAGCAAAAAATACCTCCAGCGCTATCTCGACGAAATTGCTTACCGCTTCAACCGCCGTTTCATGCAGCCTGTTTTGTTTGATAATTTGCTGGCTGCTGTCAAGAATTCCACGCCGCTTGGTCTGGAGCGGCTAATGGGATAATCAGATTTTTTTATGTTTGGCTGGCGCAGAAGTTTCTCTAGCTCTTCCTCGGTGTATGTTTCCTTGATTGGCTTTTCAACCCTTAGCAATTCTATTTTGAATCGCTTGGTGTAGCCCTCTTCCATGAAATAATAAAGTAAAGTTCTTAACCCCTTTAAGTAGGTGTTAATGGTCGTGGCGTTTGCTTTCGTATTTTTTTGCAAATGTTCTATGTAATCATAGACGGTGTCTTTGGTGATGTCGGAACATGGTCGTGAAGCATCGAAAAAATTTGTGAAATAACGAAAGCTCACGCCATAGCCCCTGATGGTTTCCTCGGACAGGTTCGCCAGCTTCTTTAGGCGTATGTATCTGTCGTACCCCTCCTGAACGGTTTTGCTACTGGTTCTGTCCATTGTGATTTTTTCCATAGTGCAGTCCCCCTTAATGAAATTGTATTCCATAAGGACTGCGATAAGACCATTTTTAGTGACCCGTTGGCTTGCCATCGGACAAGCAAAAACCAATGGGTCAATTTCCATGGTTCCCGCTGTGCCGACTTTTTTCGTCCTTCCGACAAAAAAAGGACAAACCATTGATTATCAATGGTTTGTCCAGTCGTGCACCTATGCACTTTGTTTTCGTGGCTCCCCCTGTTGGACTCGAACCAACGACCCTGCGGTTAACAGCCGCATGCTCTACCAGCTGAGCTAAGGAGGATTATTTGGTGACCCGTACGGGATTCGAACCCGTGTTGCCGGCGTGAGAGGCCGGAGTCTTAGGCCACTTGACCAACGGGCCGAATTAGAAGCGCATCGTCCTCGGAACACTTTACTCATTATAGCGGATGAATCACCCCTTGTCAAGCGCTTTTTGCAAGTTTTTTGTACCTCGTAAATTCTCACCTAAAATTCCACCGTGGATGGCGCGGTGGAACTTTGCAAATATGGTAGACTTTAAACCAACAAACAAGGAAGCTACGCAAAAATTTCTTTTGCAAACCCGCGTGCAAAGTGCTATAATAAGCTTTAGTCCTACATATCGCGCGAGTATTTTTATAATGAGGTAGCCATGCCAAATATTCTGGAAGAAAAACCAATCAACCGGCTCATCGCCAAATTTGCCATCCCCTCCATCATCAGCATGCTGGTGGGCGCTCTTTATAATATTGGGGATCAGATATTCATCGGCAACGGGGTCGAGGACATCGCCATGGGGGCCACCACGGTGGCCTTCCCCATTGTAACGGTATGCATGGCCTGGGCGCTGCTCTGCGGCGTGGGCGGCGCTTCGAACTTCAATTTGGAATCGGGACGCGGCGAACACAGCCGGGCGCGGCACGCCGCAGGCACCGCGCTGTTCCTGCTTGTGGTCGGCGGTCTTGTCGTCATGGCCGCCGTCCTGCTCTTCCTCCAGCCCATTCTTCGCCTTTGCGGCGCGACGAACCGGCTCATGGACTATTCCGTGACCTACGCCGGGATCACCGCCTTCGGCCTGCCCGCCCTTGTGCTGACCAGCGGCGGGGCGCACCTGATCCGCGCCGATAAAAGCCCGAACTACTCCATGTTCGTCATCCTCTCGGGCTCGATCCTCAACACGATTTTGGATGTTGTCTTCATTTTTGGCTTTCATTGGGGGATCGCCGGGGCGGCCTGGTCAACGGTCATCGGGCAGGCGCTTTCGGCGGCGCTGGTGCTGTTCTATTTCCTGAAACGTCAGAAGATGCAGCTGCGCTGGCGCGACCTTCTGCCGGTCTGGCGCAGAATTAAGCGGATCGTCGCCCTCGGCTCGGCTTCCAGCGTCAATCAGGTTGCTATGCTGGTCGTGCAGGTGCTGATGAACAATCAGTTGGCCAAATTCGGCGCGCAGTCCGCTTACGGCGCCGAAATTGCCGTGACCTGCGCGGGCGTGATCTCCAAGGTGAGCATGATCTTTTTGGGCCTGCCCATCGGGATTTCGCAGGGCTGCCAGCCCATCTGGGGTTATAATCAAGGCGCAAAGCGCTATGACCGCGTGAAGGAGACCTACAAAAAAGCGGCGGTGATCTGCCTGGGCCTTGGCGTCGTATTCTTCCTGCTGTTTCAGTTCTTCCCCGAACCCATCATCCGGCTGTTCGGCGTGACCAGCGAAGCGGGCGTGACGTTCTCCGTGCGCTATTTTCGCATCTTTCTGTTCCTCACCTTTTTGAACGGCCTTCAGCCCATGTCCGCCGGTTTCTTCACTTCCATCGGCCAGGCAAAGCTGGGGATCGCCACTTCCCTGACGCGGCAGATTCTGTTTTTGGCGCCGCTGATCCTTCTTTTGCCGCGCTGGTATGGCATCGACGGCATTTTGTTCGCCGGGCCGATTGCCGACGCCGCAGCCGCCGTGATCGCGATTTTTTTTGCGGCACGGGATTTGCGAAGGATGGACAGCGCGACGCCAGTCCAATCGTCGTCAATCGCATTTTCGAATGAAGCATAAATACTGCCCCGTATAGAAAGAAAGGAATGTTCCCATGAAGCGTTTGCAAAAAACAACCTGTGTCCTGATCGCGCTCTGCCTGCTGGTCTGCGCCTCCGCCTTTGGCGCAAGCGCATACACCAACGTGACCAGCCGCCTTGCCTTTGTTGACGGCAAGTTCAAGACCCTTGTCTTCAGCGACCTCCATTTTTCCAGTTTGGAAGACGACGCAATCTTCCAGGATCAGTTCGATTTCATCAACGCCGCGCTGGATCAGGCGCAACCCAACCTGGTCGTCTTTGACGGCGACAACGTCACCGCCAGCGGGAAGGAGAATCAAACCGCCTGCATCCGTGAACTGCTCAAGCCCATCGCAGCGCGCGGCCTCTATTTCGCCGTCGTCATGGGCAACCACGACGGCGAGCAGAGCGACGGGCTGACCCGGGCCGAGCAGATGGCGGTGTATCAGGAATATGAAAAATGCCTGGCCGTCGTGGGGCCGGAGGGCGTCTACGGCGTTGGTAACTATAACATCGTGCTGCAAAACTCCGCCAAAACCAAGGATATCTTTAACCTCTGGTTCATCGATTCCAATGATTACGACCGGGTGCACGGCGGCGATTATGGTTATGTGATGGAAGATCAGATCGCATGGTATGAGGCGACCTCGGCGGCGCTGGCGGCGCAAAATGGCGGGAATCCGTTACCGTCCGTGTTGTTTCAGCATATCCCTGTTCCGGAAATTTATGACCTTCTCGTGCCCTGCAAGCTCCCGTGGCTCTATTCAGTCAAGGGCCACAGTTCCTACAGCGAGTATTTCTGGACTGTGGACAAGAAAAACACCACCTTTGAAGGCGGCTATTGGGAGAAGCCCTGCCCGCCGGATTATAACAGCGGTCAGTTTGACAGCTGGCGGAAGATGGGCGACGTCAAGCTCGCCATCTTTGGGCACGACCATTCCAACACGTTTTCCGGCGAAGTGGATGGTATTCGCCTGATGTATTGCGGCGCGGCGGGTATGGCCGTGTATGGCAACGGAATCAAATACCAGGCCAGCCTGTTGACCGTCGACGAGGCCAGCCTTTCGGTGACGCGGGAACACCTTCGTTTTGAGGACGTCGTCGGCCCCGCCGCGAAACATCTTTCATTTTTTGATTACTTTGAAAAAGACTGCTGGTGGAGCCTGTTGAAGCTCGACCTCCGACCGCTTTTCCGCTGCCTGGGGCTGGCGTTTGGTTCGCTTTGCGCGTGACGGAATGCGGTTACGGGATACCCGTGCCCAACAAACACAAGAGGGAGGCGCAAGCCCCCCTCTTTGTTATATTCATGCGCCTTGCTTTTTCTAAAACTTCCCTCCGCGGCCGGTGAACCCGCCACCGGAGGACCCGCCACTGCGGCCGGAAGACCCGCCGCTGCGGCTGCTGTTGCTGGCGTTCGTCTGCTGAATTCTGCGCCGTGTCACGGTGCGATAAAGATAGAGGTCTTCACGGTGGGTGATGCGCAGGCCGCCCTCAGGTATATAATTGCTGGCGTTGCGGGCCGGCTTGGCGCTCTTCATCTTGGATAGCTGGACGCCGCAAAAAATCAGCGCCGGTCCGACCGAGAACAGCAGAACGAAGAGCCAGCCACCCCGAAAAGACATCGACCGGCCGTTGGATTCGACCGTGGGGCTGACCGGGGCACTCTCCTCCGGCGACGCAAGGATGTCTTTGGCGGCGGAGATGAAATCGGAAAACGCCTCTGCGTAATTTCCCTGCGAAAGTGCGGGAACAAAGGCGTCCTCCAGCTGCCCCTTTTCATAGTCGCTGAAAATCGCGTCGCCTTCGCCGTGGGCCAAAGTGTAATAGTCCCGTGCCTCTATGCTGACCATCAACAGCACACCGTCTTCGGCGATACCGTAACGGACATAGGCGTCTTCTGTGAAGTTTTCGCGCGTCTGGCCGCCCATGCTCTGTACGATGAGGATCGCCACGTCGCAGCCGCATTGATCCGAGACGGCCTGGGCCTGCTCATTCAAACCGCGTAGCTCGTCTTCTGTCAACAATCCGGCCTCGTCGGTCACCAGCGCGCCTGAGGCCGCGAGCCCCGGCAGCGCCAGCGCCGCGAACAAAAGCGCTGCGGTGATGAAAAACAGTGTTACCCTTTTCATCTTAAAATTCATACCTTTCTGAATTTCGGAGAAATTCCAAGCGTGAAAAAAATGGGATATGGGCCTCACACGTGCCCTTTACGCTATCCCCCAATTACCATTAGAATCAGCTTGACAACGACGGCCAGAGGCACCGCGATGCCCGCGAACCAGGCGGCGACGCGCGGCCACGAAATCGGCAGGTCGCCGATCAGCTTGCCGGTCTGGCCGTTCATTGCGAAAGTGAGGGTCTTTCCCTTCCAGCTGGAATTGAGCATCCATACGGGCAAAAGGGCATATTTGACCTCACCCTGCGCAAGGCGGATGTTCGCGTACTCGGTGGTGCGGCCGCTATAGCCCGACACGGTTTCCGCGAAGGATTCCTCCACGCTTGCGCGAATACGGGCGTTGGCGCGCTGCGCGCTTTCGGCGGCGTCAACGTCGTATTTATCGGCCAGAAATCCCGGCAGATATGCCGTCGAAAAGGGCGTCAGTTCGTTATAATCAAAGGGCTCGATGGCGTCCATGTGCGCGTCTGGCATCTTCTTTGAGCCGTCGACGGGGATCTTCTGAAACGTCACGTCGCCGCCGCGCGTCAGCCGGTAATGCTCGGTGACGGTGACCTGCTCGTTCCCGCTGGTGTAGCTATGCACCTTCTTGGCACGGTAACAGACGTCGGCGTCCGCCTGGCAATCAAAGAGCCAGAACGGTACGTAAATCCCCTTGATCTCCTCAATGCGGTTCTGGGCCGCGAACTCCTTGGGCAAAAACAGTTTGCCTTTATAATGCTTCGCCAACGCCTGCTTCGCCGCGTCATTATCCAGTTTAAAGGGGATGACATAGTCGGGCCGCAGGCCGCCGTTGAGCATCTGCGGCATCACGGTGGGGTTATTGCAATAGGCACAGGAGGTCGCGGCGGTGTTGGCGTCGCAGATGACCTGCGCGCCGCAGGAGGGACAGTTGTAGACACGCAGCCCGGCCATTTCCGCCTCGCTCCAGGGGGAGCCCGCAGCCTCGGTCGCCCATTCGGGCTGCTGTGCCCCGGCGGCGCACTCCTTGTCGGCCATGAGCGCCGCGATGGTCTCTGGTTCATAGCTGTTCTCGCAGTAGTCGCATTGCAGCTTACCGGTATCCCCCGCAAAGTGCAGCGGGCCGGTGCAGGCCGGGCATTGGTATACGGTGGTTTCGTTTGGCATGCTGTCACTCCGTTCCAGCTTCAAGATTTTAGACTTTGGATGTTAAATGTCGTTGGCTCAAGAACATCTATAATCTATTGTCTAATATCTAATGTCTAATTCCTGTCTTCCTCCCCAAAGCGGTCACCGCATTCCGGGCAAAACTTTGGCGGGTTGGCGGGGTCTTCGGGCCGCCAGCCGCATTTGTCGCAGCGGTAAAGCGGTGCCCCCGCAGGCCGTTTCGCTCCGCAGGCCGAGCAGAAATTCCCTTGGTTCGCAGCTCCGCAGGCCGGGCAATACCAACCGGGCTGGCCGTTCGCCGGCTTCGGCTGTTGCGCCATAGGCGCTTGCTGCGGCACAGCCGCCTGACCCATCTGGAACAGGCCCTGCGCGTTCGCGCCGCCCGCTCCGGCGGCCATGTTCATGCCCATAAAGGCCATCGCCGCGCCCGTGCCTTCGTTGGCCGCCGCAGCCTGCATCGCCGCCGCCTGCGCGCCCACCAGGTGCGCCGCAGCCATGTTGGGGTTGCGGAAGGCGGCGTTGCGCTGCAATTCCTTAATCATCTGCTCGTCTTCGTCGCTGGCCTTCACGCTGGAGACGCCGAAGGACACCACCTCGATACCGCGCAGGTCGCGCCACTTGGCCGAAAGCACCTCGTTGAGCGCGTCGGCCAACTCAAGGGTATGCCCCGGCAAGGCGGAATAACGGATGCCCATGGCGGAGATCCGCGCGAAGGCGGGCTGCAGCGCGGTTAGCAGCTCGGCCTTGATCTGACCATCCAGTTCGTCGCGGCGGTAGTCCCGCGCGGCGTTACCCATGATGTTGGTATAAAAGAGAATCGGGTTGGTGATCCGGTAGCTAAATTCGCCGAAACAGCGGATGGCGATGTCGATATCCAAGCCGACGTTCTGATCCACTACCCGGAACGGAACAGGTGAAGGGGTGCCGTATTTGTTGCCGATCAGTTCCTTTGTGTTGATGTAATACACCCGCTGGTCCTTGGGCGCTTCGCCGCCGAAGGTAAAACGCTTACCGATGTTTTTGAATGCCGCGACAATGTTCTGCCCCAGCGGGCCATAAAAAATCGAAGGCTCGCTGGAGCTGTCATAGACGAACTCGCCCGGTTCAGCACAGAGCTCGGCCACCCTGCCCTGCTCGGCGATGATCATGCATTGCCCGGGGGCAACGGCGATCACCGACCCGTTGGAAATGACGTTTTCGCTGCCCTTTGTGTTGGAGGAACGGTTGGAAGCGCGCTTCATGCCCTTGGTCGCCAGCACGTCGGCAGCCAGGGCATCGCAATAGAAGAATTCCCGCCATTGATCGGCCAATACGCCGCCGGTGGCGCCAAACGCCGCTTTGAGCAAACCCATGAGTCATCTCTCCTTTTGGTAATATTCATATGCTAAGATTCGCCTGCATACGATTTATAACATAGATCAAACAGACGGTTAAAAGAACCGGTACGGTTTTTCCAGTTTGGCAAGCGACTTGTTTGACGCTATTATGGCATAGATCATGGCGCGATTCTGAAAAACCGGTACGGTTTTTCCCAATGCGGCAAACGACCCGTTTGACGCTATTATAACATATGGTTAAGAAAAAAGGAAGTGCCCGGAACAAAATGGGAAAAATGAGGAAAGTCGAAAAAAGGTTGACAGCTTCGCAATTGGATGATATACTAAGTTACTTTAATAATTAAAGGAGGCTTTTTCCATGTTCGTTGGGCAAAAACAAGATCCTGTCAAGGTACTTATCCTGAGCATCGTCACCTGCGGCATCTATATGTTGATCTGGCTCCATAAGGTTGGCGAAGAAGTCAACCAAGCGCTGGGCAAGGAAGCCGTCAAGACCAATCTGGTTTGGATCTCCCTGCTCTGCCCGTTCCTCATCCTGTATTACCTCTATACCCTTGACCAAGCCCTCGGCGAACTCGGCGCGCAGCGCAATGTGGCCTGGAACTCCAACTTCCTGATGTGGATCCTCCTTTCTCTTCTGGCCGGCATCGGCACCTATGTCGCCGAATTCCAGATCCAGACCTTCCTGAACCAAGTTTGGGATCAGACCCCGCAGCCCCCCGAGTATGTTCAGTAATTTGCGCCGCAAAACCAACAAGGCAAAACGAATCGCATCGCTGAGGAAGGCTGTAAAACCTACGGCCTTCCTCTTGGTTTATACGCTGGTCTGCCGCCTGGCGACCGGCACAACTTGTTTCATGGAATCCTGCGTCGGCATCCCCTGCCCCGGATGCGGCCTGACCCGCGCCTGGGTGGCCGTGTTCCATCTGCAGTTCAGGCAGGCATTTTTTTGGCATCCGCTGTTCTGGCTGATTCCGGCGATGGCGCTGGTATGGTTGGGGCAGTGGCTTTGGAGCAAGGAGGAAAACCCACGCTGGTTCTCAATTTTTTTGCGCGTCTGCTTTGCTGTATTTATGGCCGTCTACGCCGTGCGCATGGTGCTTTACTTCCCTCACACCGCGCCGATGCTCACCAACCCCGATTCTTTCACTTGGCGCATAGGCAGAGGCATCCGCTGGCTGTGGGAATGGGGCCGAACGTTGATCAACAGAATATAGCCCCTTGCTTCTAGCCCCCCAGTTCAATCATCCGGTCAACACAGCGCCGCGCGTCGCGCATCGTTTCGGGGTCCAGAAAAATCTCTTCACCGCCCTCGCCGCTCAGTGCAAGCAGCACGTCCGGCAGGGTGGTTAATTTCATGTTTGGGCAGAGCAATTTCTTGCTCAGAGCGTAAAACCGCTTTTCGGGGCACTCATATTGCAGATGCTCGGCAATGCTTAATTCCGTGCCGATGATAAATTCCTTCGCTGTGGATTCCCTGGCGTATTGCATGATCCCGGACGTCGAGCCTACATAGTCGGCCATGGCGACCACGGCGGGCAGGCACTCAGGGTGTACCAGCGCCAGCGCGTCGGGGTGCGCCTGTTTGGCCCGGCGCATCTCTTCGGGGGTGACGGCGGCGTGAATCGGGCAGCCGCCCTGCAAAAGCTTGATCTGCTTTTCGGGCACCTGTCTGGCCACGTAATCCCCCAAATTGCAGTCGGGCAAAAAGAGAATTTTATTGCCGGGCAGTTTACGCACAATCCCGACGGCGGAGGACGAGGTGACGCAGACATCGCAGACCGTCTTGAGTTCCGCCGTTGTGTTGATATAGGCCACCACGGTGTGGTCGGGGCATTGCGCCCGCGCGGCTAGGATCAATTCCTTGTCCATCTGTTCCGCCATGGGGCAGCCCGCGCCGGGGTTGGCCAGCCATACCCGCTTTTCGGGTGAAAGCAGCTTGACGGTCTCGGCCATAAAGCGCACGCCGCAGATCAGAGCGTTGGCGTTAGGCAGGCTGGCGGCGGCCTTGCTCAGAGCAAAGGAATCGCCAACAACATCTGCAATTTCAAGAATTTCGCGTGCCTGATAGCTGTGGGCCAAAATGCAGGTATCGCTTTCCCGCTTCAGGCGCCGAATCTCTTCCTGTATGGCGGCGATGGTCATTTCGTTCCCTCCTGTGGGGTGCTCTTCGTGCGAAAATTCTCCGCCAAGATCGTCTCCGCAACCTCAATCATATCCTCTTCCCCCGCCTTGGGCAGATAGCCGCGCAGCCATTGACGCTCCAGTTCGGCCAGCTTACGCAGGGGACGATTGGTTTCGTATTCGCTGCGTCCCAACGGTTTGCGCTTGGTCTCCAGCGAAATCGGTTTGCCGCTGAAGTGCTTGGCAAGCAGAGAAAAGAACCACCGCCAGCGCTCGTAGTGCAGCGTACCGAGCAGGCCGCTCCACTCCCGCCATTCCATGCCATGCAGGAGATGGCTCTCCCTTTGTCGGCGTCCGCCGCCGCTATAGATCGAGTGCTGCGCCAGCATCGCCAGTTCGAAGTTGTTGCGTTCGGCGTCCATTTTTGCGCAGGCGCGTGCCTGTGCCAGGCGCGCGGGGAGCGAAAGCGACGCCTCGGCACCGAGCAGACGGTCGCAATTCTCAAGCAGTCGGAGAAAATCATTGGCGCTGCGCTCAAAAATCCGGGCATCCCGCTGGCGATAGCCCTCCATTGCCCGATCATAGTATTCCCCGGCGCGGCAGCTCATCGCCTGCCGCAAGATATCGCAAAAATCATATCGATAGGCAGCGCGGCAGCGCTCAGGTATAGTTTCCCGCTCTTCGAACCACAGCCGCGCGGCTTGAAACAGCGGTGCGCTTTCATAGGGAAAGCCTGTGCAGCCACCGGGCGCGGCGGGTTCAGGCACCGTATTGGGCCGCCGACAAAACGGCGAATCGGGCGGTTGCTCCGTGCCGTCCATGTAACAGCTTTCGCGGAGCAACTCCAGCGCGGGCAAAAGCGCCTCGCTGCCATAGCGATTTTTGGCGTACCTGCGCAGCCGGGGCATGAGGTCTTCGGGGTTCTGCCGGGTCAGCGCCTCCAGCTGCAAGGTCAGCAGCAGAGGGTTGGATTCCGGCTCCGCCGCGCCGCAACGAATGCAGGCCCCGGGCACCGCAACAAAGGCGGCGGCTCCGGCAGCGTCGCCCCGCAGGGCGGTGTGCGCAGGCGGCGGCGTCAGAGGCATTTGCGCCATATAGACCGGCTCCGCCGCGTCGGTGTGCACGCGATAGAGCGCCTCCAGGGATTCGCGCAGCGCAGGCAGACGGCGCTCAAGAAGCTCGGGCAATGTCCGTTCGGCGAGCGGATCGCTCCAAAAGCCGCCCGCCGGGCCTAAAATGCTTTCAAGGTGCGCATGATAGCTCTCGCCCATCGCGGCAAAGGCGGGGCAATCCGGTTCGAGCAGGCGTACCGGCGCAAACCCCTGCCAATCCGGCAGAGGCACCGTGCGCGCGCCCTTGAGCAGTCCGTTCAGTTTCCCAGATATCGTGGGCGCAAACCCCGGCAAAATCGGCTGCATCCCCCAGGCGCGCATACGCTCGGCCACATGCTTGCCCAACTGCCCCCGGCTCTTGAGGAAGACGGCGTCCACCGGCGCATAACTGCCCGCCAACTGCCCCATTAGTTGGCGCGGCCAAAGACTGGGGCCGCTCATGCTTTCCATGGCATATTCCCGCCCGATGCCGTGGTCACGCAGCATCTTATACCAGGCGTATTCCGAACCCAGCAGCAACAGAGGGCGGTTGACGCCGTAGAGCGCCAGCATATCCACCTCGGCGTCCCAGCGTTCGGCATCCCACCAGCAGGGGGCATAGGTATACGAAAACGGCGTAAAGAAACCGCGTTCCGCCGCCGGAATTTTACCCTCTGTGCGCCACTCTGGCAATAGCAGCCTTACCGGCTTGCGTTTGCCGGGGATCGGCGGCTCATCTTCCATGGGCTTCACTTGCCGCAGGACGGATAGGATGTCGTACCCGCAGGCCTGTTCAAAATAAAGCCGCAGCGCCACGGCGCGGCTGAGGGCGCAGTCGCCCTGAATTACC
>JAVBOZ010000006.1:0-13901 GCA_031549985.1 Oscillospiraceae bacterium | reverse complement strand
GCGCCTTCGCCGCACACTTCCGGGCGCTGGGGCTGGCGCGTTTTCCGGTGGAACCCCTGCGGTATCACGAATACGGCAGGGCAAAATGGCTGCAATGCGGCATGTCGTATGAGATGCCCGCCTCCGCCGCCGTGACGGACGCTGAGTTCGCTGCGTTTTGTGCGGCGCTGCGGGCTGCGGGCGTTGTTCTTGCGTGATGCTGCGGGAGCACAATGAAAGAAGTTGCTGCGGGAGCACAATGTGCTCCCCTACAAAAATGGGGCAAGCCAAAATGACAGCGGCAGAGCCGACGAGCCCGCCGCAGGCGCGCAGGCGGATTGACAACGGGCCGGGGTTGATGTATAATTGGTTCGACATCAATAAATCTATTAAAGGTAACAGGAGGCGCATGCGGTTATGGTAATTGCAGCAGTCGGCAAAAACGGGACGGGCAAGGATTTCTTTTTGGAGTACATCGCAAAGAAATATGACCTGCCGATGACGTCAATCGGCGACATCGTTCGGGAACTGGCCAGGAATGACGGCCTGGAACTCACGCGCGAAAATCTGCACGCTACTTCAATGAAATACATGGGCCAGTTTGGGCAGACCTTCTTCCCCGAACAGGTGGTCAAAAAGATCCGCGAAAGCGGCGCGCCGGTCTATCTGGTCAGCGGAATCCGCCCCCTTTCGGACGTGCAGTTCTTCAAAGGGCAATTCGGAAAGGACTTCTTGCTGGTAGACATCGTCATCTCCGACGATGCGGTACGCTATGCCCGTATGTTGGCCCGGGGCTCTGACCGCGACGGCGGCAGTATCGAAAAGCTGAAGGAATACGACGCAGGCGAAGAGGCGAAGTTCCATACCTCCGAGAGCGAAAAGCTGGCCGACGTGGTGATTCGCAACGACGGCGGTGTCGATGATTTCTATGCCGCGATTGAGGATTTCTACGCCAAATACGTGCAATAGATCATACGCGGGGGCGGCTTTTGGCTGTCCCCTATATTTTTTGCAAGAAAGGTTGAGGTTCATATGAAGAAACGCATACTCTCGATAGTTCTCGCGCTTGCCATGCTGCTGCCCGGGCTTGGGTTATTGGCGTCCGCTGCGCCGCCCCCGTACAAGATCGGCAACCCCTACGCATCAGTTGACTGGGAGAGCTGGAAGTGTGTCAAGACCCAGCTGCACGTCCACACCAACGCCAGTGACGGCGCGGACCCGCGCGACGTTGTAATTGAGGAACACTTTCGCCTCGGCTTCGAAGCCCTGGCCCTGACAGACCATATGACAGTCGGAACGGCCTGGAATGTGGTGCCAACAACTGTGCCGGTGATGCGGCTGGTCAAGCGCGAGCGCACCCAGATGCTGCCCGTGACAGCGCTGACCGACGCGCGCCGCCACGAGATCATGAGCGGAACTCCCGAGCGGCCCGGAATGATGGAGATCACTCAGGGAATTGAACTCAACGGCGCGGTGCCCAACAACAGCCACCTCAACGGCTTTTTCGCCGATTACGGCCAGGGCATGATCGGTGTTCCCGGCGATTACGAAACCCGGGTCAAGGGTGTGCAGGAGGCCGGCGGCATCACCTTCATCGACCACCCCGGCACCACCACCAAGGCCTACGAAAATGAAAATCCGGAAACCTATTACGCCAACAATCCCAAGGTGGTCGATAAATACGCCTATCTGTTTGTCACCTACCCTTCCTGCGTCGGTATTGACGTGAACAGCGGCACAAACGACCAGACGATTTATGATGACTACCTTTATGACGAGATCCTGAAGAAGACCATTCCCTATGGCCGTACGCCCTGGGCCTTTACCTTCAGCGACGCGCACGGACCGGGCCAATATGACCGCGCTTTCACCGTGCATATGCTGCCCGAAAAGACACCGGCCGCGATGCGCGAGAGCATGGAGCAGGGTACCTTCTTCAGCGCCGCCCGCCACGCGCGCAGGATTCTGGGCGAAGATTTCAAGGGCGAAGGTGCGCTGCCTGCGGTCACCAATGTTGCCGTGAATGAGGCCGCCGGTACCATCAGCCTAACAGCGAAAGATTATAAAAAGATCACCTGGGTTTCCGAGGGCGGGGCGGTCGTTGCCGAAGGCGCGACGCTGAACCTGGCGGCCAACGACGCGAAGGTCGGTTCCTATGTCCGCGCCTATCTGACCGGCCCGGGCGGAATCCTTTATGTGCAGCCCTTCACGGTGCTGCGCGAAGGGCAGACCCTTGAAAAGGTGCCAGTACCGCGCCGGATCGACTATTCGGTCGTTCTGCGCTTCATCACCGATGCTTTCAACTTCATCTTTGCGCCGAAATACAGCCCCCTCTGGATCATCTGGCAGATGCTGGCGCACTATGACCCGGCGGTCGATCAACTGCTGTTGGTTTTGTTTGGCAGGTAAATTTTTGCGGATATAAAAACAGAGCGGCTGGCGATTGCGCCAGCCGCTCATTATGATTATGCCAATTGCCGTTCCAGTACCGCGCAGAAGACGCATGGCCGCTGTATGTTCCTCGTGCTGCCGTTCCAGTTGGCCATCTGGCCCTTGGCGTAATAGTGCGGCGGAACGGCGTTTTGCCCGTGGAGGACGTATTCCTGTTTCAAGACGATCCCCGTCTCACTCAAAAAAGTAACAAGGTATTCCTTGGGCGTATAGACCGCCACGGTGCGTACGTCGGAGAGCACGAAGGCGACCTGCGGCTCCCAGTGGTCAAAGCGCCAGCCCTTGGGTGGGTTGGGAGGCGTGGGGGCTTGCGCCGTCTTGCCGTGGCGCACGCGCCTGTTGCCCAAAAATGTACCGTTCGCGTCGTAAAATTCAACTTTATACGTCTTTTCAAGCACGGTTGCCTATGCCTCCTTGCGTTTTACTTCCTGCCCGCCGCCGATGGCGTAAGCCGGGGCCCCCGCTCCAAGCTGATCGGGGTTTGCCGCCAGTTGCAGTGAGCCGCACTGCTGCTGCCGCATGGTCATGTCATATACCTTCGCCTCAAATTCCGTCAGCGCCAATAGCGTATCGCCCTTGACGGGGAAACTGAATGGCGGTATGGTGTTCGCTCCTTGGCGCAAGTGCAGGCAGGCCAGGTCCGCCTGGCTGAGAACGACTCCGTAGCTCCAGCCTCCCAGTGGAAACAGTTCGGCTTTGGCGGTGTTGCGCAGGTCAAGCACCTGCACACGATAGACACAGGGCTCGCATTGGGCAAACAGCTTGCAGTCAGCCGTCAGATTTTCGAGGGCGCTGCGGCCTGCGGGCAGGAACCCCGCATTCTCGCCGTCCTCCTCAAGCTTCCAACCAAGAAAATTCCAGCCCTCCGGCGCTTCGTAGCGCGGGAACGGGACGCGCCCACCGAATGGGATGATGATTTCATCCAGTTCCATGCCGTCCTTGTCATAAAAGACTGCAAAATAGGTTTCGCGCTCCAATTCTTCCAGGATGACGCGCGCTTCGGTGACGAATTGGAGATTGCCCTTCCAGCGACGCGCGATGCAGCCTTCCGGCAGCGGCGGCAGTTGCTGGGGCAGGGGAGCTGCCTCGCCGTGGCGCACCATCAATGAGCCGAGCAACATCCCGTTTTCACCCAAAAAGCGGACGGGGTATTCTTTTTGCGCCACCGTGGCGCGGACCACCATGTCCTGCGTCACGCAAGCAAGGGGCAGGTTCCAGCCGGTGTGCTGCCAGCCGTCACCCTTGCGCGGGGCGTAGACCGGCGGAATCACCGCGCAGCCCTCTTTGACCATGCGCGGCGCGGTCTCGAGCGGGAAGCCGCATTCGTCGCAGAAGGTGATGGAGTATACCGCCGACTCCGTCTCAGGTTCAGCCGGTTTTTCCTCCGTCAAAGCGACGCAAAAGGTGTCGTCCAGCACCTTGGCAGTGCTGCGGCTCCAGCCGATGAAGCGGCGGCCCTCCGGGACGCGGTAGCAGACCTCGCCTTCGGGCACGTCTTCGCCTTCGGCAAGCACCAGCGGCGGAGAAAGGGAAGCCCCGTGCAACACTCTTTGCGGCGGGCCGATGGTCTTGCCGCTGTAGTCAAGAAAATAGACGGTGTGCTCATAGTTTTGCTTTTTCGCATAGTGAACGTCGACGATTTCATCCTGAATTACGTGTTGCAGCACTGGCGGACTGAAGCAGACGAAATCCCAGCCCTCGCGGGGCGGGCAGGCGTCTGCCGGATAAGTGACGTTTTCGGAACCCGCCGTGGCAGGCATACAAAAAAAAGTTGAGCCGGGCGAACCGTCCTCCACGAAGCGGAAGGAGACGTTATATATCCCCTGTTCCCGCGTTTTGGCTGGAAACATCCCCATGCATGAACATCCTTTCCGGGCGGTTGCGGAGAACCACGGTTATCATTGATGAGACCAGTGTAGCCCCCCAATGCCCGGAAGTCAATGCGTTAGCATACGGAAGTGAGCCGAAAGCCGGTTACAATTCTGTGACTTGTAAATTTCTGCGCGCTTTCCCTGTGCATAGCAGGCAAATTAAGGTACCGGTCAGAGCGATCGCTGCCCAGACGGCGGCAGTTGAGCGCCATCCGATATGCTCAGCCAGCAGAGCGATGCCGAACATGGAGACGGAACTGCCAAGGTAGGTGAACGCGTTGATCAGCCCCGCCGCAAGGCCGGTGCAATTGAAGCGTTCGAAGCGCGCGGGTAGCTGGCAGACCAGCATCAGGTTCACCCCGTGCATGCAACCGGTCAGCAGCGCCAGGAGGGCAACAGTCAGCGGCAGCCATTGCATCACCAAGGGCAGTGCCACGGCCGCAGCGGTCCCAAGGGCGAAGAAGAGCGCCGCGCCCTTGAACTCGCTTCCGAGCCGCCGCTCGACCCGCCCGGCCAGGCGGATGCTCAGTACGGCAAAAAGAGGCAGCACCGCCGCCGTCAGCACAGATTTTGAAGCCGAAAAGTTCGGGTAGCCTTCGGTGACCAGAACAGGCATCCAGGTGGTCACGCCGTCGCGCAGAATGCCCTGCAGAGCTACGGCGATGAGCAGGGGGAACAGCCCCAACCCAAACAGTAGCTTTGCAACACCCATCGGCGGCGCGGCTGTTTCGCCCGGCCGGACATCAGAATCCTGCGGCTTCGCCAAAGAAGCGATGGAATTTTGCCTGCGGCCCGTCTGATATTGCCAGAGTATCGCGGCGGCCAGCGCCAGAACGGCACAAATCAGGAACGCTCCGCGCCAGCTCCCCAGGCGCACACAGAGCGGCACCAATAGATAGACCGCCACCGTGCCGAAGGAACTGGCCACGCTGACGCTGACGCAGGCGCGTTTGTATTCCTCCGGGGTGAAAGCCCGCGCCATCAGTAACACTAAAGACGGCCAAAGCATCGCCTGCGCGAAGCCGTTGACGCCCCACACCGCCGCCATGATCCAGGGAAGTGACTGCGCCGTAAATGCGTCGCCATGAGTATACGCCGTGGTGACCGCCGCCAGTAGCACGTTGCAGCCCGCCGTGGTCAGCAGCCCGCCAAAGAGCAATTTTTCCGCCCGCAGGCGCCGCAGCAGCAGGCCGCAGCAGAGCTGCCCCACGCCGTAGGCGATGAATCCGGCGGTGCTGGCCAGGCTCAGCCGGGCCTTGTCGATCTCGAATTCCGCCAGCATGGGCGCGAGGGCGGCGGCGTAATTTTGCCGGGTGAGGTAGCTTGCAAAATAGACGAACCAGCAAAGCGCGATCAGGCGCCGATAGCGAGCCTTTTGATTTGCCGTGATTGTTTGAGGCATATGGAACTCCAATTGTAATAGTACTCTAATTCCCCGTGCTCAAATACCGCCGTATCCCCGCGCGCCATATCAGCAGGCAGGGCAGCAGGAACGCGATGCCCAACAGGGGCGAGAGCATATACAGCGCGGTGTAGCGCTCCGCCCGGCCTGTGAGGTACATCAGCGGCAGATAGTTGATGCAGCCAAGGGGTAGAATAAATGTGAAAAAGCGGCGGATCCATTTATTGAAGATCGTCAGGGGATGGGAGGCCAGTTCGCGGCCACCGTCGGTGAAGATGTTGACAAATTCAAGGCCCTCAACGGTGAAAAAACAGACCGTCGCCCCCAAAATGAAGATGCCGGTGAAGACGCAAGCCCCGCCGATCACCATGAAGACCAGGGTAAAGACTTTGGCGATGTCCCAATGCAAATCCATCCAGCCGATGGCAAGATAGAGCGCAAACCCGGCCTGCGTCAAGCGGCCAAGACGGGTTAGCTCAAAGTTGGAGCCCATCACCTGCAGCACCGTGCTGCGCGGGCGCAGAAGGATGCGGTCGAAATCCCCGCTTTTCACAAAGCCGGAAAAAAGGTCAAATCCCCGGGCGAAGCATTCGCTGATGGCAAAGGCGGCCATGCTCACGGCGAAGCAAAGCGAGACCTCGCCGAGGCTCCAGCCACCCAGGCTGCTGAAGCGGCGGAACATCAGATAAATGCCCAGAAACGTTCCGGCTGAGCCGACGAACTGCCCCAGTATTGCAAAAAAAGTGTCGAGGCGGTATTGCAGGAAGGAGCGGATGTTCATTTTGACGTACTTGAGGTAAAGCATACAGACCGCCTTTCAATTTAGGCTTACCCGCCCTGAACCACGACTTTTTTCAGCACCCGCCGGAAGCTGAGCGCTCCAAGGCAAAGCAGCCCGACCACCCAACAAAGCTGCACCCCGATCTGCCAGAGCGCTTCCCGCCCGGCGATGTTCCCACTCCAAAGGCGAAAGGGGAGGTCGGAGATATAGCGGAAGGGGAAAAAGTTCAGCACGCGCTGCAGTCGTTCCGGCATCAGCGGTATGGGTATGATGCTGCCCATCAGGAAATCGGAGGTAACGATGATTAGCAGCTTCGAGCCTTTGGGTGAGAGGGTGATGAAGGTGAGGATATAAATAAACATGGAGATGGCTACATTCAGCAGCGCCGCAAAAGTGATCGAGAGCAAAAACAGGCCCAGCGCCCCGGCGCTTGCGGGGGGCGAAAGCCGGTAGGCGGCAGGCAGCAGGAAGCCCAGCACCATCACCGGCCCAAAGCGCAGCAGGACATTAGAAATGCGAACCGCCATCAACCGGGCATACCAGAGGCCGAAGAGGTTGGTGGGACGGCAAAGCTCGTAGGCCACCTGCCCGTTGGTGATGGAGGAAAGCAGCTCGCCGTCCTGCCACCAGAGCATTGTGAGAGACAAAAACGCCTGCTTGAGCCACATATAGCTGACCAGCTGCGGCCACGGCATAGAGGACTGCCCGCCGCTGCGGTAAAACGCAAGGTAGATGGAGAGCAGCATGAATCCCCAAAAGAACTGGGTGGCGACGCCCGACCAGGCCGCAGCGCGGTATTGCAGCCCGGCGATCAAGCGTATTTTAAAGAGCGCAAAATATGGTTTTAGATTGGCCATGATGTTCCTTTTTTATGTAGGGGACGGCCATTGGCCTTCCGTGGGCAGTGGGACATTCTTGGCTGCGGGGCGCAATGTGTCCCTGCCGGTCGAGGTGTCTGCGGCACAGCCGCCTATATGTTATGTTCTTTATACAGCTCCGCAATGATCTCTTCCACTGGCGGGTTTTCGCTGGTCATGTCCAAGATATTCAGTTGGCTCCCAAGCTCCGTGATGGCGTCTGAGACGGAGGCCCGCGCAGTATCAAGGCGATAGACCGCCCGTTCGCTGCTCCAATTGAGCAGTTCGGCGTGCTCGAGGGGAACGGGTTCAATGTGCGGCGCAAAGGTCAGCGTCAGGGTACGGTAAGTATCAAAGCGATGCTTGATGCCCTCCATCGAGCCGTCGTGCAATATTTGCCCTTTGCCGATCAGCATGACGCGGTCGGTCAGTGCCTCAATGTCATGCATGTCGTGGGTGGTGAGAATGACCGTCACGCGCCGCTCTTCGTTGAGCCGCTTGATGAATTGGCGTACCGCCAGTTTCGATACGGCGTCCAGGCCGATGGTAGGCTCATCCAAGAAGAGAATTTCGGGGCTGTGCAGCAGCGAACCGGCAATTTCGGCCCGCATGCGCTGGCCCAGGCTCAGCTGCCGCAGCGGCGTTTGGAGGAATTCGGACAGCCCCAGCGTCTCTGTCAGCATTTCGAGGGTCCGGCTGAATGCTTCACTGGGAACTTTATAGATGGATTGCAGCAGGTCGAAAGAATCCCGGATTGGGACATCCCACCAGAGCTGGGTGCGCTGGCCGAAGACGACGCCGATGTGGCGAACATATTCACGCCGCTGCTTCCAGGGGGTGAAGCCCATGATTTCGCAATGGCCGCTTTCCGGCACAAGGATGCCGCTCATCACCTTGATGGAGGTGGATTTGCCCGCGCCGTTAGGGCCGATGTAGCCCACAATCTCCCCCTTGTTGATGCGGAAGGAGACATCGTTCAGGGCATGCACTTGTTTATACTCCCGGTGAAACATGGCCTTCGCGGCTGCTGCGACGCCCTTGCCGCGTCGGACGACCTTAAAGGTCTTGTTGATGTGGCTGAGTTCGATCATAGTGTGCCCTTTCCGCGCATTTGCGCATAATGCCGCTCCCCACACGCGGTACAATGTAGGGTTCGGTTGCTTGCTTATTTCATGTGCGCGAATCGCGCAACGCTTTTTATCAAGGAAGAGTATTAGCGGTAGTCGCTCCGGAGCCGCGAATCGTTTTCCTGCATTTTTTCCACCAACCGAATAAGGTATTCATCTTCATTCATGGGGAAGAGGTGGTTGGCGATGGTCTTGGGCAGCACAAAGATGGCCGAAATCAGGCTGGCGGCGGCGGAAAGCGCGATGCCGACGTCGGCCAAAGAGGTGTTCGGTTTCCGGGCCACGATGGCGGCGGCCAGCCCGGCCATGAAAATGACGCCCCCAAAGGAAATGGCCATGGTCAAAATAAAAAACCAGAGCTTGTAGCTGTGGTTGCGCCGGGCTTTTGATTGGTTTTGATTGATGTATTCCCGCAGCAGCCGGGTATAAAGCCTGTCGCGCTCGCCGTATTGGGTCGAATCAAGGAAGGCGTTGATGCTCTCCATCTGGTCGTCCTGGTAAAAATCACGCAGATCCTCGAAATCCTCCGCCTGCTCTTCCTCGTAGTCCGGATAAAAGAGGAATACGCGCTCGTTTTCCGGGATCGCGGCGAGATCCTGCCGAATCAGCGCCAGATCGCGAATATATGGGTTTTCTTCTTCCACGGACGCACGCCCCTTTCTCATACTACCCCTTGATAAAAATCCTTGCATCGTTCCGGTCTTTCGTCTGTACCGCGTTGTTATCGTCCTTGACAGGCGCCAGCCGCCTGCGTCCTCTGCCTAGCGGTGCAAACGAAATCCTCGAAACGCTTGCAACGCTTTTTATCAAGAAATAGTATCAGCCAATATGCAGCTGTTCCATGCGAACCCTGGCCGCCGCGCGCGAAACGCAGAATCGCAGGGCCAGCGCCTCGCATTTGCGTTCAAACGGATACCCCCGCATCACGGAGGCGGAACCCCGGAACTCAGACTCCGGCATCAGGAGATTTGCGGCGAAAAGGTCGGCTTCCGCCTCAATGCCGCCGCCCTGCCCTGCGTCCCGGTGGGCGTAGATCGGTGCGTCCGCCTGCCGGTGCAGCACATAATGCGCCAGCTCGTGCGCGATGGTGAAGCGCCTGCGCGCCGCAGGTTCGTTCCGATTGCAGGCGATGAGCCGTCCGGTGCGGTAGCTCTGAAACGGCTCTTCCTGGATCACGATGAAGCCGGAGACCTCCGGCGGCAACGGGATGTTCGCGACGGAAATGCCCTGCTTTTTGCAAAGTGCATAGACATCCACCGGGAAATGCGTGACGTCATTTTCCCGACAAAAACGCTCGGCTCTTTTGATGATTGCCTGCTGGTCCATTTGTCACACCCCCTAATTTTATTATAACATCAAATGTTTGTTTGGTCAAGAAAAAGTTAGCCGCCCGACAGTATTCGCAGCGCGCGGCGCACCTGTTCCTGGGTTGAAAGGCCGTCCTCCAGCCCCCGCAGCGCCAGCGCCGCCTCCGGCTGGGCATAGCCAAGCGCCAGCAGGGCCTCCATGGCTTCGCCGCCGCCCACCGCCCCGTTGCCCGGAAAGCTCTGCATACGCGTTCCGCTGCCTGTCACCGGGTAGGCCGTGAGCTTGTCCTTCAGCTCCAGCGCGATGCGCTGCGCCAGCTTCGGCCCCACACCCTGCGCCCGTGTGATACTCTTGGTGTCACCCGAGGCGACGAAGTAGGCAAGCTGCTCCGGCGTGAAGGCGGAAAGCACGGCCAGGGCGGCCTTCGGCCCCACGCCGGTGACACCGATCAGCTTGCGGAAGCAGCCCAGTTCGTCGCGCGTGGCGAACCCGAACAGCTCAAAGGCATCCTCACGCACGTTCAGGTGGGTGAAAAGCGTCGCCTGTTCCCCGGCGGCAAGTTTGCCCAGGGTGTTGGCCGTGGTAGCGCAGGCGTAGGCTACTCCGCCGCAGTCGATGGCGGCCATGGCCTCCTCCAAAAAAACAACCGTGCCTGTGATGCTGTAAAACATACGGTAGCAATCCTTTCTGGCGGGTTATATAAGTCCCGCATCCGTCCATTCCGCATATAACCTGCGCCATATGTCGTTCGGTACCGGCCACTTGCCGCCGCCGCGTTTTTGCGCCTCCCGCATAAACCGCAGGAAGAGGTTTTCGCCCGTCTCAATCCCCCGCAGCGTCAGTTTGGCCCAGGGCAAATCCCCCGCCGTGCGCCTGCGTTCGGCAAAATCGTAGGGCACACGGCGCTGCTCACAAGCGATTTCGCCGCCCTTGATGGTCAGCAGGGTCATATCCGCCGTGAAATCACCGTTGTGGTTCATCCCGACTGAGCCGACGTTGCACACATACCTGCTCCTTTGCTCATAGAGGAACGCGCTGTGCGTATGGCCGCAGAGCACCACGGTCTCACCTGCCAGCCGCAGTGCGCGGCGCAATGCGGGACGGTTTTCTTTTGTTAGAGGGTCGTTATCCGCTTTTGGCGAACCGTGCGTCAGGCGCAGCGAAACCGCGTCGAAGCGCAGCGAGGCCTGCACGGGCAGCGCTGTGATCCATTGAAGGCCTTCGGTACCCAGTTCCCGCTCAATGGCCAGCAGCGCGGCGTACTGATCCCAGTTCTCCCAGTCCCCGCGTTCGAGCTGGTAGCGCTCGCCGTTGCCGCGAATGACGAAGGCGTCGGCGGCGCGAAGTCCGGCAAGCACCGCCTGGGTGTTTTCCGGCCCGAAAAGATCGCCCAGGGCGACGATGCGATCAGCGCCCGCGCGGGCCGCTTCGGCCAGAACAGCCCGCAGCGCCGGGGTATTGCCATGGATGTCGGAAATAACCGCGAGCTTCATGGCGGGACCTCCGAAAATTTGTTGGCGCTTGATAATCAAACAGGTTTGAGAGTATTATAATAACACAATTTACCACGTTTGCACAGCCCTAAATTTTCGCGCGGGCAGCGCAAAAACACCCGCCGCCGCGCTTGACAACCGTGCCCTTCCATGCTACAATAGAAGTACGTTTGTAAAAATAATAGATTCAGACGTATTTGTGTGGGGGAAGGGGAAATTCCCATGGAAGAGGCACAGAGGCTCTGCTTTTCGACGGCGTTTGCCGGGGGCAGAGACGGCGGCATCGGCGGGGGGAGCCTGCCGGATGCGGAAGAACGCGACATGTTGTCGCGAAAGATTGTAGCGGCGCACGACAGACTGGCAAAGGGTACGGGCGACGGAAGTGACATGCGCGGGTGGCTGAATTTTCCGGCAAGTTACATCGACTCGGCTGAATTCAGGCGCATACTCGCGGCGGCGGAGACCATCAAAAAGGCGGATGTATTGTTGGTCATCGGCATCGGTGGCTCTTACCTTGGCGCACGCGCGGTGGTCGAGGCCCTAACCTCGCGTTATTATAACGACATCCGCAACGGCACGCCCGCCATCTATTTCACCGGCTGCAACATCAGCGAAAGCGACTACGCAGCGCTGGACGCCATCATTGAGGGCAAGGATTTTTGCATCAACGTCATTTCGAAATCCGGCACCACGCTTGAGCCCGCGCTGGCGTTTCGGCACTTTCGCGCGAAACTGGAAGCAAAATACCAGGATCGTCCCAAGGAGGCGGACAAGCGCATCTTTGTCACGACCGACGCAAAAAAAGGCGCACTGCTGGCGCAGGCAAAGGAGCGCGGATGGAAGCGCTTCATTGTCCCGGCAAACATGGGCGGGCGATACTCCGTCCTCAGCGCGGTGGGGCTGCTGCCCATTGCCTGCGCGGGGGTCGATGTCGGAGCGCTGCTCAGGGGCGCGGCGGCGGCGCAAAAGGCATATGCGCAGCCGGGCGCGGTGCCGGAGGACAACGCCTGCTACTGGTACGCCGCGCTGCGCTACCATTATTATACCCGCATGCGCAAGGCCGTCGAGCTTTTCGCGGTCTATGAACCGAATATGACGCTCTTCGGCGAATGGCTTAAGCAGCTCTTCGGCGAAAGCGACGGCAAGGAATTCCGGGGCCTGTTCCCCGCTTCAGCCACTTTTACGACCGACCTGCACTCCCTGGGGCAATACGTTCAGCAGGGGGAGCGGCTGCTCTTTGAGACCGTGATCACCTTCGAGCAACCGGCCAACGCGCTTGGCGTGACGAAGCAGGAGCACAACGGCGATGAGCTGAATTATCTGGCGGGCAAGACACTGCACGAAATCAATGAGACTGCCTTCCGCGCGACGGCGCTGGCGCACCAAAAGGGCGGCTGCCCCAGCCTGCACATCTCGCTGCCCGGGCTGGACGCCGAATCCTTGGGATGGCTGATCTATTTCTTCGAAAAGGCCTGCGCGATTTCAGGCTATATGCTGGGGGTCAACCCCTTTGATCAGCCGGGCGTGGAAGATTATAAATCCTTTATGTTTGCCCTGTTGGGCAAGCCGGGGGAGGAACACGACAAAACCAGAGCCGACCTACGCGCGGCTTACGGAATGAATATTTAGCAGATCGGGAGGGCAAAGCCATGGTTAAGATCATCGCCGGAAGCAAAGGCTCCGGGAAGACCAAGCAATTGGTGGCGTTGGTGAACGCTGCGGTGGAAGAATCGCGCGGCAACGTGGTTTGCGTTGAGGAAAAACGCAAACTTACCTACGAGGTCAGCTCGCGGGCGCGTCTGGTTTCGGCGGAGGAATACCGCGTGAAAGGATACGACGCTTACTACGGTTTTCTCAGCGGCATTTGCGCCGGTGATCACGACATCACGGATATCTTTACGGACGCTACATTGCGCATCGGCGGCCGGGATTATGCGGCACTGGCGGCGTTCCTTGAAAAGGTTGTCAAACTCAGCGAAAGCACCGAGAAGAACTTTACCTTCACCATTTCCGCCGACGCTGCGGAGCTGCCCGCGCGGGTATTTGAAATTTGCGAAAAGTTGAATTGATACAAAACAGTTGATTATCAGGAGGAAGCAAGATGGAACCGCAAAACACAGTCGCACCCCAGCAGCCTGTTCAGCAGGTACAGCTCCCCAGCCTTTATTACCTCAAATGCCCCCATTGCGGCGGCGGTGAATTCCGTATTCTCGGCAAGAAGGGCGCGATGGGCAAATCCATTGGCATGGGCCTGGCGTTTGGCGCGGTGGGCGCGCTGGTGGCCAATTCGATGGAAAAGACAAACTACGACTTTGAGCCCATCAATTACAAATGCAACGCCTGCAGCAAAAAGTTTGAGTCCATGCCCCTGGTTGCGCAGCAGAATGAGATTTTGCCTCAGCCCGCCGTGGTTGCCTTCAAGCGTGCGAGCAGCTTTGTTGGCATGGCGGTGACGCAGTTCGTCTGGCTCAACGGGGTCAAGATCGCGGCGGTCAAGAATGGGCAGGCCATCGAATTCCCTGTTTTTACGCAGTATAATACCATCTTTGTTACCGATCAGTTTGGCGTGGCCTTCAAGGGCGATTATAAGTTTGAAGCCCAGCCCGGCGGCAGGGTGGAAGTGAAGTTCAAC